>CAMZGT010000001.1 GCA_947306495.1 uncultured Acinetobacter sp.
ATAAGATTGATGAAAGACCTTTGTCAAAAATAGCCAGAGATTTTGTCAGAGAATTAGCAGATGATTCTATAAGATTTATTTCTGCTTTAGTAAAATAATAAATTAATACAAATGGCGCCGACACAAAATGTGTCGGCGCCATTTGTATTATTAAATTTTATGCATTTTCAGCAAGCTTTTCTCTTACCAGTTTTTCAACTGTATCAAGAACTTCAGGATTAGCTGCTAAAAATTCTTTAGCTTTGTCTCTTCCTTGTCCTAATTTTTCATCGTTAAAACTGAACCAAGAACCTGCTTTTTTAACTATATCTAAATCAACTGCAACATCAAGGATGTTACCGATTTTACATATGCCTTTGCCGAAAATAATATCAAATTCTGCTGTTCTGAAAGGAGGTGCAACTTTATTTTTAAGCACCCTAACTCTAACGTGGTTACCGACATCTTCTCCATCGCCTTTAAGTCCTTCTACGCGTTTAATTTCCATACGGACAGAAGCGTAGTACTTTAAAGCATTACCACCAGTTGTTGTTTCAGGATTTCCGTACATAACTCCAATTTTTTGTCTTAATTGGTTAATAAAAATCACTGTAGTATTCGTTTTACCGATAATACCTGTCAATTTTCTCAAAGCTTTAGACATTAATCTTGCTTGCAAGCCCATTTGTTGGTCTTCCATTGAGCCTTCAATTTCGGCTTTTGGAACAAGAGCTGCAACTGAGTCAACAACGATGATATCAACAGCTCCTGAACGTACAAGTTCTTCAGTAATATCCAATGCTTGTTCACCGGTATCAGGTTGAGAAATCAGTAATTCATCTATATTTACACCGAGATTTCTGGCATATTCAGGATCGAGAGCGTGTTCTGCGTCAACAAAAGCTGCTATACCGCCTTTTTTCTGACATTCAGCAACAATGTGCTGAGCGAGAGTTGTTTTGCCGGAAGATTCTGGACCGTAAACTTCTATAATACGTCCGCGAGGAATTCCTCCGACACCGAGCGCCACATCGAGAGCAAGTGCTCCAGTAGGGATAGTTTCAACGCTAACCGCAGGCTTGTCGCCAAGCTTCATTATGGCACCTTTCCCAAAGTCTTTTTCTATTTTATCTATAGCAAGTTTTAAAGCTTTAGCTCTTTCGTCTGTTGGTTTTTCTATCGTTGCCGTTGTATCTTCTTTTGCCATTAGCTATTCCTTCCTCAATTTATAATAGTATTTCTTCTTCTTCTTTTTTAATGTAGAAACCTGCCATAAGAGGCTTAAAGCTATTTAGGATATTTTTAAGCTTAAAGTTTTCTTTGTTAAGTTCATTAACTTTATTTTTAAGATTTTCGTTTTCAGTTTTGCATCTGACAAGTTCTAAAACAACATCGTCCATGCCTTCAAGTTTTTCATCAATAAGCTTTGTCATTGATTCAGTAATGTTGTTTTCCATCTTATTCAATGTATCTAAAAGTCCGTTCACTACGGCTTGTGAATTTGGCTTGTTCATAACGGGTAATGTCATTCTCTTTTCCTTTACTTCATTAGCTATTGTAGACTTTGCATTTTTTAGTTTTCTGACTTCATCGACAGAAAAATAGATTTGACCGCTGCGATCTTTTTTGGGGGTAACAGAGGTCTTTCTGCAAAGATCAACTATTTCCTTGTTATCTATATTTAAAAGCTTTCTTACATCTTGCGGCAGAAGAACTTTAGTATTATTCATGTTAAAAATCCCCTTCTTGTTTTTGATTGTAGAACAAATGCCCACATCTCCCTACAGAATATTCTATTAAATAAAACACAGAATTTCCACTAATTGTAACGAATGTTTAAGGATTTGGTAAAATTAATCTTTAAAAAACCTTTCACTGTTTTCTTTGCCCAAAACTCTTATTTTTAAATTCTTTATTAGTTCGTCATATTCTTCAACAGGTAAATCCTAAAACCAAAATTTAGAAATATGTATTATTCATATTTTAGACGTTAATTGTCATTGTTTATATAAATTTAGTTACAAATTTTAATATATAAGGCAATTTTTATTATTTAGATATTTTATGTTAGTGTATATTATTAATGAATGTGTGTAGTAGATGAACATATTACCTATCAATAACAAAATAACATATTTAAGTGTTCCTAAAAAAGTACATAAGATTAATCAATCAGACAATATATATGGCAATGATTATATAAACTTATGTTATGCAAATCCAATAGCAAACATCTCTTTCCGCAAAAGGTAAAAGACTCGGTTCTTTTCTCCGGTCCTGCCAGCCTATCGTCGAATTATTTGATATCTGTGGTATATTTGGCTGCCACTCGAGTTTCATTGCCAATCCTTTTCTTTTCTAAAACTTACTTCATGTTTGTCGACATTTTCAGAAAAAACTTTAATATTTTTCTGAAAACTGTTACAAAATTTAATAATAAAATAACAAAAAACTATTCATTGTTTACATTTTAACTATTGACCCGAAGGGTAGGTATAATATAAAATGAAAAACATAAAAGATAAGAATGGAGGAAGTTTTATGGATTTTAAACACCACCCTGCAGGGGGACACCAATACACCGATGACGATATCAAGAAATTGATAGAAGAACATGACGTACAATTTATTAAATTACAGTTCGTTGATATTAATGGTCAGGTTAAAAACCTTGCAATTCCATCCGGACACATCGACAGAGTTCTAAACAATGATATTATGCTTGATGGGTCCTCTATAAAAGGTTTTAGGAATATTGAAACTTCCGATATGTTCTTTGTTCCGGATAAAAATACGTTTCAAATTCTACCTTGGCAAGAACGAGAAAGTGGAAACTCAGCAAGACTTATCTGCGATATCTATAACGCTGACGGAACTCCTTTTGAAGGATGCCCGCGCTGCAATCTAAAAAGATTGATGCAAGAAGCTCATAAGCTTGGTTTTTCAATGAATATAGGTCCGGAAGCAGAATTCTTCCTTTTTGAAAAAGATGATGACGGACATATCACAACAAGAACCCATGACAGAGCAGGTTATTATGACATGGGTCCTGATGACTTGGGAGAATCAGTGAGAGCTGATATTGTAAGCACTCTTCAAGATATGGGATTTGATATTGAAGCCTCTCACCATGAAGTAGCAGACGGCCAACACGAAATCGATTTCAAATATTCTGACGTTTTAACAGCGGCAGATAATATTGCAACCTTCAGAATTGCAGTAAAAGCCGTAGCTGCAGAATACGGATTACACGCTACGTTTATGCCAAAACCAGTATACGGTATCAACGGTTCCGGAATGCATTGCAACTTATCTTTATCTGACACAAAAGGAAAGAATGCTTTCTATGACCCTAAAGCAGAATACCAACTATCCGATACAGCAAAATATGCAATTGGCGGAATTTTAAAACACATAAAAAGCATTACGGCTATTCTTAACCCTACAGTAAACAGTTACAAACGTTTGGTTCCAGGGTATGAAGCTCCCGTATATATGGCTTGGTCACTTGCAAACAGAAGTGCTTTATTGAGAGTTCCTGCAAAAAGAGGGGTTTCTACACGTGTCGAACTTCGTTCTCCTGATCCAAGCTGCAACCCGTATCTGGCTTTCGCAACAATTCTTGCAGCTTGTCTTGATGGCGTGAGAAACAAAATTGAACCTCCAAAACCTGTTGATGCTAATATTTATAAACTTTCAGAAAAAGATAGAAAGAAATTAAAAATAGAATCGCTGCCCGGAAGTTTGAAAGAAGCTCTCGGCTACTTGGAAAAATCTTTGATTGCAAAAACTGCACTCGGTTCTCATATCTTAGATGAATTTATTACAGCAAAAGATATTGAATGGGATAATTTCAGAACTTACGTTTCTCAGTGGGAAATAGATAAGTACTTGGCAAGATATTAGTTTCTAAAAAAGACGCGGCGGAAAATCCGCCGCGTCTTTTTTATTCTGCTGTTGAAGTCGTTTGTTCAGTACTTGTTTGTACAGAATTTTTTGACGAAGCCTGTGATGCTGCTTCATTCTGTCCAGGTAATATTTCCTTTGCAGATTCTGCTTGAGAAGATTGTTTTGCTTGCTGTTTTACACTTTTCCATAAATTTTTAATTTCTTCAGCACTGTTTTTAAATTGTTCAGTAGTATCCTTTATCTGCTGTTTTTGTGTGTTAATACTATCTGTAACAGAGTTAACAGTTGACTTGATATCTTGATTAACAGAAGTCTTTATAGTTTTTATTGCATCTTTTGTGCTCATGCCGTCAACTTCGCTCATATCGGGATTAGAAAGCCACTTAAAAATTTTAACTGAGCTTTTGCTTTCGATTCCGCCGTTAAAATTAACCTTAAAATCTTTATAATTTGTGCTTCCGTTGGTCAGAGCAGGAATTGCTGCAATATTTTCTCCCCGTGGGTCTGTAGTAAACACTTTTACTATTTTTGCAACTGAAGAACCCAAAATTTTATCCGCTGACAGCTGCCCTAAAATACCGAGTTTTGCAACCATCGGAGCGTCCAATCTGCCAAGAATAACAACATTTGCAGAAGAATTAATAAGGTTGAATTTTCCGGTTACATAATAACAGAGGCTTTTTCCGGCACTTTTAATATTTTTTAAATTTGCCCAACCATCAGAAAATGTCATAGAGCTACTCAGCGTATCAAACTGTGCCGTTGTAGCCAAGCCTGTCGCATTTGTTATTGATGCGACCGTATTTTTGAGCAAAGTATTTGTCAAAATATTATTAGCACTTAAGAGTCCCTCAAGTCTTCCAATTGATCCGAATGCACCATTTTTGATATCAAAATTCAAATCACCTTTCATTGATTTAATCATGTCATTATAATCCAGTACCGTAAGAGTTAACTTAGTATTAAAATTAAGCGTTCCTGTTAATGCATTTTTTATACCTGCTGCGCCCTCAATAGCTTTTTCTGCATTTAAACCTTCTCCTTTAAAATCAATTTTTGTTTTTGCATTTGCTAAGTTATAAATAATATTACCGTTAATCTTACCGCCAAATGCCGTACCTTGAAGATTTTTAAGATAGAAGTCATTTCCTTTAAGCTCAATATCAGAAACACAGTTTTGTGCTTTTATCCCACCTGAGATAAATTCTTGAACCGTAGCAGAACCGTGCAAAATTGTTCCTTGCAGCTTGATATCCATGTTGTTCATGGTAACAGGTATTTCCGGAATATTAATTTTCGGGACAGACACAATCCCGCTGACGATAGGATTTACCATACTTCCCGTTATATTCAATTTACCTTTAAATAGCATTTTTGATTTGTCAAATAAAGGTATAATAATCTCAGACATTTCAGTTGTTGTATATGTCAAATTAAGAGATTGCTTTAATACATCAACGTTTCCCGATAAAGCAGACTTAATATCACCGGTTGAAATAAAATTCAAACCTATTTTTTCGGTAAGATAATTTGTAATTTTTCCGGAAACATTTGTCTTAATTTTTTCTATTGTTACCGGCGTTGGTGAAAATTCAATCTCTTGCTCTTTTATATTAGCTAAAATCTTTGGTGCAGATACTTTTGCCGCCGGATTTATAAGTAGTACATTTGTACTTATTGCATTTCCGCTGAATGTTTTTCCGTCAGATACAATATTTGCCTTTGTTTGTGGTGCTTTCAATCTTATATCTGATGGCAAATTTTTAATATCAGCATTTTGAATATCAATTTTTACTATCGGATTAATTTTTTCAAGTTTGCCTTTTATAATAACGTCCATAGATATATCACCACTATAGACCGGATTTTCTTTAAGCAAGCTCGCTTGACCGCATGCTATAAGAAGTCCTTTTAAACTAAGTTTATTTGCTGTAAGATGCAAATCGCTCACAGCATCCTGGTTTATTGTTCCAAATAATTTTAAAGGCTGTCCCAAAATAGAAAAACTTACATTTTTAACATTAATATTATTGTCATTCAAACTAATATCAGCATTGATGTTATCTACGCCAATATTATAAACTCCATAAAACAACTTCGCAAAAGGGATTTTGAGATATCCGCTTGATTTGACTGTTTTTGTGTCAGATTTTATATCAAAGTCTGCACTTAATTTGCCATTAGCACTTAACGTTTTTAAATCATTAATATTAAATATTTCAGCTACCTTTTTGGTTATATTCAGTACATTTGAAATTTCTAAATCTGATTTAAAATTTAAATCCAAATACGGTTGTTTACCTGTAGCTACCTTTCCGCTTAACTTTGAAACTTCATTTTTAGCAGTATAAATATTAGCCGCCAAATCAATTGTTTTACCCTTAAATTTCAACTCTGCATTACTTTTGGGCAAATCAATCAGCGAAACATTCTTAATATTTATTATCCCCTCAATATTCTCAGGAGATGTTTTTAAATCAATATCAGTATCTGCAAAAAATTTATAATTGTATAATCCTTTTAAAATTTCTATGATATTTATATCAACATTTATACCATCTTTTTTATCCTCATTTTGCGGATTAAATACAAGTTCATTTAAATCAACATCCGGCATTATTTTATTGAACAGCTTAACATTATACTTAAATTGTTCTTTGTCCTTCAAAGTCAAAGAACCGCACCCTTTAACTTTAATACTTTTATTCAAAATAAAATCTGAAATATCGGTTTTATTTCCTTTCAAAACGTACTTATCTGCTCCGTCAATTACAGATAATTTGTAGCTACCTATATGAATATCGGGAAGATGGTTAGAAAGTTTCAAACCCAATGGCAAATAAGAAGGTGTTCCGGCTTCTTCTTTGCTTTCTGTTTGCGGCGGGAAATATTTTTCAATATACAAACTTCCGTCTTTATTAAATTGAAGCGTAATATCTGCATTATCCAAACTTACTGCATCAATGCGAATATTTTTGGTAAGTATCGGAATTAAAGACATTTTAATCTGAAAGTTATCTGCAATAATAACAGGCTCTTTTTGAGGGGTATACAACTCAAAATTTTTAACTTTTATTCCTGCAGTTAATTTTGGAGTTGTTACAATTTTTAATTCCTCTATGCCTGCACTTAATCCTGTAGCTTTGTTGATTTCACCTACGATTTGAGGAGTATATTTATATATAAAAAAGTTTAAAATAAAAGGAAGTAACAAAAATAATATAAAAATACTCAAAAGAATTTCTCCTGAAATTATACCGACTCGACCTAGTGTTTTTATATTCATGACGGACCTCCTGATTAAATCACTTTATTTTTAGTATTCTATATTAGTTATATTATAATTTTCATCCCAAGTGATTTCTCCGATTGGGTGTAAATTGTGATAATTATACGTATTTTGTATAAATCTCGGGTTAAACATATTTTTATTTCCCAGAATTTTTATTATTTCAGGAAGCAGCATAGTACTTCCTGCAATAGTGCCGTCAGCAGATTTTGCACTTTTACCGTCATAATATATTTTAGAATCCGCAAACGTTGTTTCCTCTATATTGCTATACGTTATTGGCAATGCGTCACTTATTAGTATAACTTTATCTTCAGGTTTGGATTTGAACAGCAGCTTTAACGCATCGTCACTTACATGGATACCGTCAGCTATAACTTCCGTATAAATATCATCATTTATTAATGCGCTCAATGCAGTTGATATTCCTCGATGAGTAACTCCTGACATAGCATTATACATATGTGTCACTGCATCAACCTTGCCAAAACCTGTACAATGTCCGGCTTGAACCTTTATTTCATTCTTTTTTAAATATTCAATTAAACCTTCATCCAATTCCGGTGCCAAAGTAACAATTTTTATAAAATCGTCTTCAAGTTTTTTATAATTTTCTACCGTTAGTGGCAAAAAGTGTTCAGAATTGTGTATTCCCTTCTTCGTTGGGTTTATAAAAATTCCCTCCAGATGAATCCCTAAAATCTCGGGACATGATTTTGATGCTTCCTTTATCACCGCAATTTGACGTTTAATATTTTCAACGGAATCGGTAACAAGAGTCGGAAAAAATCCGCCAATCCCGGTGGATTTAAGTTTTTTAGCGAGGTCAATAATCTCATTCACCTCCGCTCTGTTAAAATCAACACCGTAGGCACCATGGAAATGCTGTTCAATTATTAAAGGAGTTTTCATCATTCGCCTACAAATATTTCTTTTACTTTTTCTCTGTCATCAAAATGAATCGTTTCATTCGCTAATATCTGATAATCCTCATGCCCTTTTCCTGCAACAATTACAACATCATTAGCATTCGCTATTTTATACGCTTCTTTTATTGCAAGTTCTCTGTCCGGCTCAACAACTACATTGCTTACGCTTTTAAACCCTGCTAAAATATCTGTAATTATCTGCTGAGGATTTTCCGAACGCGGGTTATCACTTGTCACAATTACTTTATCTGCTAAATTTTCTGCAATAGCTCCCATTTTCGGTCGTTTTGTAGCATCTCTGTCCCCGCCGCAACCAAAAACGCATAAGAGATTTGCTCCGTTTGGTGTAATCTCTCTGGCTGCTTTCAAAACATTTTCAAGTCCATCCGGAGTGTGCGCATAGTCAACAATAACAGTCGGTTTATTTACAACGACTTCAAACCTGCCTGCTACACCTTGAATTTCTTCCAGTGTATATATCGTTTTCTGAATATCAAGATCGAGAGCAACAGCAGTAGTTAAAGCCGCTAAAACATTATATACAGAAAACATACCGTTCATTTTTAAGTTTATAGGATATTTTTCTCCCTTTATATCACATATAAATGATGCTCCACTGTTGCTGAAAGATATTTTCTCAGCTCTGACATCAGCCGGCATATTAATACCATATGTATACAAATTAACTGTAGGTGATACCGATTCCATAAATCCGGTTGCATATTCATCATCAGCATTAATAATCGCATAATCTCCGGCAACTAAATCTTCGAAAAGTTTTGCCTTTGCCTTGAAGTAATTATTCATTGTTATATGAAAATCTAAATGGTCTTGCGTTAAATTTGTCAAAACTGCAACATTAAAATCACAATAATCAACTCTGTGCTGAGCAAGCGCATGTGAACTGACTTCCATAACAACATTTTCAATGTTCTTATCGTTTATTTCATGAAACAGTTTTTGAAGCTCAGGAGCTTGCGGAGTTGTATGTTTAGCATCATGGTAACTGTCTTCTGAAAAAAACTTATGCCCTAAAGTTCCTATTAAAGCACATTTTTCATTATTTGCTTCATATATTTTTTGAATAAGATGTGTCACGGTTGTTTTTCCGTTTGTTCCTGTAACACCAATAAGGTTTAGTTTACGAGACGGTGAACCATAAAAAAGATCAGAAACTTGAGCAATAATTTTGCTTGTATCTGATACAACAATTTGAGGTACATCAAGGTTTAACCTTCTCTCTACTATGCACAAACATGCTCCGTTTAAAACGGCTTCTTCCGCATATTCATGCCCGTCTACATGTTCTCCTGTTAAACATATAAACAAATCGTCTTGCTCTGTTTTTTTCGAATTATACGAAATCCCTAATATTTCATCGGAGAATCCGTCTATATTTACTAATTCTTCATAATTAATGTTGTCAATAAGCGTTCTTAGTTTCATTATAACCTCTCATTATATTTTAAAATGCTCCCCTTTATCAGGCTGTAAATTTAATATTCTTGCAATCTGAGTTGAAATTTCTTTAAAAATAGGCGCAGCTACTGTGTTACCCCAAATTTCCCCACCTTGTGCGGAGTCAACTATTACATAAATTAAAACCTGTGGATTAGTTGAAGGCATATAGCCTACTATTGACGTGTACAATTTGTTAGTATAACCGACTCCATTTTCTTTTGGCTTAATCGAAGTTCCGGTTTTTGCTGCTATATTGTAACTTGGATTTTTAATCGGCGATTTTCCTCTGTTTATACTCTCAGTCAACAATTCTGTAACTACTCTTGCATGTTCCGGTGTCATGACTTGAACTCTTTTTACTTTTATTTCTTCTTCCTCAGGAGAATATTTAATTACATGCGGAGTAACTCTGACACCGTCATTAGCCAATGCCGATACCGCAGATACCATTTGAATTGCAGTGACAGAAGAACCATAACCATATCCCATTGAAGCATGATCTGACGTATCCCATCTGTTTGGATTTTTAAGCAAACCTACTGATTCTCCGGGTAAGTCAATACCGGTTTTTTCACCAAAACCGAATTTCTTCAACATACTATGATATTCATGCTTTCCCATCATTTGTGCAACAACAACAGAAGCTACATTGCTTGAATGTTCAAAAAGATACACTAAATCTATCATTCCTGGGTTAGGATGTCTGCCATAATCATAGTTTTTGATAGTCCACCAACCTATTTTAATTTTCCCAGTATCGTTAATCCTTGAATATTTATTAATTTTCCCTAATTCAATTGCTGATGCAACAGTGATTGTCTTAAAAGTGGAACCGGGAGGAAATACATCGGTTAGTGTCCAATTCTTTATCTGATAACTTGTGGCATTCTTAAAATTATTCGGATCAAAGTATGGATATACAGCATAAGCAAGAATTTCTCCGTTTCTTGGGTTCATAACAATAACAGCGCCTCTTTGAGCATGGAACTTCTGAATAGACTTCATTAACTCTTTTTCACAAACGTGCTGAACAGCAGCATCAATTGTCAATGTAACATCCTTGCCTTTAACAGGTTTGGTAGCAGCAACAGGATCTGTCGTAATATTATATATTACCTTTCCCTTAGGAGTCATTTCGAACGAAGATGATTTTGTAACACTTTCCAATTTGTCTCCTGCCGTTAACTCTACACCGGAAGCTACATCAGCATCAAAATTATAATATCCCAAAACATGAGCAGCCAAAGTCCCCTGAGGATATGTCCTTATACTCTTTTTATCCATAGGTATTTCACGCAAATTTAATTTTGCGATTTCATTTCTTGTTCTTCTGTCAACATTCTTTTTTAAAGAAATTAATGCAACATTTTGGCGCAATTTTTCTGTTAAGTCATATTGCGATATTTTAAGAATCGGAGCAAGTAATTTAGCTAATTCTTCCGGAGTGTGTACAAAATCTGCTTTTCTTGCAAAAATATCATAATAAACCGTATCCGTAGCTAACTTTATTCCGTTTCTGTCAAAAATATCTCCTCGCATTACAAAAGAGGAAGCCCTCCTTTGATTTTTAGCTTTAACTCTAAAATGTCTTACATCCAGCACCTGTACACAAAATAAATAAAATATAAACAGCAGTAATGCCACAAAAAAACCTGCCTGAAACCACATAAGCCTATCAGAAAACATTTTGTTTTTATTTATCTTTTTATCATTTTTCCCCATATAAACATCATACCATAATACTTTCAAAAGATTAAAATGTTAAGAAACAACAAAGTCTAATACAAATTTAAAAGTATTGCCGAACATCATTTGAAATATCTGTATAGCAATTTTTCTTCATTTACAAAAGCTTGTGTTGCTTTATGGTAACTAATTTAGGCATGCCGTTTTGATTTAGTGTAAAAAATACACCGAATGGCTAATAACCAACTTGGTTATTTTTAAGTGTATTTTTAACATTTTATCCCAAAACCCTTTATTTTCGCTGTGTTTACATTTGTTTACAATTTTATTTTTACCCTCTTGACTTTTTTTTTGATATGTATCATAATAATTTTGTTAGATGAAGTGTTAAAAAAACACTTAATCAAAAAGAAACAATTCACGGAGGTGAAAAATGCAAGTAAATAAAATTTCTAATATAACTTTCAAAGAAAATGTTTTATCACAAGAGATGGACTCACAAGGTGCAATTTTGATGTTAAGAGATGCCAATGCTTCTGTTAAATTTCGCCAAAATCAAGAAATTGCTCAAAACGCAGATACTATGAGTTCAACTCCGCTAAAAGCTCTTGGATATAAATTATACAGAACATTTAGCATGATTAAGGGTGATGAACCTATTAAAACAGAAGAAAACAAGCGTTTAAATACCTTAGCTTAAATATAAAATCTATAATATAATACACACACATAATTTAGCGATAGTTTTTATAAATTATCGCTTTTGCTTTTTGTACAAATATCGTTATTATCTTTTATAATAAACCTTATTTGAGCAGTCTGTCGTATTTACTGTTTCTATTTTTTTGTCTAATTCTACATTTGATTGTATATTAGCTGCTGATTTAAAATATTTTTGCGCTTGTTGTGTATCACCGAATTTTTGGTAAATATCACCCAGTTTATATAGTGTTTCATAGTGTTTAATGTAACCGTTATTGTATGCTTTTGTATACATTTTAAGAGCCTTTTTAAACATTGCCCTTTTGTAGTAGAATTCACCAAAATAAAAATACGGTTCTGGACGAGATTCATCAATGCTTAATGCCCGATAATAGTTTCCTTTTGCGTATCTGTCTTTACCTATCAAATCATAAAGCGTTCCCAATCTGATTGCATAGAATATATTGTCCGGAGATTTATTGCACAAAATCGAATATAAATTGAGAGCATAAGTAATATTTTCATCAAGATTTCCTGACTTATTTTTCATTGCCAAATCATAATATAAGTTTGCTTTTGTATCTGTTTCTTCTAAATTAATTTGGGAATAATCAACAGGAATAGTGTACTCTAATGTTCCATGAAGTGTCGCAAAAGAAGATACTACTGTAAAACACAATATATTTATTGTTAAAAATATTCTAATCAGTTGGCGCATATACATACAAATCTTAATATTACATAATATAATATTATATCAGGAAATTTTCTAGTACAATATAATTAGAGGATTTGTTGGCAGTGAAAGAATTAGTTTGTTTATGTATATTTGTTATTTTATCATTGGTTTTTGGTGTAGCCATGCTTATTTTAGGGTTCATGTGTCAGTATAAAAAAGATACTGCCATAAAAGCTTCAACATATGAATGTGGTGTAAAACCTTTTTCTGACGCCAAGATTCGATTTGATATAAAATATTTTAACTATGCAATTATGTTTCTCGTTTTTGACATAGAAACAATTTTCCTATACCCTTTTGCAGTTTTTGTAAACGCTTTGGGCTTATTTGCAATAATTGAAGCGTTTATTTTTATATCAATTCTTCTGTTTGGTCTGATTTTTGCAATTAAAAGAAATTTTTTGAGGTGGGTATAATGGGGATTATAGTTACTTCTGTCGATTACATACTTAATAACGCCAGAGCAAATTCTTTATGGCCCCTTACCTTTGCGACTTCTTGCTGCGGAATTGAAATGATGCATACAGTTGCTTCAGATAATGATATCGCACGTTTTGGGTCTGAAGTTTTTAGAGGTTCTCCGAGACAAGCAGATTTATTAATTTGTGCAGGAACTATTACACACAAAATGGCACCGGTTCTTTTAAGACTGTATGAGCAAATGGCAGAACCTAAGTATGTTATCGCAATGGGTGCTTGTACATGCGGAGGAGGAATGTTTCAGGAAACATCTTATTCCGTCGTGAAAGGAATAGACAAAATTATTCCTGTAGACATTTACTTACCTATGTGTCCGCCAAAACCTGAAGCGCTTTTAGATGCAATAAAAAAATTACAAAATAGAGTCAAAAAAGAATCTATTCTTACCAGAAAAGAATTTATGGATTCTCATAATTCTTTTTTGCATGAAACATGTGGTATACTAACAGAAATAAATGGAGGATAAAACTATGAACATAGCTGATTTAAAACATATTTTTGGCGATTGCGAATTAGTTGGTGACAAAATAGTTATAAAAAATGATTTACACACTACTTTAAAATTCGTATCACAAAATTATGGTTATGATATGTTAAAAGATATCCTCGCTGTTGACAAGAACGACAAGGGAATTGAGCTTACATATCATTTATACTCTTCTCAGGATGAAGAAGATATGTTAATTTCCATAATTGTCAAAGATGAAGCGGAAAGTGTAATAGATATATACAAATCTGCCATTGCAGATGAAAATGAAATTTTTGATTTATTCGGAATAAAATTTATCGGCAATGAAAATTTAAAACGTTTATATCTGCCGGAAAGCTGGGAAGGTCACCCATTAAAGAAAGATTACATCCAGAATGACACGAGGTTAGCTTGGAATGACAATAACGAAGCTTAAATTAAATTTAGGTCCGCAGCATCCGTCAACACATGGTGTACTCAGACTTTTACTGGAACTTGAAGGAGAGAAAATACTCTCTTGCGAGCCTGACGTAGGGTACCTTCACAGAGGAATGGAAAAAATGGCTGAAAGGATGTCTTATATTCAGCAATTACCAATTGTTGACAGAATAGATTATCTTGCCGGTTTTTTCTACTCAGAGTTATATTGCAGAACAATAGAAAAAGCGTTGAATATAACTCTTCCTGACAGAGTAAAATTTATAAGAGTTCTATTGTTAGAGTTAAACAGAATATCCTCTCATTTATTATGGCTTGGTGCTTTTTTAATGGATTTAGGTGCAACCTCTCCATTCTTCTACGCTTTCAGAGAAAGAGAAATGATTCTTAAATATTTTGAAAAACTCACAGGCCAAAGAATGATGTATAATTATTTCATTTTTGGCGGAGTCAGAAAAGATATTGTTTTTTTGGAAGATGTCGAAGAAATCTTAAAAATACTTTCAGAAAAAATAAATGAGTATGAACGGCTTATAACAGAAAATCCTATTTTTATCAAAAGAACTAAAGAAAAAGGTATATTGAAACAAGATATTGCGCTAAACTATGCAATAACAGGTGTAAATTTGCGTTCATCAGGAATAAATTATGATATAAGAATGAATGATGAATTATACTCACATTTTTCAGTTCATCCTGTTTTAATGGGTGATGGAGATTCATGGAGCAGATATAAAGCAAGAATTTTGGAAATAAAAGAGAGTATTTCACTTGTAAGAGAAGCCATCGACTACATAAATAAAGCAGAAAAATTCGAAAAATCCGAAATAAATCCTTTAAACTTAAAGTTGCCGGAGGGTGAATTTTATAGCGAGATAGAAGCTCCCAGAGGCTTGTCTTCATGCTATATATATTCAACGGGCGATGACAGACCATATAGGTTGAAGTGGAGAACAGGATCATATTATTCCGTAAATCTTCTCAGAGAACTTTTAAAGGGAAGTTACTTGAATGATGCAATTGCTATAGCCGGTTCCTTGGACATTATTTTGCCGGAGGTAGACAAATAATGAATTATTTGTATTTTCTCTACATTGAATTTTTAGCTAAACATAATATTCCTAAATTATTTGGAGATATTACTTTTTACATTATTCCGTTTTGTATAATTGTGATTGCACTTTTAATTGTAGTTCTTATTCTGGTACTTGCAGAAAGAAAACTTTTAGGATTTTTTACACAGAGAAAAGGACCAAACAGAGTCGGATATTGGGGTCTGCTCCAAACATTAGCGGATGCTTTTAAACTTCTTTGCAAAGAAAATATAACTCCTGAAAAATCAGATAGATTTTTATTTAACTTAGCTCCTATTCTTGTTTTTGTACCGCCTATTACTGCACTGGGTCTAATTCCTTACAGCGCAGAATTTACATTTGTAAATACCTCTACTAATGTAATTTTATACCTGATTCTTGCGGCATTTCCTGTTTTGTGCATTTTTCTCGGAGGATGGGCAAGCAATAATAAATATTCATTGGTAGGTGCTGTAAGAAGTGTTGCACAGGTTTTAAGTTATGAATTGCCAATAACGTTCGTAATACTCTCAATTGTAGTACTTGCTTCTTCTATGAACCTTACCGGAATCACGCTTGCACAATATTCAAGAAGCGGCTTTACGGGATGGTTTGGATTTCCTTGCCTATTAGGACTTATTATTATGTTTATAAGTATTCTGGCAGAACTAAACAGATGCCCGTTTGATTTGCCGGAAGCAGAAAGCGAACTTATTTGCGGTTATAACACGGAGTATTCCGGAATGAGATTTGCTTTATTTTATTTAAGTGAATATTCTATGCTTTTTGCAAATTCCTTATTATTAGCAATACTATTTTTTGGCGGATATTTATCTCCTTTTGGTGCATATTTAAGTCACATAATATTTAGAGATACTTCTTTAGCCTCTATTGCGGTATATTTTGAACAAGCTTTTTGGTTATTTTTTAAAGCAGGTTTGATAATTTTCGTTATGATATGGATTAGAGCAACATTCCCTCGCTTAGCCTCCTTTGATTTGCTCAAATTTTCTTGGAAAATACTATTGCCTATATCTATTTTAAACCTTTTTCTTATGGTGATATACAAATATATTACAGGAGGTGTCATATGAAACCTCTAAAAGGAATCTTTATTTTGCTTGACGGAATGTGGGTAGTATTCAAGCACTTGTTCAGACGTCCGGTAACGCTTGAGTATCCTGAAAAAAAACGGGAACCTAACGAAAGTTTTCGAGGTAAGCCAGTGGTTAAAGGATGTATCGGATGCGGCATTTGCAAAAGTGTTTGCCCTTCAAATGCAATTAGTTTTTCTAAAGATGAAAACGAAGCAGTAACATCATACTGCTTTGATTTAAAAAAATGTATTTTTTGCGGAAACTGTATGTATTATTGTCCTTATGGTGCAATAAAAATGACAAAAAGTTACGAACTTGCCTCAGAGAATAAGTCCGACTTACAATTAAATTACAAAGGTGGAGCTGATGATTAATAATCCTGTATTTTTTTATATTACAACTTTGCTAATCATTGTTTTTTGCTCAATTTCTCTTTTTGCAAAAAACCTTATGTATTCATTATTATCTGCGGTTATCGTGTTTTTTGCCGGTGCAATTATTTTTTATATACTTGGCTCGGAGTATAATGCAATTATACAAGCAGCTATATACGGCTTGGCAGTACCTATTATCATAGGTATTTCTATAATGTTTACAAGTAATTCAAAAGAAACTTCAAAAATATCCGCGAGATCGTTTATTTTGTTAACGGTTTCAGGAATTTTTATTCTGGCATTTACTTACCTAGTTATGATTTCACTGGTTATGCTTCCTGATACTTTTAATATAGCAGAAATCAGACAGGTTAACGTTTTTGAAGTTATGTCCGCATTTGCTAAGGGGATATTTATAAACTATGTATGGGCATTTGAACTTGTTTCAATATTATTAACAATTATTGTTGCAGGGTTTACATTATTTAAAAAAAGAGGGGCCTGAATATGGAAATTACGATGTATCATTATTTATTTTTAGGACTCATATTATTCATTACCGGAGTTATAGGTTCAATAATGGTAAAAAATGTTATAAAAGTTTTAATTTCAATAGAATTTATGTTAATGGGTATAAATATTAATTTTATTACTTTTGCAACATTTTGCGATAATATAAAATTTGACGGTTACATAATTTCATTGTTTTATACCGGGATAGGTGCCGTAGAGCTCGCTGTGGCCATGTATTTGTTCTATTTAATGTTCCAGAAAAGAGAAAGCGATAACATTGAAAAATACAGCGAATTATAAATCTTACTAAAGAAGGGAAAAAAGTGTCAAACTTAATTTTAGATAATATTTCATTAATTCTTCTACTGCCGCTTTGGGTTTTTATTATTATAATGAGCGGAAGATTTTTGGGTATAAGCGTTAACAATAAAATTATTGTAATACTAACTTTATTTTCGTCTTTTCTTGGAACCCTGATTTGCAGCATTGGTCTGAGATGTTTAAATGATTCGGTAGAATGGACTTTACCTTTTATAAAGATTAATGATTTTTCAATATTGTTTGGAATACACATAGATAAAATTTCTTTAATTATAGCCTTAATACTATTTTTGGTAAGCTTTCTTGTGCAACTGTATTCTGTTTCTTATATGAAAGAAGAGCCCAAAAAATACAGATTTTTTGCATTGCTGAATTTATTTAATTTTGCAATGGCTTTTCTATTGTTTAGTCCGAATTTGTTTCAATTGTACGTTTTTTGGGAGTTGGTTAGCGTAATTTCATATTTATTGGTTGGGTTTGAGTATAATAACTGTTTGAAAACTCTCTCAGCACGAAAGATGTTTATTATGAACAGAATTGGAGATACCGCTTTACTGGCAGGGGTTTTATTATCTTCACATATATTATACTCTTTTGTTCCGGAAAGAAATTTAACAACGCTACCTCTTCAAAGAATTGGTGAAATAGGACAGACTCTTTCCGCTTATTCAACAGAAACTGTTTTTGGAGTAATAATGCTGTGTTTTATAGTATCAGCAATTATTAAATCCGCTCAATTTCCGTTTCACACTTGGTTACAAGATGCTATGGAAGCAAAAATTCCTGTAAGTGCACTTTTGCATTCCGCGACAATGGTCATATCAGGAGTTTACTTGATAATACGATTAATGCCGCTGCTTAATAATGTCTTTTTGGCTATTATATCTATTATTGGATTCTCGACAGCATTGTTGTGTTCAATTTTTGCTCTTTTGGAAACACATCCCAAAAAGACTCTTGCATATTCGACATCAGCTAATATCGGTTTAATGTTTGCTATTATTGGAACATCTAATATCATGCCGGCTTTGATATTTTTAGCAGCGCATGCTTTTACAAAATCTATGCTGTTTATGGTAATACCGGATAAAAACAAAAATCTGTCACACGCAAATCTAATTCTTATGATTATAGGAGCATTAAGCCTTGCCGGTATCTTGTTATCAGGATTTTGTGCCAAGGAAATTTTATTTGGTATATTCTCAAATAACTGTATATTCCAAAGTTTATTGATAGTCATATCATTTATAGGCGCTTTTTATATTATAAAATTTGTTCTTTTAATATATAAAAATTCGCATCTGACAAAGGAAACAGATTTTATCAAAACTATTTCAATTTTTGGGCTTTTAACTTTAAATATTTTTCTATACACAATTTTAAATAAAAATCATTTTGAAATTAATTTGCTTTTGGTAATGGCAATACTTGGCAGTTTTACAGCTTATGTACTTTACAAATTAAATATTCTACATAAAATAAATTCCGAAAGAAAATATTTGGAATTAATATACGGAAAATTTGTTCCTGATATTTATTCATACATATCAGAATGTGCTGCATATCTAGATAAAAATCTCATTTATGTGTACACGTTTTTGACCAAAATTATTAAGTTTGGCGTAAATATTTTGGGTTGGTTAGAAAACAATATAATGCTAAAATCTGTGGAAAAAACTGCTGAAATCTCAAAAACATTATCAAAACAGTATATGATCTTGCAAACAGGAAATATACAAACCTACAACGCATATGCATTTGTCTTTGTTACAATTATAATAACATTAATAATTCTGGGATATATGATAATTATCGGCCAGATTAGTTAAAGGAGAAGTATGGATATAATTTTGTCAGTTCCGTTTTTAATATTTATACCTTTGGTTGTATCTATGATTTTGATATCACCAATATTTTCTTCAAATGAAATTGTCATAAGGCGGTTTACAAAAAGCTTTTGTGTATTTCATTTCTTATATTCAATATTAATGTTAGCCTTTTTCAAAACACAAACACCTTACATCAGCGAAATACATTTCTTTGGAATGGATTGGGTGCAATCACTAGGAATTAAATTTGCATTTAAAATAGATTCCGTTTCAATGATATTATGCACACTAACATCATTTGTATTTATGCTTGCGGCAATTACAAGCAAATTTAATATAAGAAAAAATCACAAATTCTATTATTCAATGCTTTTACTCTTAATGTCAGCAATATTGGGAATTTTTACCTCTTCAGACATGTTTCTGTTTTTCTTGTTCTGGGAGTTAGAAATGATTCCCGCATATTTCTTAATAGGAGGGAAATATACAACCCTAATCTCGCCTGAGCAAGAAGATGAAGCTAAAAAATCTGCAATTAAATTTATTCTGTTTACGTTTTTAGGAAGCATGTTTATGCTTCTCGGAATATTGCTTCTATATTATTACAACTATACAGCTAACGGAATTTTATCTGCAAGTTTTGATAATGTCACAAGTTCCGGCATTCCTCATATAATACAGTTTATAGTTACCATCTGTCTTTTAATAGGCTTTGGCGTAAAACTTCCGATAGTACCTCTGCATACTTGGCTGCCTGATGCCCACACCAACGCTGTTACTCCTGTCAGCATGATTCTTGCCGGAATTTTGTTAAAGACAGGAGGTTACGGGATTTATCGCTTTAATTACCAAATACTGCCGGAAGCATTTCATAATATAGCTCCAGTTTTAGCTATATTTGCTCTTATTAACATTATATACATAGCGTTTGTAACATATGCGCAAACAGATATAAAAAGAATAATAGCCTATTCCAGCATATCAAACATGGGGTTTGTTCTTTTGGGTTTATGCGCTTTAAATACAATAGGGAAAGCTGCTTCAGTATTTCATATGGTATCTCATGGTTTAGTTACTTGCGGATTATTCATGATTGCAGGGATTATTTATTTAAGGTTCAAAGATAGAAACATTAACACCTTATCTGGCGTAGCCAAAGCAATGCCAAGATTATATGGTTTTGCAGTAGTTATTGTTATGGCTTCTATTGGTGTTCCTTTATTTGCTCCGTTCATAAGTGAAATTTTAACGGTGATAGCAGCAATCAATTCTTCTTTTGCTGTTATATTAAAATATATTGCGGTCGCCTCTTTACCTGTTTTGGTATTGAGCTCATGTTATATGTTAAAGTTCTTACACAAAGGATTTTTGGGAGAACTAAAGGAGGAATATGAAAAGATTAATGACATTTCAGTTCATGAATTTATTGTGCTGGGAGCCGTATTATCAGGTTTAATTATTTTCGGACTGTTTCCGAATTCGTTGTTGGAATTACTTATCGGGGGCTAAATGTTAAACGATATTTTTAATGTATTATTACCGCAAACAGTTCTTGGGATATTTATAATCATTTTGCTGATGTGTTCAATAATATTTTCTCCAAGAGCATATAAATACGCCAGATTTATATCGATTTTAGGGATTTCTGCTTCTATAACAGCATTGTCAACTGTACAAACAGAACCGCAGTATTACACACTAAACAGAGCTTTTATGTCAGACAGCTACACACTACTTTTTGATTTTATCATCTTGTCGTGCGGGTTTTTAATTGCAATTATAAGCAAAAACCTTTGCCGTTCGATAAAAAAAAATGCTTTTACGTACCAAGCCATCCTGCTTTCTGCAATATTTGGAGCAATTAATATTGTCAGCGCAAATGATTTTATAACCCTTTTTGTTTCTATTGAAATAATGAGTTTTGCTACCTACTTTCTTATTGCAGCAGCTAAGGGTTATCACTCTAAAGAAGCCAGTTTTAAATATCTTATTACATCAGCAATATCAAGCGGTTTCTTCCTTTTTGGGGTTTCTTATTTATACGGCATAACAGGTTTTCTTAACTTTTCTGACATATACGAAATGACAGCAGGAAATGATGTTCCTTTAATGTATTCTATATCAGCTATAATGATCGTTTTAGGCCTGATTTCTAAATTAGCTGTTTTCCCTTTTGCAAATTGGATTTTGGATGTTTATAAAGGATGTGAAACTTCCGTATTAGCATTTTTGTCAACAATACCTAAATTGGCAATTTTTGGGATTGTTTGCAGACTTATTGTGTTTCCTTTAAGTTCAAGCTTTGAGTTAACCTTTGCCCTAGCAATATTAAGCTTGGTTACTGCATTGTGGGCAAACACATATGCAATAAGAGAAAACAATGTTAAGGTCATTTTGGCTTGTTCAGCATCTGCAAATGCGTCATATGCTTTACTTGCGGCAAGTTTAGTATCTGTATATAATCTTTCAACCGTAATTTTTTATCTTATATGCTATGTTTTTATGAACATAGGTGCGTTTACCTTCCTCAACATGTATGGTGATAAAAATTCTATGAATATAGAAGCTTTTCAAGGTATATTCCACAAAAATCACGGACTTGTTGGTGCTTACACGGTTTGTATTTTAGCACTGGCCGGAATTCCGGTCACATCAGGTTTTATTGCAAAAATATATTTATTCACAGCTATTGCAAGCTCAGGATTAATTTTTACACCATTCTTATTGATTCTGTTAATTCTTACTGTAGTAGCACTATATTATTATTTAAAAATTCTGTTACCAATGTTTGATGAATATGATAAAAATACTGATGTTATATCTTTAGTCCCAAATTTTTCTCAAAAATTCGTATTGGTTACATCTGTTTTTGTAATTATGATTATCGGAATTTTTCCGGAAAAATTGATAGAACTCTGCAGATTTATTGCATACAATATTTAGATTATAAACTTAGATAATATTCCCGCATTAATTTGGTATCTTCTTCGATATTAGGACTTTCGCAAACAATAGCACCTTTTATGCCAAAATTTTTGAATGCTTTAAGCAAATCTTTATAATTCATATCCGATTCTTCCAAATTTAAGTGTTTTTTTTCACCTTTTGCGCCATATTCAATCCCTGCAATGTGTGCGTGAAAGTTATCCAAAGCGACTTGTCCGAGTTCATTTCCGATTTTATCAAAAATAGCCGCAAATTCGTCATACGTATTTGAAATTCCGTTGTATCGGGCGTGCAAGTGAGAGAAATCTACACATGGAAGAACTGTTTCGTATTCTTTGGAAAGTCGTATAATCTCTTCCAAATCACCCCATTGAGTAGCCTTGCCTGTTGTTTCAGGTCTTATCCAAATCTTATTATTCACATTAGAAAGTTCCTTAGTAATAATATTGATTCCTTCCGAAATTTTTTTGTATACTAATTCAGAATCCATTCCGAGATAAAACCCTGCATGGAATGTTATGCTAAAACCGCCTAATTCGTTTGTTGTTTGGGCTGTTTCAATAATTCTTTGAATACTGGCCTCAACTTTATCTTCTTCTCTTGAATTCAAGTTAACGTAAAAAGGTGCATGCGCAGTGATAACTTTATTCGAAGAACTGACTGCAACACGGCTTTTGTCGCTGATTCTTACACCGCGAACAAATTCAAGCTCCATTCCGTCCAATCCCATATTATTTAATACTTGAAAACCGTCATCATATCCCTTTGCCCGTAAAGGAACTCCTGCCGTTAAAAAGTTTAGTTTGTCCATAAATTAGTTATTCTCCCTTAATAAAATAATTTTATCATATATACACTAAAATATGTATTTTAGTGCATTAGTTTGGTTTGTAACAAAATGTTAACCAAATGGCAATTTTTCTGTAAAAAAAGTTTTTATCTATATATAGGGAAAACAGAAAATTAGGAACACTTAAAATGGCAGTCGGAGCAAGAGATTACATTGACAAGTTGCTTGTCAAAAAATATGCAGACGAAAAAGTCGACAACCATGATGCAATGACATCAATGGTTGACCCGAATAAAATGTTGGATGCTATGAATGACGTTGCAGCTATTCAGCGAAACATGTTTATGTTGTCACAAAAACTGTGTTCAACATGCTATGCAATCAATGCAAAAGCAGCACGTTACCAGAAAAAAGAATTTGTTGAACAATAGTATTATTTGAAAGAATCGACAACAACTTTTTGAAGGCCTCGCGGGTGGTCAACGTTGCGATGTAACTTTAACGCAATTTCTAAAGCGAGTTGCTGGCATATAAGAACATTTGCAAACATTTGCTGAATTTCATTTTCACATTCAACAGTAATATGGTAATTTGGTTTTATTTCTTCGGAAGATTTTCCTATTATCACAAGGTTTGGTCTGTAATCATTCATAATTTTGCTGATATTTTGAACAGAGCGTTCTGAAATTTCACTCACCGCAATGTATATTAAAGTAGACTTATTGTTAAGTATAGCGACATGCCCATGCATAAATTCGCCTAAAATAGCAGCACTTATATTTTTGTAAGAAGTTTCTTTGGTTTTTAAAGCAGCTTCTTTTGCCAGCGAATATGATATTCCGTCTGCAGCAATAATTATGTTTTTTTCTTTTGCAAGTTTTCTTGCTAATTTTGTTATTTCAGCTCTTTTTGCCAAGGCTTTTTCTATTATTATTGGAAGATGAATTAAAGATTCTTTGTAGTTTTTTGTAGATTCTACTCCATGAACATTCTCCACCAATTTTAAAGAAATTAATATTAAACATAGCATTTGAGATGTAAACGATTTTGTCGCAGCGATTCCGTTTTCTTTTCCTGCAAAACATGCTACTTTATAATCACAGAGCTGCCATATTGTTGATTGTTCATTATTAGTTATACACAATGTTTCAAGATTTGAATTTTGTTTTACTTTTTCAACACATTTAATTGTATCACTCGTTTCACCTGACTGCGTTATGAAAATATATAGAGTATTTTCATCCTTTGGAATAACACTCTTCAACAAAAATTCGCTTGAATATATTGCTCGAGATTCTATCCCTGAAAATTTTTCAAGCAAGTCTACTGCAAAACGTGCACAATGATACGAAGACCCGCTTGCAACAAGAATGATTTTTCTGACATTTTGCGGCAAGTTTATCTTTATTTCACCTGTTTTAGGATTAATATATTTCATCAATATGTAAGGAACAATTTTCTTCTGCTCAATAATCTCTTGTTCCATATTTGTCTTATCTTTCTTGAAAAACATACCAAATTACCTATTGATATATAACCTTAAGATTATTTTCATAAATTGAACCGCAGCAAGTCATACCGTTGTCAGTTACACCGTCTTTATCACACTTCCCATTCCATTCGCCACTTACTCCATTTGGTTCCAGATGACCATCATTATAAAGATTATATATAAATACATCTTTGCCTAATGCATTAGGAGCTGATATTCCGTTAATATCATAATAAACTGTACCAATATTTTGGAGATGGACAGGGGTTGAAAGGTTTTCTGTTCCTTCATCAAAAGAAATAAACGCCCATCCTCCGTCATTTGTGTAGAAGGATGAACCGCCTTTATTAAAATCATTTTTTGAACCATCATAATTTGTTAAAGAACGGGATGATACATCAGTTCTTGGAGTTATTCTCATGAAATTTGAAAGCTGCTTTATATATGCTTTTTCTTTTTCAGCATTGTTTTGACCTTCTATTGGTTTAACTCTTGACGCACCTGTATCAAGAAGCATTTTTTCATTTGCTACTTCAAAAGAAGATGAAAATTTTGCAAGTTTTGGCCCAACTTGTGCAGAACCTGAATTTTGCACCAAAGACGGCGCTGTTAAAGCTGCCACTACACCTATAATTCCCAGTGTTATAAGAATTTCCGCCAAAGTAAACCCGTGTTTCATATAAACTCTCCTTTTATTCAAATGCTTATATATATAATAACATATTAGCCTATGGAATGGAAGCCGTGAAACAAACTATCTCTTTTATTCCGGCTTGTTTTAATGTTTTTATTATTTCTTCCATTGTTGTCCCTGTTGTACATATATCATCTATAACCAATACGGGCATAAATAAATCTTTTTCTTTTTTGACAGAAAATGCATTTTCCAGATTTTTCAATCGCTGCTGTCGGTTTAACTTGTACTGAGGTTTTGTATCTTTTATTCTTTTTAACAGGTCATAATTAGGCTGGAATCCTGATAATTTACAAAACTCTTCGGCAACAAGTTCCATATGATTATATTTACGTTTTTTCAACCTATTTTTGTGCTGCGGAACCGGTATAACCTGAAATGAAGTATGTGTACCAATTTGAATAAAATACTCATGCATAAACTTTGCCAGATAATAAGCTAATTCTTTTTGCTTATGATATTTAAGACCACGTATAAGTTTTTGCAACGTTTTTTCATACACTGCACAAGCATAAACATTCACACCGTCAATTATACGATTTACATGTACTTCATTATAAGACAATTTTGCAAAACAATCAGGACACATTTTTACAGAATACTTTGACTTCCCGCAAAAATAGCATTTCTTTTTATAAACTAAATCCAGTAACAAATTCCAAATTTTCTTCATTTGTTAAAATTATACCCCAAAATTAAAAGCCCCAAAATATTGGGGCTTAAGAATTGAGAAAACAGTATTATTATTTAGCAGAATGTTAAACCATTTGGTATTAATGTTTTATCAACATAAACTTGCTTAATCAATTTTTCGATTTTCTCTTTATTACGGTTTATTTCTGCATCTGCTATTATAGAACCGTCTTTATAGTATCTGTCGCCGATTTTCACACCAACAACTTTACCTTTGTCAAAGTAGAAAGTATTGTGACCGATTTTTGTATCAAATTCACAAGGAGTCAACCCTTCAGGCAATTTACCTCTTCTTATACTTTTTGCAGTATATTTTTCCTCCGTACCTGCATTATTTTTAAAATAAGCTTGAACTTCGTCTGAATTTTCGTCAAAGCGTTTAAGAGTTGTTAATTCAGTAATATTCTTTTCGCCGGCTTGTCCGGTTTTGTTCAAAGTATTTCTTGATACTGATATAATATCATCACCTATAGCATTTGAATATTCAATATTTCTTAGTCCTTTAAATGCACTATAATTACCTTTAACAACACCTGACTGAATTTTGCCGACCCTTTCAGTAATCTCTGCAAGAACAGCAGTTTTATCTGAATCTTTTTCCCAAATTTCTCTTAACGCTTTACCTGCGCCATCAAAAATTTCAAAATTGCCATCTTTAATTTTTACTGTATAACCAACATTTCCGAGCAAATAATCAAATTCTGCTTCAGTTATTTTTGATAACTCTGAATTAAAATTGGTTTTACCAAAACCAAGATTTATGCCGTTTTTCCTTGCATAATTTTCAATATTTTTAGTTATTGTTTCTGTTTTATTCGGAATAGTATAAATATTTTTTCCGTTGACTCTTCTTGCAACAATAGTGGTAGAAGCCGGTTTATTTCCTTTTAAGGTTTTAGTTGAACTACCTTTGATACCGTTCCAAATATTTTTCAATCCTTCAATAAAGTTTCCTTTGCCTTTACCTTTAGTATAAATATATCCGCCAATTGTTGCCGCTAAAAGCGCACCACCTACAATTAAATTTCCGGCTGATATACCATTGCTTTCTTCTGCTGTTCCATTATTCAATGCATAAAGAGCAGGAATTGTTTCAGCTTGCTGAATGCCTTCTGTTGTTGCTGCTTGCTGAGAATTTGCTGCTGCTTGAGAATACTGCATTGCTTGCAATTGTGCTTCCTGTTCAGCTTGAGCACCTCTAAAATTAGGATTGTAGCTTTGCAATGCTGCAAGAAAATACGGATCATTAATATAATTACCAAACCCGTTTATTCCGTTAACAGAATAACTATTCATAGTGTAACCTGCCTTTCAATTACCTTATTAAATTAACTAACCCTTAAATACATGAAGTATTTTTGTTTCTCAAAATTGCCTTTTTTGAATGCGCCATGTTACAAAACTTTACATTATGATTTTAAATAGCAATTTTTGTCAGAGAATATACTTTATATTCATGTAGCAGGTTATATTTTTGTAGGTGGATAATGACTTATATTAACAATACAAATAATTATAATATGCGTTTTGCAGCACAAAATTCGCTTGCGAAAGACAGTACTGCATTTATTACCAAACCAATTGATCAAGTAGAAAATTTGGTAACAAAAACGGTTGACACGTTTGTTCCGGAATCAAAAGATGAAGAAACTAAAAAATCTCATAAAACTGCTATAAGGGTAGGTAGTACAGTATTAGTTTTAAGCGCTTTTGTCGCTCTGTTCAACCCTAAATTCTCTTCTGCCATGATGAAAAGGTTAAAAGAAACTTCCACAAAAGCGGGAGATAACGCAAAATTAGATAAATCGCTTAAAGGTAAATTAAATAAATTAAAACAAAAAGGTACCGAATACATAAATAACGTTATACAAATAATGAATAACGCAAACTCAGCAAAAGATACCGGCTTCAAATATTTATGCGATAAATTTAGCTTTTTGAAAAAACCGCATCAGGCAATTACAAAAGGTTTTGATAAAATAAGCAAGCGTACTGTTTTCAGCAAATACTCAAACGCTGAATCAAAAATGAATGAATTGGAAAATTTAATAAATTTGCACAGAGATAAATTAAGTTCGGAAGAAATCCGACTTTTAGACAGAAAATTAGAAGAAATCCGAAATTTAAGAATGTACTTTGGCTCGGAAGAAGTCGGAAAACGCTTGGCAAACCAAGAAAATCTGATGACAAATTTAGAAAAAGATGTTATCAGCAAAATAAAATCTTACACAAAAGGCTTTGATTTTAGAGAAGGAAAAGGTGCTGCCAATAAACTGGAACACGCTAAAGGCAGTTTTACTTTTTGGGCAGAAGAAGCTTTAATGTCAAGCAGGAATGCTTTAGAAGCAGAAGGGAAAACCGCAACAGCTAAGCTCATTGGAGACGGGAAAACAGCTAAAGGTGCTTATAATGAACTTTTTGATATTATCGCACCGCACCTTAAAGAAGAAGAAAAATCTGTTTTAGAAAAACAAATTTTAAAAACAGGGAAAAAACTCAGAGGTGCAAATAATAGTGAATGCGTGGAATATTTTGATAAGAAACGAGATTTAGTTTTGGGAAGTGCACCGACTGACGTTGTATCCGCACTATTCTTCCTTGGTGCAGGAGGAGTTGCTGTCGGAACAGCTCATTCAAAAGAAGATAGAATATCCCGAACTATTACCGGAGTATTTCCTGTTGTAGCAGGTCTCGGTGTCAGCACTGCACTCACGGCAATGCTATTCTCAGGCGGAAAAGGTATGGCAATAGGTAGTGCTGCAAGTACTCTGTTGAGTTTAATTGGCAGTACTGTAAACAGATTTATATTTCCCAAAAACAAAGAGGAGGGATTAAATAGTGCTGCTTAACTCAATTGTTCAACAATTTTTAACACAGATTTTCGCAATGCTTCATAATCCTTGTTATTGTCGATTATATAATCCCAGTCTTGAATATTATCCAGATCAACTTCAGTGACATCATCTTCTCCGATTAATTTACCGCCCCTAAGCTCTCTGTTTTCTCTGGATGTTTCAACTCTTATGGAAATCGCCCCTGCTGATTTGAATATTTCGTATTCATGTTTGATGCGAACATCCGTTACAACAATGCTACCTTCTTGAGAAACTATTTTATCTAACCAATAATCAGGACTTTGCTCTCTTCCCCAATTTCCTAAATCTATTAATCCTTGCCTGTATTTTGGTTTGTTTGCTTCTATTTCTTCATAACTTACATTATTCCGTTTTCCGTATTCTATTTTTATGATATCACCCATCGCACACCGCCTGTATTCAGGCATTGCTTCCATAAGAATCTTTGCGGCAGTATCCTTTCCTGAATATTGTTTTCCCGAAAAAATTATTATATTATCAGCCATTATTTTCCTCCGGCAATGGATCATAGCCGCCTTCATTTAGCGGATGACATCTGCAAATCCTTTTAATACCTAGCCAACAGCCTTTAATTACTCCATATTTTATAATTGCTTCTTTTGTATATTCTGAACAAGTAGGATAAAATCTGCACCTTGCAGGTGTTAGTTTTGATATTTTTTGATAGCAATTTATTAAAAAAATTAAACCCTTTTTTAGCATAACAGTCTAATTTTAACATTATTTGTAACGAATTGTAAATATTTTTTTAAAAACTCTAAAGTTTTGGAAAAAAGTGCCGATAACATTAATACAGGAAATAGGGATCAAGAAATGGCTCAATCGTTCAATTTAAACACATTTTTACAAGAATATCAAACTTATACAAGTAAGTCATATACTGCTGCCGAAAACGGCAAAGAAGCAATGGAACAAAGAGAAATTGCTAAAGCCGAAGAAGCAGTTAAATCGAGTGGTTTTCTGACTTTAACATTATCCGAAAAACTTGCCGAACTGGGTGTAGGAGAAAGAGTACTACAGCAATTTGCAGATACTGCAATGGATTTGCTTAAAGATGCCATTAATCCTCTTACCGATTATCTAAATAAATATGAAAACGTTTTTGATGAACAAATGTATAATACAGAAATACAAAGCTTTGCGAAACAGATGTTCTTTTCCCGTCAAGCTCTTAGCCAAGAAGCAGCAGAGAATACTACCGGTCAAAACTTTGTAATGGAAATGTAAATTCTCTTTTTTCTCCTTTTTTATATTAAAAAGAATCCTGCTCATAAAGAGCAGGATTCTTAGTTTTTGACCTATAAAATTATAAAGCCGCTTTAGCTGCTTCAACAACAAGAGCAAAAGCTTCTTTATCGTTTACAGCAAGGTCTGCAAGCATTTTTCTGTTTACAAGAATGTTAGCTTTTTTGCAAGCATTAACAAATCTTGAGTAGCTCATTCCTTGTTCTCTAACTGCTGCATTGATTCTAACAATCCATAAACGACGCATATTGCGTTTTGTAGCACGTCTGTCTCTGTAAGCATATTTAAGTGCTTTCATTACAGCAATGTTAGCAACTTTAAATATTCTGCTTCTTGCGCCCTTAAAGCCTTTTGCGAGCTTTAATATTTTTTTGTGTCTGTTACGACATACATTTCCACGTCTAATTCTCATCTTTCAACACTCCTATCTTGCATATTTTTTGTAAGGTAACTCTTTAGAAACCAGCTTTTCATGAGTTTCAGAGATAACTACATCGCTGAAAATCTTACGTTTTCTGGATTCTGACTTGTGTTGAAGAAGGTGACCGATACCTGCATGTCTTCTTGTAATTTTGCCCGTTCCGGTAACTTTGTATCTTTTAGCTGCCGCACGGTGTGTTTTTAGTTTTGGCATTTTGTCCTCCTGGGGCGGGTTAAATATTTTAGCTAAAAGCAACTGCTTTTATTTATTTACACCTCTTTTTTGCCCTTTTATTTACTACTACTCCGAGCAAGGCATACCACAGCCCTATACTTCGGCATGGTTAAGTGTATGACGAACAAGGATATATGTCAACAACTATTTTAATTACAGCCTGTTTTTTAATACAATTGTAAAATTTTGTAAACTTGCATATGAAACAAGACAATTATTTTTTTTTAACAAACTTTTTATACATGAGGATAATTATTTTCATGACAGATATAAAACATTCATTTCAAACAGGTTTTTTGCACGGACTTAATTCGTTCTTTGGTCCGCCTTTGCCGTGTTTTAACGCCTTTGGATGCTGCAGCATGAATCCGTTTTTTCATCCACCTGCTGCATTTACTCCGCCACCAATATTTACCCCGCTTACTATATTTACTCCCCAGGCATTTACATTTGGAGGGTTTAATCCTTTTGGATGTTTTACAAGACAGAATTTTTCATTTATGTCTCCCTTTTTAAATTTTAATAATTTTGACACATCAAATTTTAGTACAAATAATTCCGGATTTAGTCATAGCCGCAGCATCGGTGATTCATTTACCAAAACCACGAAACCATCGATTATAATGAACTCTGATAACATTGATTTGAGTGAATATGGGTATGATGCCGAGAAAGGTGAACGACTGGCAACATATATGAACAACAATATTGCAGGCAAATGGATAAATCAATGTGCGAAATACGTAAAAAACGGAATACAGGCTTGCGGATTAGGACAATACAAAAATGGTGATGCACATGATTGCATTAAGATTTTAAGCCGAAATAATAATTTTAAACAAATAGACGCTTCCGATATCGATGTAAAAAAACTTCCTGCCGGTTGCATTCTTGTATATGGAAAAGGAGTAGCCGGTTACAGCCAAAAATACGGCCATGTAGAAGTAACTCTCGGAAACGGTACTGCCGCAAGCGATAATATCACGCAAAATCCAAAGAATAACCCGACAGCAATATTTATTCCTGTCTGAGAATAGACTCAGCCAGTTTAAAATCTATAGAGGAATCTATATCAATTGAGTGACTTTGTTCCATTATATAAACATAGCTTTTATCGCCATAAAGATTAATATTGTCAAGCATTTTCGCTTTAATAATGTATATTGCACCATTAACAGCATATGTCACAGGGAGTTCTTGCCTGGGTTTTCTGTAATTTTCGTCTATAAAGTTCTTTGCACTTAAAGTATTGTCTATAGTATTACACCAAAAACCAGAATGAGATGTTTCACAAACAGAAAAAAGCGTGTCGGCATTTTTATTTTCAAACAGAATCATTGCATTTTTAATATCTTCTGACGTTCTCAGAGGTGAAGTTGGCTGTAATAAAGTTATTGTATCATAACTTGTATTTAATTTTAGAATCACCTCTTTTACTACATCCCAAGAACTTGATTTATCTAAAGAATTTTCACTACTTCTTAAGAACGGCACTTCTGCTCCGAATTGTTCAGCAATCTCTGCATACTTTAGGTTATCTGTAGAAACAATTATCGAATCAAAAAGATTACTCTCTTTAGCAGCTTCAATAGTATAAGCCATGAGAGGTTTCCCGCAAAGCAATTTTACATTTTTATCAACTAAACCTTTTGAACCTGAACGTGCAGGTATGATTGCGATTTTTTTATTTTGCATTTTTAATAAGCTTCTTTAGTTTATTTTGGTATTGTTCAAAGATTTTACATTCTAACAAAGTACTTTCAGTTACAGAATGAGCTATTTTGTATTTATTGGAATTAATTCTCATATTAAGTTTTTCTTCAATTTCTTTACAATATTTTGAGTACAAAACACCTTTTTCGAAATACAAATATTGTTTATTTAAAATAAAATTAAATACTATATATTGCTTGGAATCAATTAAAATACGTTCAGTGTTTTTTATACTACCATATTCTTTTATGCATTCTTCCACATTAGCAAATTCATTTTCTTCAACATATCCCGTAAGCTCTGTACGAATTTTACTAATTGCATCATAATAAATTTTCTCCAAGAATTTTAAATTCTTAGATGAAATTCCTTTCGATAACCAATAATTGTACCCTTCAATACCGCCATAACATATTTCCTTATCTGCTTCACAATGCACATATGTATTAGTTGCACTTTCACACAAACATGCTAGTCTGTGAGTGCCCTGCATTATCATTAGTGGCTTTTTTGAAAATAGAAATCCCAGGCTGTTCAAATCATAAAAACCATTTTTATCCATACTTTTTATTAAATTTTCAAACAAAAAATGAAACTTTTTTGTTACGTCTAAAGAATATTTGTATCCATGTACACATTCACTTAAATACATGTCCCAATAAAACGGTTTTCCATTTCTGTAATTTTGAATATCGGCTATTCTGGAAGCAATAATATACTGAGTACCTGTCACTTTGCCATCTACCGGCGTTAACAAATCCCCTAAATGAATAATTTTTTGGTGGTAAATCCCAAAATTCATTTTCTTCAACATATTAATTAAAGTTTTTCCTATTTTCATAGGTATTATTATACCTATGTTAATTAGTTGTGTCAATGCGCGCGTTTAAAAATAGCCACATGCTCAATTTACATAATTTTTTAATAAATCTATTATTGGATATGGAGGGAAGAATGCTTATAGAAAAGGATAAACCTTTTTACAATGTCAATCAGGTTGCAGAATTGCTTGGAATATCTGCAGATAGATTAAGAACCTACGATGAAGAGGGATTGGTATTCCCGCATAGACAACCTCCAAGTAACAAAAGGTTGTACTCTGAACTTGATATTGAATGGCTAAAAATTTGTCGTTTTTTTATTAAAACAAAAAAAATGAACATGTATTCAATAAATCTTTTATTTAAATTTATCAGATTAATAAAAAAACACAATATAAATACTTTCGACGTATTTAATAAAGATGAACAAATCATTATTGCAGCAATGATAAATAACCCTAATTTCGATAAGGTTATTGACAGTGCAAGGACATAAGGAGAAAACAATGCTAAAAGGTAAAGTTATAATAGTTTTTGGCGGCTGCGGATTAATCGGCAGAGAAATTGTTAAGGATGTCCAAAAAAATGGCGCAATCGTAATTAATGCAGACATTAATTCCGAAACTTATAAACTTGATATAACCAATAATGATGAAATCAAAAATTTGTTTAAAAAAGTATATGAAAAATATGGCAGAATAGATGGTGTTGTCAATTCTGCTTATCCGAGAACAAAAGATTGGGGCAATAAACTGGAAGATATTGTTTTTGAGTCTTGGCAAAAAAATGTTGATATGCAATTGAATCCTATTATCACAATCACCCAAGAGGGATTAAAATACATGAAATCAGGTTCATCTTTTGTTAATTTTGGTTCTATTTACGGAGTTTGTGCAAACGACTTTACAATATACGAAGGAACGGGCGGAACATCTCCTGCGGCATATCCTGCAATAAAAGCAGGCATTATACAATTTACAAAATACCTTGCATCGTATGTCGGACATAAGGGAATCAGAGCAAATTGCGTATCACCGGGTGGTGTTTTCGATAACCAAAATCCAATTTTTGTGGAAAATTATTCTAAACGCTCACCAATGAAACGTATGGCAAAACCTGAAGAAATGGCTCCTGCGGTTAGCTTTTTGTTATCTGACGGAGCAAGTTATATAACAGGAATAAATTTAATGGTAGACGGCGGTTGGAGTGCAATATAGAAATCATGATGAAGGTTTTATTTGTCGGCTTAGGTTCAATTGGACAAAAACATTTAAACAATCTTCGCTCTTTAGGCAATTTTGAAATTGATGCATTAAGAACAAAGAATGTAAACGATTTGGATTTAAATCGCATTTATACATCTTATGATGAAATCCCGTGCGGATATGATATTATTTTTATAACTAACCCGACAAACCTGCACTTTGAAGCAATTTCAAAACTTGCTGACAAAACAGAAAATATGTTTATTGAAAAACCTATTTTTGATAAACCTAAAGAATGTAATTTTTCAAAGGGTATAAATTATGTTGCTTGTCCGCTTAGATTCAGCAAAGCGGTTCAAGAATTAAAAAAATATGTAGAAAAGAATAAGGTTTACTCTTTTAGAGCAATCTGTTCTTCCTATTTGCCAAATTGGCGTAAATCCGGAGATTACAGAAATTGCTACAGCGCCAAATCCGATATGGGCGGGGGAGTTGAACTTGATCTAATCCACGAAATTGATTATTTGAAATGGGTTTTTGGTGATTTTGAAAAAATAAATTGTGTATCAGGCAAAAAATCAGATCTTGAAATTACATCAAATGATATTGCAGTATACTCATTTGAAAACAAAAATATAATAGGTTCTCTTCATTTAGACTACTTTGGCAGAGAAACAAAAAGAGAAATTGAAGTTTTTGCAGAAAATGAAACAGTAAAATTTGATATAACAAAAAATTGTCAAAACATATATACTGATGAAATGAAATATTTTCTTTCTTTAATAAAAAATCATTCAAAAACTCACTATAATATGCCACGAGAAGCAATAAGAAGTTTAGAGGTAGCACTGTCATGAAAATTTTATTCACAATATGCGGAAGAAAAGGCTCCAAGGGATTAAAAAACAAAAACATTTCAAAATTTTTGGAATATCCTATTTCGTATTACACACTGTCAGCTTATCAATTGTTTAAAAACAAACATCCGGAACACAATTGTTATATTGCGCTTAACACTGACAGCACTGAACTTGTTGAACAGGTAGCAAATTTTGGAGAAAAATTCACTCACATAGAAAGAACCGAAGAACTTGCAGGAGATAAAGCAGGGAAGGTGGATGTTATTCGTGATACATACGAAAAAATGAACATACCTTTTGATGTTATAATCGACTTGGACATAACTTCTCCATTAAGAGCTGTTTCAGATATTGAAGGAGTGTTAAATTGCCTTCTTGCAGAACCCAAAGCAGATTTAGCTTTCTCAATAACTACATCAAGGCGTTCTCCGTATTTCAACCAAGTAAAAAAATATGAAGACGGTTTTTTTAAACCTGTCAAATATATGGGAGCTACAACCAGACAAGAAGTTCCATCCGTATTTGATATGAATGCTTCAATATATGCATATAAACCTGATTTTTTACTTAAACATTGCAAACTTTTCGACGGAAGGACTGTCGCATATGAAATGAAGGATACCGCTGTTTTGGATATTGATAATCCGGAAGATAAAGAACTTATGGAAGTTTTAGCAAGATATTTCTATAATCACTATCCGGAACTAAATGAAATCTATAAAAATATAAGTAATAGTTAACCTTTTCTAAGATTAACATTAGCTTTAAGAATTTCTATACATTTTTCAATATTGTCAAATGGCATATTATTGACCAAGAAATCTTCCGGGAAATCCCACCATCTTAAAGTTAACAGCTCTTTGATAATATCCTCGGGAAATCTGTACTTAACTACTCTTGCAGGGGAACCGACAGCTATTGCATATGGAGGAATATCTCTGGAAACTATTGCTCCCGCACCTATAATAGCACCATCACCAATTGTTACTCCGTCAAGTATTATTGCCCTTTGTCCAATCCAAACATCATTGCCTATTTTGATTTTTTTATAAATTTCTATAGGAATTATTTTATCTTCAGGGGTTTGAATATCAACATAAAAGGGTACGAATTTATCTGAACAATATGCAAAAGGATGTGTTGTTAACATATTTGAGGGATGGTTACCCAGTCCGAGTTTTACTTCTCTGGCGATAGAACAATATTTACCTATCTCCACGTATTGAGGATCAGGTTTTGTCCTTGTTCCGATGTACGTATGCTCACCGACATTACAATCTCTGAGAATTTCTTTATATTCCCAAATTCTTTTATTCTGCCATACTATATCTTTTAATTTATGCCTTAAACTCTTTATCGGAAGAATCTTTGATAAAAGTTTAATAATTTTTGTCTTTTTTTTCAATAATTTGATATCATTTGACATGATTTTTGCCTTTCGAAGTTTAAATTTTTATCATTTTACATTTTTTAAATTGGTAACTGATTTGTGAATAAATCGAACCTTTTCTATATCAAAAGCCTTTAATATATAAATTATTTCTTCAATAAGCTCCTGCCTTTTTTTTAAATGTCCGAAGTTGAATAAATTATCAACCTGTGTATTTAAAACGGACGCAAATTTTTCAATATTTTCTGCTGACGGAAATTGTTTACCTGCTTCAATTCTTGTCAAATTTGTTCGTTCCATTCCGATTAATTCTGCAAGTTGTTCCTGAGTTAACTTATTTGATACCCTCAATTCTTTGATCCGTAAACCAAATTTTGTTTTTAATTTTTGATTCATAAATACGCCCCATTTTAAAGATTAACGTTTATTTATAAAATTTACACGCGCTAATAGCAACACAAATTTTTATCATTTGTGTTGCTATGCGCCACCATCTAATCTAAACTCTCTTTTATACAACTGACAATATAAACTTTGAGTTAATCTTTCTAAGTTATCAAAGGTATAATGCTGCTAACTTATTTGCTAAAATTAACGACATGATAAAATTAAAAATTTAGCATAAAATTGTAACAAAAAGAAAATTAGAAGAACTCTGTTTCTTAATATAAATTTTTAAAACTTAATAAACCTTATGTCATCCTGTGCTTTAGCATAATTTTGTGCATTGCCGATATCAAGCCAATAGCCTCTTATAGGAAAATGACTGACTTTTTTATTCTCTTCTATAAGTTTTTCCATTAGTTCTGTGGAATCAAATTTTCTATTTTTAGGAATGAATTTCAGCACATCTTTATTTAATAAATAAATTCCCGCATTTGAATAATATGTAAAAGAAGGCTTTTCAATAAGAGAATTGATTTTCTTATCAGTAGTATCCAAAATTCCATATGGTATATTTATTCTTATATTAAAAGTCGCTATTGACATACTATCTTTGTAGTTTTTGTAATTAACAAAAAAGTCATAGAAATCAATATTTGTAAGGACATCCGCATTCATAACCAAAATATCATTATTTTGCCAATCATTAACCAAAGTTAATGAACCTATTGTTCCTAAAGGGGATGTTTCTTCAATAAATTTTATATTAACATTCTTGTAGTTTTCGCTAAAATAATTTATTATCTGATCTTTCATATGATTAACAGAAATATAAATATTTTTAATTCCGAAAGAAAGCAGCCTGTCAACATTATGAGCAATTATTGGCTTACCTGCAAGTTCAAGCATAGGTTTTGGGGTATCATTTGTATATGGTTTTAATCTTACACCCTTACCTCCTGCCATGATAACTGCATCTACAGGTATAACAGCCTTTAATTTCGTCAAATCAATGAATTCTATTAATCTGAAATCATCATCAACTTGCGGAACTATTTTCAGGTTAGCATTTTTATATTCATTTATTTTTTGATAATCTTCAAAGTTTTTTATGTACTTAAAGTCTTTTTTCATGACTTCTGTAACCGAACTGTCCAAAGTTGCCCCTTTTAATAAACCACGCCTTATATCACCATCCGTAATTGAACCGACTATTTTTGCATTTGTGTCAACAACAAATAGAATCAAAACCTCTCTTGAACTCATATTGACCATTTTTTCAAGAGCGTATCGAATAGTCTTATTATATAAAATTGTGTTTTTACTTTTTGTCATTATTACCTGCCTTATGCCGCTTTTTCTATATGGACGAAACTCAATAATATCAAGCTTCTATCCCCGCATTTCTTGACGGAATTCTTATGGCGTTAGCATTTATTATATGGTCATAAACTATTTCTGCAATATATTTGTTTCCCAATTCCGTAAAATGATGACCGTCGCCAATAAAAATTTCTTCATCAGTATTTTTATTTTCTTCTATTTTGTCAGCCAATAACCTTGTTAAATCAATAAAATGACAATTTTCAAATTGCTCTGACAAAGATTTCATAAAATCATCATAAATATCCGCTTCTTTTTTAAATCCGTAAGCTCGAGCTAAAAAAGATTCTCCGACGGGACCGATTCCTATACAGAATACTTCATTATTCTGACATGCCTGCGTTACCATTTTTGTATAATATTTTTTATAAGTCTTTAGAGATGTTTCATTATAGTATTTAATCTTAAGGATTTCTGTACGATGATTGTGCAAAAAGTTAACAATCGGCATACGAAGTCTTTTATTCAACTTAGACAGTAAAAACCTTGCCCATGTCGGCAAAGGCCGCGGAGCACAATCAACTATACCTAAAAATATTAAAACAATACCATTTGAATCTGCCCAATATGAAGAATCATTATCGTACAATTTTTTAATTTGCTTTATTGTATATCCGCCAAATGATTTATCACAAAGATAGATTTTTTTGTTTAACCTTTCTTCTAAAAGAGTTTTCAGTTGTTCGTACCATACTCCGGATATTTGCAAATTATCCCCGTATCTGGATTTGCTTCTTGAATCCCCGTAAACTCTGATTATCAAACTATTTTCACTCATATAATGCCTATATTCTAACCTTCAAATTCTCATTTTCGTATTGTTTTAACCTTTGTATATTTGGCTGGTATTCTTCTATTTGTTCAGTAGGTTTTTCCCACTCGATTACGCATCTGTCACAATAATTAGGTTCATTAAAAATCATCCCTTTTGCTATTTGCTTAGATATTTTATTATTGAATGCTTTTTTTAAATTTCTATAATCACCCAGCTCCATTTTTTGGTCAAAATCATCACAACAAAGAGTTACTTTGCCCGCTGCATTAAGAGTTAAGCCTTTCATTATGTAAGAACATCTTTCCCTGACATCTTTAAGCTTTTTATATTCAAATGAAGAATCTATAATTTCTTGATTTGCAAATTTCATATCTGGTGATGGAACATATCCCAAATGAGTAAATCTAATTACATCTACGTATGGTGACCAACATTTGACAAAAGCATCTAAATCAGTTTTTTTAGTATATAAACAATGTATTTGTCTTGACGGAGTAGGAAGACCTTGTGCACGTCTTTCTTTTACTACGGCATCAAAATTTTTAAGTTTTTCTATAGTTTCTTCAAATTTTAGATTTACGCGAGTATTTTCATATGATTCTTTATCCCAACCATCAATAGAAAATTGAATAGTATCTAACAACATTAAATCATCGGTAAATTTGTCCATATTTGTAGTGTTTGTGGACAAGATAAGCGTTCTACCTTTTAGTGTTCTTAATTTTTGAATAAACTTTCCTGCATTTTTATTCAAAAGCGGTTCTCCGTAGGCATATAGCGATAATGTACGTACTTTCGGAAGTTTTTTTAGTTGTTTAAATATTGTTTCAAAAACTTCTTCTGACATAATATCATTATTATGGAATGGATGACCTTGATATTGTCTTGGACAAAACGGACATTTTGCATTACATGCTGAAGCAAAATCCATTGTAATTTGTCTAAAGTGACGTTCTACAAGTATTTTTGTATACAATGATTTAAGTCCCAAAATGTTATGTTTTATTAAGTTTTTTAAGAAATCTTCTTTATATTTTTTCATAATTTTACTCCTAAATCATTAAATTTTTTATTAATAATACCATTTAACTTAAAAGTTTTTATTATTTCAAGTATATTTTGAGCAGTATCATTTTTTTCATAAGGATTAACAACATCTGAAAAATCTTTTTGATAACATTCAGCAATTGCTCTTAAAATGTCATCCTTTTGAGGTGAGCAGTTTATAATTGATTTAGCCTGAATCCTTCCGAATTGGCGATTGCCAATATTAATTGTCGGTTTTTTGAAAGAAGGAACCTCTATAATACCGCTTGATGAATTCCCGACAACTGCATCTGCGTAGTGTATTGCTGAAAGATACCTTTTCATCCCCAAAGATTTAATATATTTTGCATTCTGGTGGGTTTTAACAAAGTTTTCAATAAGTACAAATAATTCTTCATTACCCTTATCGGAGTTTGGAGCAGTTATAATTATACCCGTATCAGATAATTCATTAAGAGCTGACAAAAGTTCTTTAAACTGTTCGGCAGAATTTCCTTCCAAAGTAACAGGATGAAACGTAACTAAAAGATTTTTGTCTTTAAGCTTGAAATTTATTGATTCTTCAAGTTCACCTTTTGACATAAGCGGGACTTTTTTAATATTTTCCACACCTAAAGACCCAACGTTGAAAACTCTTTCCGACTGTTCTCCAAGCTGAATAACACGCTTTTTATATTCTTCACAACTTGTAAAATGCAAATGACTCATTTTTGTGATTGAGTGACGAATTGCATCATCAATAGCACCCTGTGTAATTTCCCCCCCATGAATATGCGCAATAGGAATATTATTAAGCATACCAGCTTGAGCCACGCCAAAAATTTCGTATCTGTCACCTAAAACCATTAGTAAGTCAGGTTTTAATTCTTCAAAAACATTACTAAATTTTTCTATTGCTAAAGCAAGTGAAACACAAGGTTCTTTTTCTATTTGTATATCTACTTTCTTTTCAATCGGAGCGTTTATTTCTTCATACGTTGAACCAAACTTTTCAGATAAATGCATACCTGTAACAACTAACTGTAATTCTACATCTTTATCTTGTTCCATCATGTCAATTAACCTTGACATAATCCCATAATCTGCTCGCGTCGACGTTACTACACAAATTTTTCTCATTTATACCTCAGTTTTATTGATATTTAATGAAAATAACCAATCCAAACTACCAACCTTGTCCTTAACCTTTTTATGATAATCCAGTCTATCATTTATAAAATCCTTTAGACTTTGTGCAACACTGCCAAAATTTGGATTTATTTCTTTTATATAATATTCTGTCGTTGTTGTTTGCGCTTCGCCGGTTATAAATTTATCCAACATTTCTTCCGAATTTACAACTTCTAAATATTCAGAATAAGCTTTTTGACCTTCACGAATCCCGAGAATATCCATTTCCGGCGCATCATAAATATCTAAAGCAAAGCAATTTTGATTAATTAACTTTGCTTGATACAAAAGTGATGAAAAAATTGAAAACACAAAATCTGACTCATATATGAGTTTAAACATTTCCCTGTCTGCAAGTTTAGAGATTTTAACCCCATCCGGAAGCCAATCTTGAGGATTGCGTTTATCATTTGGATGTAATTTAACAGTCAGCTCCATATTGTATTTATTCGCAAATTCTTTTAATTTTTCAATATATAATTTATCTAATGGAGCAAAAAGACCATGACTTGAAATATATAAGATTTGCTTAGGATTATTTATCGGCTTGGTTTTATATTTGTATTCATACAAAAAATCACTGCTTAATCTTCCGCCAACTCCTATGTATTGAACATCTTTATTGTAGAAAAATTGTTTATAAAATTCTTTATGTACACTATCTAAAGGATAGTCATATTTTGCATTAATTCTTGTAGTATCAACAGTACTTGCGTTTGTTATAAAATATTCCACTTTTATTGTATCTACACCGCATGTTTCCGCTTTTGCAACTATAGCCGGATACTCATAATAAGCAGTACATTCGGATAATATAACTTTTATATTTTTTAAATCGAGCGAAAAATAATAGGTATAGAATTTTAACAAATGCTGACAGATATTGTATCTAAATTCTTTAAAATAAATAAGTTTTCTCATCAAAAAAATAGATTTATAAGTATAAAATAATACTTTCAGTCCATTAATAATATTAGAATGATTACTGCTTTTCACTATTGGTTTAGTAATTTTGTAACCAAGGGATTTTATAATCTCTCTTTGATCTAATCTGTCATCTATACCAAAAAAAACGACATCTGAATAATCTGTTAATTCCAATTGTGTTTCGGATGCGTATTCAAACATCTCTTTGAAACGGATTTTACCTCCGCTCTTTTTTTTAAAATATAGACTTATCACTATAACTTCTCGTACAGCTAAAAGAGCACTTTTTTCAAAACTTTTTAGTTTATATTTGTTTATAATTTGCTTATAATAAGAATCTACTTCATTATATATTTTTCCGTAATCGTTTGTTTCAAGTAATTTCGTTAATAAACTATCCTGCGGTTCTTCTGGAAAATATTTTTCTCTTAATTTTTTACGATAACTTTTAATTGGTATCAAATTTATAAAAAATTTTAGTGCTTTATTGTTAGTCAAATCAAATCATCCTCTTTATAATCTCTATGCGCAGCAGTACCTACAATAGAGTCCCATTTCATTGGCGAAATTCCTGTTGCAGGACGCTTACAAGTCAAATTATTTTCTGTAAGCAATTCTCCTTTTTTTATATCACATTTTGCAACAATTGACTTTCGAGCTATTGAAATATTCTTTTTTTCACTTTCTTGCGGTTCTTTAATTCCGGTTCCGAAAGCTTTTTCTACATTTCTTATTGATAGAACCATCTCTTTTAGTTCATTCGGTTCTAAACTTGCTTTATGGTCAGGGCCTTCCATATTTTTATCAATAGTAAAGTGTTTTTCAATAATTTTCGCACCCATAGCAACTGCCATTACAGGAATTTCTATACCTTTTGTATGATCAGAATACCCAAAAGGCAAATTGAATTTATCTCTCATTGTTATCATTGCATTCATGTTAACCCCATCGTAGGGACAAGGATACTCTGTCGTACAATGTAAAAGCGAAACCTTACAATCTTTTAATATGTTTAGTGCATCTTGAATTTCGTCTAATGTTGCCATGCCGGTTGATAAAATAACTTCTTTTTTATAAGAATTTATTTTTCTTAAGTAAGGTAAATTGGTTATTTCTCCGCTTGGGACTTTAAAAATCGTCATTAGGGGTGCCAAAAATTCAATACTTTCAAAATCAAACGGAGTAGACAGAAACATTATACCTTTTTTGTCACAGTAATTTTTTAATTCAACAAAATCATTAAAACTGAGTTCAAGTTTTTTCAACATATTTAATTGACTATCACTATTACCTGTATTGTCAACTTGATAGTCAGCTTTTTTAGCATCTTTATTTACCAGATTTTCAGCCTTAAATGTTTGAAATTTAACGCAATCAACACCTGCTTCACAGGCTTTATCTACGAGTTTTTTTGCTAACTCTAAAGAACCGTTATGATTTACTCCTGCTTCTGCTATGATAAAAACTTCACCCATACGCTTATTTTACCATAAAATTTATGATATAATTCGAATATGAAAAATTTAATTCTTATTGGCGGCGGCGGACACTGCAAAAGCTGCATAGACGTCGTAGAACAAACTAATGAATATAACATTGTCGGTATTCTTGACTCTCCTGATAAAGTCGGGCAAAAAGTTCTTAATTATGAAATAATCGGGACAGATGAAGATATAGCAAAATATGCTGCTAAAGGGTATGAGCTTTTAATAACCATAGGACAATTGCAATCAGCTGATTTAAGAAAAAATATTTATAAAAAAGTAAAAAACTCAGGCGGTAAATTTGCAACAATAATTTCACCACTTGCATATGTTTCTAAACATTCAAGAATCGGTGAAGGAACAATTGTTATGCATGGAGCTATAATAAACGCAGAAGTAGAGATAGGTTCTAATTGTATTATTAACACAAAAGCATTAATAGAGCATGACTGCCGAATTGAAAACAACTGCCATATAGCTGTAGGTGCAGTTCTTGCCGGCGGAGTTACCATAGAAAAGGACAGTTTTATAGGGGCAAACGCAACAATAGTTCAATATTTGCATTTACCCCCTAAAACTTTTGTTAAAGCATCTAGTCTTGTAAAGTAACCTATTTGCTTAAAACGAGCTCTTTAGAGTTTGATGTTATCGGGTTTTTGTGTACCCATTTACCATGTTCGTTTTTCTTGAAGTAGTCAGGATTATAGAATTTATCGACAACAGCCCAAAATTCTTCTTTTGTGTATCCGCAGAATTCACAAAAATCACGAACGCATAACGGGTCTAAAAATGCATCATGGCGATTTACAAGTTCTATTGCTTCATCCCTTGAAATCATTCCGTAACGTACCATTCTTGCTGCATAGTCCGTAGCAAATTGATGACCGAATTTCGGATATTTCATCCAAGAGTGAACAAGGTATGCTCTGGAATCTATTTGGTCGAAATCTTCAACGTGATGAGCTCTCCTCCATTCATCAGATATATCTTTAAATCCGTTTTCTTTTGCTATTTTGAGATTTTCGAAACTATTCCAAGGTATATAATAAGATAAATATATCGGATTGATTTTATCCAAATCATTATCACTCAATGCATTTGTTAAGTACAAGTCTTGTGCGCTTACCCCTGCATTGTCAATAAGCTCATTCATATTCATATCGCATGCAACACCGTTTTTTAGAATGCCTCTTGCTGAATAAGTATCATAAGCATCAGAACCTCCGTATTCATAGCTTACGTTTTCACCGTATACCAACAACGATGTGTTAAATTTTAGAGCCATCATAAGCGGATAAGTATATATAAGCCTATCAATATACCAAGTCGGTTTTCCGTATTTTTCAAAACAATACCTCATGAGTTTTTTCTGAGCTTTTATATTTGGTTTTAAGCTTATAAGTTCACAGCCGAAAGCTTCCGAGATATTTTTAATATTATGCAGACCTGCATTTGTCATCGGGAAATTATCTTCTACAGTAAATAAAATAGGATTCATGCCAAGCTTATTCTTCATTAAATCAACTTGATAATGCGAATCTTTGCCGCCTGATACCGCAATTGCGCAATCCCAAGTATTCTTGCCGTTCATGCCTCTGTATTTATCGCAAATTGCCTCTAATTCTTTATAACGTTTTTTCCAATCAATATTTTTTCTGTTTTCATAACTACGACAAGCAGAACAAATTCCTTCTTCATCAAAACTTATACCTGGTCGTGTACTAGGCATAACACATTTTTTACAATATTTAATTTCCATTTTTGACTCCAACTTTTCATAAATATTATACATAAAACAAGAACGATAATTCAAGTTTTATGAAGTATTGTGCGTAACATTTTATACAAAGTCTTGATACAATAAGCTACATGGACAAGTTTCAAATAATAAAGGAATTTGCATCAAATATTCGTGCAGAGAGAGCCAGAAAGAGGTTTTCTCAAGAATATTTGGCCGAGAAAGCCGAAATTTCTACTGAATACTTAAACAAAATTGAGCGTGAAAAATATAACCCTTCGATAACTGTCGCCGTTAATCTTGCTATTGCTCTAGGTATAGATTTGGAAACGCTGATTCCATTAAATAAACTTAAATAACTCTTACACCGCTAGGTATATTAACCAAACGTTCTTCAATCCATTTTGCATTTGATAAATCTCCATGCTCACAATTTTTGAACATCTCTAATTCATTCATCAAACACCAAGCAGGACGGGTCATAACACCGTTATCATTGGTATATGTTAAAAATTCGTCACGCTGTGCTCTGTTGTCTAACAAAATAGCTTGAAGCCAAAAATTAGACTTAGCGAATTCAGGTTCATCCACAAACCTTTCCCCGAAGAACTCTCTGTAAATAGCGGCAAGTTCCCTTTTATTAGCCAAAAACCGCTCTAACTTTGAGAATTGTGCCAAGCCGAGAGAAGCGTTGAGATTAGGCATTCTGTAATTATATCCGCTTTCCGAATGTCTAAATTCCCATCTGTGTGGAATTTTAGCCTGAGTTGTAAGATGTTTTGCATAATCCGCAAGTTTTTCATCATTAAATAAAAGCATACCGCCGCCACCGGTTGTAATAATTTTATTTCCGTTAAAACTTATCGCAGAGCCCTCTGCCCAATTGCCGGTATGCTTACCTTTATAAAAACTGCCTAAACTTTCTGCACAGTCTTCAACAAGAGCAACACCGTATTTATCACAAACGGTTTTTATTTCGTCAATTCTGCACGGATGGCCGAATGTATGCATAGGAACAACTGCCTTAATATCCTGATGTTCTTTTAAATAATCATTAAGCTTTTTAGGACTAAGTCCCATTGTATCTTTGTCTACATCAACAAACACCGGTTCAGCGTTACAGTATTTTATTGCATTAGCGGTTGCAATAAACGTCAAAGGCTGCGTAATAACTTTATCGCCTTCTTTTACACCATTTAATTTAAGAGCTAAATGCAGAGCATTCGTACCGTTAACACAAGCCACAGCTCTTTTTACTCCGCAAAATTTTGCTATGCTTTCTTCGAAAGCCGTGACATTCTTGCCTACGCTTGATACAAAAGTAGAATCAATGCATTCACAAACCATTTCTTTTTCTTTTTCATCAAAACAAGGCGGATGAAGCGGCACGTATTCATCCGTATTAAATACTCCTTTTATAAAGTTTACGGTTTCTTTAAAATCAATATCTGTCTTTGTTTTAAACATTATATATATCTGCCTTATATTTCTTCAAATTTTCCGGATTAGAGAACCAACTTACGGTTTCTTCCAAGCCTTTTCTGATGTCATATTGCGGTTTGAATCCTGTTAACTCTTTAATCTTTGAGTTATCACACCACAGACGGTTTACTTCGGAATTCTTTGGTCGAATTCTTTGCTCATCTGTTACAAACTCTACATCGCTGTTCATAATATCTTTAATCAGATTTAAAGTATCTTTCATAGATATTTCGTAATTGGAACCAATATTTATTTCTTGACCGTCTGTGTTGGCACAATTTGAAATCGCCACAAAACCCGAACAAGTATCTTTTACATAATTAAAATCTCTTGTAGGAGTTAAATCTCCCAATTTAATTTCCTTTTTGCCTGATGCGATTTGAGTAATAATAGTCGGGATAATTGCTCTTGCGGATTGTCTTGGACCGTATGTATTAAACGGTCTTGCTATGGTTACAGGCAGTTCAAATGCATTATAAAAGCTTTTTGCAATAGCGTCCGCACCTATTTTTGTTGCAGAATAAGGTGATTGTGGCTGCTTAGGGTGATTTTCATCTATCGGAACATATTTTGCTGTGCCATACACTTCTGACGTCGAGGTAACGATTACTTTTGAAACATCATTATCTATTGCTGCCTGACATATGTTAAGCGTTCCTTTAATGTTTGTGTCAATGTAACTTTCAGGTGCTATATATGAATAAGGTATAGCAATAAGTGCCGCAAGGTGGAAAATAGTATCCACACCCTTTGTAATATGGCGCATATAAGCACTGTCCCTTACATCTCCACATAGGATTTCTATTTCGTTTTTACAATCAACATCTTCCAACCAACCCCAGTTGTTAAAAGAGTTGTACTGCGAAAGAGCTTTTACCTTAGCTCCTTCTTTTACTAATCTTTCCGTTAAATGCGAGCCAATAAATCCGTCAGCACCCGTTACTAAAACTGTTTTATTTTTTAACATTTAATACTCCCTTAAGCACAAATACGCTTTTATAACATTATATATTGGAAAAATGATAATGTAAATTAATGTAGTTTATTGAAACAAATTTGTTTGTATTGTATAACAGAGAGAAAGGAGGCTGAATTTATGATAGATAAGAAGTTAGAAGAAGCGTTTAACGACCAAATCAACAAGGAATTATATTCTGAGTACTTATATTTGGCTATGAAAGTAAAATTTATGGAATGGAATTTGCAAGGTTTTGTAAATTGGTTTGATGTTCAGGTTCAAGAAGAACACGCTCATGGTATGGGCATGTTTAACTACTTGGATGAAAGAGGCGGAAATATTGACTTAAGAGCAATCGAAAGACCTGAAGTCAAAGGTAATACACCTCTTGAAATCTTTGAACACGTTCTTGAACATGAGCAATATGTAACTTCAAGAATTAATCACCTTGCGGATGTTGCGGAAGAAGTAAAAGACAGAGCTGCATTACATCTACTCGATTGGTATATTAAAGAACAAGTTGAAGAAGAAGCAAATGTCGGAGGTCTTTTGGCAACTTTAAGACTAATTGGCGATGACAAAAAAGCTTTGTTAATTCTTGATAAAGACTTGGCTGCAAGAACTTTTGTTCAACCTGTTATCGGTTAATTTATTATTAGCAGCGCAGGTATAAAAAATTAAACCATCCGGTAATGATTTTTGTATAGAAACTTTTACAATACAGTAAAAGGAGGTACATATGAATTTACTTATCAGATGGTTTTTATTTGCGTTGGTAATAATGCTTATCGGATGGATTCTTCCGGGGATATCGGTTTCAGGTATAGTTAGTGCTCTTATAGTAACAGTTGTAATAGCTCTTATTAATATCTTTATCCGTCCGCTTGTTGAGTTTATTGCTCTTCCGATAAACTTTTTAACATTGGGATTATTCGGCTTGGTGATAAACGCTTTGTTGTTTATGCTTGCAGGATTTTTCGTTCCGGGGATAGAGATAGCTAATTTTTGGTGGGCGCTCTTGGGCTCGCTGATTTTATCACTATTCACAGGCGGAATCGATTCAATCACAGATACGAAATAAAGGAATATGGGTAAATATAAAAGCTATTTTTCAAGTTTTTCGAGGCGTTTTGTCAACTCTTTGATTGTTTTTTGTTGAACATCAATGGCTTTTTGCTGTGCCTCAATTGCTTTTTGTTGCGCTTTTATAGTTTCTTGTTGTGAATTTACGGTTTGTTCAAGTTGTTGAGTCTTGTCAAAATATGATTTTACTTGGTTGGCAAGCTCAGCAACCTTTGTATCAAGTTCTTTTACTGCATTTATTACAGCGTAAAACATTTCATCCCAACGAATTCTTAAATACCCGTCTTCACCTGCCCAAACGGAATCAGGAAAAACTTTTTGCAAATCTTGCGCTATAACACCGACTTGAGGTTTCTTTGCTTCGTCTTTTTTGAATGTGTAATGGAAGAAATCAAGCTTCTTGAGCTGCTCTAACCCTGCTGTGTACTTCTCCCCGACGTTTTTCAAACGTCGGTCGGAAGAGCCAAATGTTCTTCCCTGTGTCCCTTGATCGAATGTACGTCCACCTCCGGGAGAACTGCTACCTGAATTTTCACTGTTAGTGACATTACTCTCTGTGTATTTGTCACCTAGACCATGTTCGGAGTGATTATCATATTTTAATCCGTGATCAGAAGTATCATGTATATCTCCATAACCATTTATACATCGCAACCATAAAGAGTTTTGTCCGCTATTATTAATCCCCAAATATGTTTTTTTCCCTACAACTAAATTCCCTGGAATAAATACTGTACTATCATTACCACCTATTACAATTTGATTGTCAGCAGAAGCTTTTACTCGTGAACCGATTGCGACAGAGTTTTCACCTTCTGCCTCTGCACCTGAACCGATTGCTATAGCATATTTTGATAGTGCCCTTGCTCCATTTGTTTGTGTATCCGGGGAACCAATAGCTATCGCTTTAATTCCTGTTGCCTCTGCACATGAACCGATTGCTATTGAACCATCTTTAGGATCTCCTGTACCAACAGCTACTGCACTGTCTCCTATAATTACATTAGCATGTCCTGTATTCTGAGCATTATTACCTATAACAACAGAATTATGAGATGTATCACGTAATATTTGATCTAATCCGATTGCCAAAATTCCAGCGTCAATTGAACCGTTGGCGGATCCGATTTGAATAGTATTATCATCATCCCCAATTGCAAACCTGGCTTTATATTGACCACCATTAGAAAACACTATTGCCGGAATATCAAAGTTTTGCATAGGAGTATCTATTATTAACCTCGGGTGTTGTGTACCTAAACCGCTTATTTCAGTACTTCCAATTATAGCACTGGAATTATTACTACCAACCAGATTATACGCTATGCTGTTGCCTGCTAATCCTGTGAAAACCCACGGACTGTCATTAGTACCCGAATTTCGCATCATTTTTTTGGTTATCATCGGTGCGCTTGCTGCAGCTATAATTGCCACTATCAACAGCACTATCATCAATTCCATCAATGAAAATGCACTCTTAAATTCGGGTTTCATATGTATTCCTCGCTATTATTTTATTCAACTCAGGATAAATGCAAAAACATGCTCTCACCCAATTATTACATTTAGCCTCATCTACCATGATAGCATATGTAAGAAGGTTTGTGAAGTGTTAAAGAAATTTTAAATATCCGCCCTAAGTGGTGAATATGACTAAAAACGAGGCAAACACAAGATTGTGTTTGCCTCGTCATTTATACCTTTCTTCTTACTATTTAAGAAGAGCACCAACTGCTTTATATACTTCCATTCTCTGTGCAGCGTCTTTTTCTGCTTGAGAATAAAGCTCTTCTGCAGCATCCGGATTAGTCTTAAGAAGTGATTTGTATCTTCCTTCACTTCTAATGAAGTCTTGGTATGCGCTTTTTGGCTCTTTAGCATCCCAGCTGAACGGTACTTCTGCAGCAGGATTGTATCTATAAAGCGGGAAGTATCCTGCTTCAACTGCACGTTTTTGCTCTGTTTGAGTCTTAGACATGTCAATACCGTGTGCAATACATGGAGCATAAGCAAATATGATAGAAGGTCCGTCATAAGCTTCAGCTTCTTGGAATGCTTTAAGTGTTTGATTTCTGTCAGCACCCAATGCAACAGATGCAACATAAACATAACCATAAGACATAGACATCAAGCCCATATTCTTCTTATAAGTCGGTTTACCGCCTGTAGCAAACTTCGCAACAGCACCTGTAGGTGTTGATTTAGAAGCTTGACCGCCTGTATTTGAGTAAACTTCTGTATCAAGAACTAAGATATTAACATTCTTGTTTTGAGCAAGAACGTGGTCAATACCGCCGTATCCGATATCATTTGCCCAGCCGTCACCACCTATAATCCAGATTGATTTATCTGTGAAGTAGTCCTCAAGTTCTTTGATTTTCTTGATTGTATCGCATCCGCATTCTTTTGCGTATTTATCAATTACAATCTTAGCAGCTTCTTGAGCTTTAACTGCTTCATCTGTTTTTGAATTATCCCAATGAGCCATTGCATTTGTCAAAGCTTCTTTTAAATCAGCCGGAGCATCTTCTTTATTCAAAACTTCTTCAACTTTTTGTTTCAGTAAGTCTCTGTTTGAATCTACAGCTAATCTCATACCGAAACCAAATTCAGCGTTGTCTTCGAACAATGAGTTAGCCCATGCCGGTCCTCTTCCTTCCTTAGTAGTTGTATAAGGAATTGTCGGGAAAGTACCTGAGTAGATTGAAGAACAACCTGTTGCGTTAGCTACAATTGCGTTTTCACCGAACAATTGAGAAACTAATTTAACATAAGGTGTTTCACCGCAGCCTGCACAAGCACCTGAGAACTCGAATAACGGTTTTCTAAGCATTGCGCCCTTAAGTGTCTTAGTTGTGTTTTTACCCATTACATTATCAGGAAGTGCATCAAAGAATTTTTCATTTTCTCTTTCACCTTTTTCTGCTTCTGCTTCAATTGTAGACCAAGTAAGAACTTCTTTGCCTGCGACTTTTGTCATAGGACATTGGTCAATACAAACACCGCAACCTGTACAATCATCACAGTAAACTTGAACTTTGAATTTTTCACCGTGATCATTTGGCTTAGCATCAACTGTTGTGAATGATGCAGGAGCATTCTTCAAATCATCAGCTTCAATCAATTTTGTTCTGATTGCTGCGTGAGGACAAGCAGAAGCACAAATTCCGCACTGGATACAAGTTTCGCTGTTCCAGTTTGGAACTCTTGGTGCTATACCGCGTTTTTCCAAGCAAGCTGTACCTGTCGGGATTACACCGTCAACAGACATAGCTGAAACAGGGATATCGTCACCTTTTTGTCTCATTGAAGGTTCAATAATCTTCTTCGCAAAATCAGATGCATCATCAGAAATAAGTTTAACTTCTTCTGCGTGAGCAACACCGTCAAGAGATGACGGAACAACAACTTCTTCTGTTGCGTTAACTGCTGCATCAATCAATGCTAAGTTCATATTAACAACATCGTCACCTTTTTTCTTGAATGTCTTAGTTGTCATTGCTCTCATACCCTCAAGAGCTTGTTCAAACGGAATAATACCGCTAACCTTGAAGTATGCTACCATCATAACAGTGTTAGCACCTTTACCTCTTAATCCAGGTTGTTCCTTGATTAATTTTTCAGCATCAACATTGTAGAATTTAACCTTCTTGTTGATAATTGTTTCTTGCATATCTCTTGTTAAATGAGAGAACGCTTCTTCTTTAGACCAAGGTGAATTTAGAAGGAATGTTCCGCCTTCTTTAATACCTTTAAGAATATCATATCTGCCAATATAAGCATGAGCAGAGCAAGAAACAAAATCAGGTGCAGTAATTAAGTATGTTGACTTAATCGGTTTATCACCAAATCTAAGGTGAGAAACAGTTACACCAAATGATTTCTTAGAGTCATAAGCAAAGTATGCTTGAGCATCTTTGTTTGTATATTGACCGATAATTTTAATTGAGTTTTTGTTAGCACCAACAGTACCGTCTGAGCCCAAGCCCCAGAACATACAGTTTGTAGTACCTTCCGGTTCTGTAACGATGTGTTCCTCAATCGGTAAAGATTTGTGAGTAACGTCATCTTCAATACCAACGGTAAATCCGTGGAAACCGTTCTTTTCAGAATGTTTGTAGATTGCATAAACCATTGATGGAGTAAATTCTTTTGAAGACAAGCCATAACGTCCGCCAATAACTCTTATGTCTTTACCTGCTACCGCAGCTACAACATCCATATAAAGAGGTTCGCCGATTGAACCTGGTTCTTTAGTTCTGTCAAGAACAGCAATTCTCTTAACTGATGAAGGAAGAGCTTCATTGAATCTCTTAACGTCGAACGGTCTGTATAATCTAACTTTTACTAAACCATACTTAGTACCACGTTTAGCATTCAAGTATTCGATTGTTTCTTCAATAGTTTCACAGCCTGAACCTATAGCTACGATTACATCTGTTGCATCAGGAGCACCAACATAATCAAACGGATGATATTGACGTCCTGTTACTTTAGCAACCTTATCCATATATTCTTGAACAATATCAGGTACTGCTTCATAGTATTTGTTAACGGTTTCACGACCTTGGAAGTAAACGTCTGTATTTTGAGCACCGACCTTGCAAACAGGAGCTTCAGGTCTTAAAGCTCTGTTTTTGAATTCTTCGATATATTGAGGTTCAACTAATGAAGCAATTTCTTCATAAGAAATTTCTTCGATTTTATGAATTTCGTGAGAAGTTCTGAATCCGTCAAAGAATTGTAAGAACGGAACTTTAGCCTTGTAAGTTGACAAATGAGCAACTAAAGCCATATCCATTTCTTCTTGAACGCTGTTAGCTGCTAACATTGCGTAACCTGTGTTACGGCATCCCATAACGTCTGTATGGTCACCAAATATTGCTAATGATTGTGCTGCAAGTGCACGAGCAGAAACGTGAATTACGTGAGGAAGCATTTCCCCTGCTGCTTTGTGCATTACAGGAATCATTAATAATAAACCTTGTGAAGCAGTATATGTAGAAGTTAAAGCACCTGCTGCAAGAGAACCGTGAACAGCACCTGCTGCACCGGCTTCAGATTGCATTTCAGCAACTTTTACTTCTTTGCCCCAAATGTTTTTCTTGTGTTGAGAAGCCCATTCATCAACCCATTCTCCCATTGTAGAAGATGGTGTGATAGGGTAGATTGCGGAAACTTCGCTCAATGCATACGCAACGTGCGCTGCAGCGTAGTTACCGTCAACTGTAATTGTGTTTTTTGACATATTTATATCTCCCTTTCTTTACTCTTCCGAGCTTGTAGATATTGTATAACAAACAAAGAAATTTTTCTTGTTTTTAGGAAAATGTATAATACAGAATTCAAAAAAAAATGTACGACTCTGCATTAACATGTTACAAATTGTAAAAATTTTTAAATAGCTAAGCAATTTTGGGCCTTGATGGTTTTTATAAATTCGTAATTATTAATTTTGAAAGGTTTATGTATGAATCTATCCCCAATAAATTTATGTCAAAATCCTTTGACAATGAGCCGAAAAGTAATTAATAACAAACCAACCTATTTCCTCGCTTCAAATGATTCTTTTGAAAAACAAGCTCCGACTTTTAAAGGAAATTTGCAGACAGCAAAAAATCAAATACTAAATAATCCTGATTTGCTTAAGAAATGTGCTGAATTTTTAGTTGCAGGCTTTGCTTCCTTAGCAGGGCTCAAAATTGTTTCTGATAATATGGGTTTAACAAAAGAAGATGAACAAGAAACTCAACGTTTAGTCGATGAATTTACTGAGCTTGTGGGAGGCGAGATTCAACCTCAAGAAACCACCGACAAGCTTAATACCGAAAACGCTGCCTTGAAACAAAGAATTCAAGAACTGGAAAAAGAGTTAGATGAAAAAGGGAAAGAACTTTCTGACAAAAATTACCAGATTGCACTAATGACAAGCCAACAACAAAACATCAATACAGAAGATTTCGGTATCACCAGAGTTGAATTTCCAAAAAAAAGAGGACGCTTAACAGCAGAACAAAATGAACTAAAACAAACGGTTTTACTCATGCCGCCAATCTCCAAAGATAACGCTATGGATTTATCTGATATAATATATTTTCTAATAAATTCAACACCTGATGAAAAAGAAGCAAAAAAACAACAGATTATTGAGCTGAATAACTCTCTTAAAGAGGCAGCCACAAACCAAAAAACCATAAATGATGTAATTAAACACTTTAAAGATATTTACAATCAAGAAACCGCTGAGTCTAATTCTTTAGAGGATAATGCAGAAAATGAAGAAACAGACAAAACCATATATCGTACAGAGGTTCCTACGTTGGCGGGTCCAAAAATCCTTGGAACAATAGATTTATCCAGAACTCAAAATCTCAAACCACAGACAGAACTTGATGATTCAACAAAAATTCACAAGCTTACAATACCCGGTACCATTAGAAGTTTAGATCAATGTATACGAGTACTCCTTAAAAAAACCATAGATACTGTTAGAAATGAAGAGGACGTTAAATTCGTCAGTCTGTACCGAAAAACTCCTGTTTACAGTCCGGTAAAAGAGGATGCAGTAATTAATGAAATAGAAAAACAAGAACGAAAAGGAAGTCCATATAAGCATCTCTCTATGGAAAATGTTGATAAAATTACAGAACTACTTTCAACAGGAAAATTCTCAAAATTATTTTGCATACACTCTGCTATGAGGCTAATAGACAGATATGTCGACTTTAACAGCGACATTCCGGTTGAGAATCAGTGTGATATAATTATATCAAAGTTGGAAAAAGCAATTAAAGAATCCTGCAAAAAAGGCTTAGCGTTTAAGCCTTATAGCGGACCTTTCAAGGAATACATCAAAGATGAAAACGGAAATACAGTTGATATTAAAGAAAAAACTTTTTATTCTACAAAAATATTCATCGATACAAGCGAACTTAGCGAAGACATACAGGATGTTTTAGGTACGCTAAGAATAGATTTAACAATAGCTGAACCAAATTCTTATTTTAGAGAATTAACTAATAAAGGAATAATCGTTACCTTATTTTCACAAGGAGCATAAAATGATAATAAATCGCATAGAAAACAATTCATTAAATTTTAAATTAAAAAAAATCCAAAATAAAAACGGCAGTATTCGAATTACACCAAAAACAAAATTTTACAAAGATATTGATAAATACCTTAGCGACAAAATATCAAAAGAAGAATATCTAAAAACTTTCAACAAATATGCTGACAAGCTTGCATTTAACAAAAAACTAAATTTTGATGAGAAAATGTACATAAGTGATCTTAAAACAACTATCGACATGGCTGATAGCTTACAATCAGTATCCGAAAAAGACCTTATGGCTAAAATCAAAGAACTGCTGGAACAAAGATAACTTAATCTCTTGCGGGTTGACAATAATCAACCTTTTATTCCATAATATACATGTGCCTGACCGCATAGTTAAACTTAGCGGAAAGTCGACGTTATTTATAAAAATGTCGTGTCTTTAATGTGGCACGACATTTTTTATACAGTAGGAAAGGAAATAAAATGGAAACTCGTGTAGCAATTGTAAGTATTATTGTTGAAAACGACGCTGTAATTTGCGATATTCAAAATCTTTTAACAGAATATTCTCAATATATAATCGGCAGATTCGGAATTCCATATAGACAAAGAAATATTCGAATAATAAGTGTTGTCCTTGATGCTCCTGTTGATACAATAAATGCTCTTACCGGTAAAATCGGCAGAATAGAACACGTTAATGCAAAAACAGTTTATTCAAACATATAGAGAATAGCAATAAGACATTAAGGCAATGAGGACATTAAGAGGTATTTAAATGTACAACAAAAAATCATTAAAAGCGGAAGAATTTATAAGCCATGAAGAAGTTTTAAGAACTTTGGCATATGCTGAAAAAAATAAAAACAACATAGAATTGATTGAGAAAATTCTAAAAAAAGCCAGTCCTACACGTAACGGTAAACAAGTACACTGCGAAGGCCTGACACATGAAGAAGCAAGTATATTGCTTGCATGTGATGATAAAACTGTATTGGATAAAATTTATAAACTTGCCGAAGAAATCAAAGAAGCTTTTTATGGTGACAGAATCGTGATTTTTGCTCCTCTGTATCTTTCTAATTATTGCGTTAACGGGTGCATTTATTGCCCTTACCATAACCAAAACAAACATATACTAAGAAAAAAACTCACTCAAGAAGAAGTGAAAGCAGAAGTTATTGCACTTCAAGATATGGGGCATAAACGACTTGCTATCGAATCCGGAGAAGATCCTATCAACAATCCAATTGAATACATATTGGAATGCATAAAAACAATTTATTCTATAAAACATAAGAATGGTGCAATAAGAAGAGTTAACGTAAATATAGCAGCAACAACCGTTGAAAATTATAGATTACTAAAAGAGGCAGGAATAGGAACTTATATCCTTTTCCAAGAAACTTATCATAAAGAAAGCTATGAAAAACTTCATCCGACAGGACCAAAACATAATTACGCTTACCATACAGAAGCTATGGACAGAGCTATGGAAGCCGGAATTGATGATGTAGGATTAGGTGTTTTATTCGGTCTTGAAAGATATAAATATGAATTCGCAGCATTATTAATGCACGCTGAACACTTGGAAGCTGTTCATGGAGTGGGTCCTCACACTATTTCCGTTCCAAGAATCAAAAAAGCGGACGATATTGACCCTAATGTTTTTGATAACGGGATTGATGACGAAACTTTTGCAAAAATTGTCGCGCTTACTCGTATTGCAGTTCCTTATACCGGTATAATCATTTCTACCAGAGAATCTCAATCGGTTAGAGAAAAATTACTTAAACTTGGAGTCTCTCAAGTTTCAGGTGCTTCAAGAACTTCTGTCGGCGGCTATACCGAAGAAGAACGCCCAACTGAAACCGAACAATTTGACGTTTCCGACCAAAGAACCTTAGATGAAGTCGTCAGATGGCTTATTGAACAGGGACACATTCCTTCTTTCTGCACAGCTTGCTATAGAGAAGGTCGCACAGGCGACAGATTCATGTCACTGTGCAAAACCGGTCAAATTCAAAACTGCTGTCATCCAAATGCACTTATAACACTAAAAGAATTTTTGGAAGACTACGCAACCGACGAAACAAAAAAAATCGGTGAAAAATTAATTGAAAAAGAAATAAATAATGTTCCGAACGAAAACGTGCGGGAAATATTAAGAAATAATCTTAAACAAATCGAAAAAGGAAATAGAGATTTTAGATTTTAATTTTAATAAAGATTAAAGGAGTTTTGCGTGAATTTGACAAAATCCGAACGACCACATATAGCATTTTTTGGACGTACAAACAGCGGTAAATCGTCTTTAGTTAATGCCGTTACCAATCAGAATTTGTCCGTTGTATCGGATATTAAGGGTACAACAACAGATCCTGTAGAAAAATCAATGGAAATTTTACCCCTTGGTCCCGTTGTAATAATTGATACTGCGGGGGTAAATGATGGGGTAAATGATGCAGAAAATAAATTAGGTCAATTAAGAGTCAAAAAAACAATGCAAGTTTTAGGTAAAACCGATATTGCCGTACTTGTAGTTGATTCAACTATTGGATTACAAAAAGAAGATGAAGAATTAATCAAGGTTTTTGAAGAAAGAAAAATACCTTATTTGATTGGATTTAATAAAAGTGACTTATTTCCCCACACCTCTAACTCCACCCTTAATGAAGCGGGAGAAAAGTTATACCTTTCTGCAAAAACAGGTGAAGGGATATACGAGTTAAAAGAAAAACTCGGACATATTTTTAATGAAAACAAGAAAGAAAAATATATAATTAAAGACAAATTAAAACAGGGGGATATAGTTATTCTGGTAATACCGATTGACGAATCTGCACCAAAAGGCAGAATTATATTGCCTCAACAAAATGTATTGAGAGAGTGTCTTGACGCTCACACAAATGTAATTTGTACTCAGCCTGAAAATTTGAAAGAAATTTTAAATAAAATTACACCAAACCTTGTTATTACTGATTCACAGGCGTTTAATAAGGTAAAAGAAATCGTACCTGAAAACATTATTTTGACCTCTTTTTCAATACTTATGGCAAAATATAAAGGCAAATTGGAAGAACTTGTAATCGGTGCGGAAACAATATCGAAACTAAATGACGGAGATAAAGTTTTGATTTCCGAAGCCTGCACTCACCACAGACAATGTAACGACATAGGAACTGTGAAATTTCCGAAATGGATAAAAGATTTTTCGGGTAAAAATATAGAATTCGAATTTACACAAGGCGGAGAGTTCCCTCAGGATTTGAGCAATTATAAACTCATAGTACATTGCGGGGGTTGTATGATTAATGAAGCCGAAATGCAATCTCGTATAAAAAAAGCAAAAGAACAAAATATTCCAATCGTAAACTACGGAATGGCAATTGCATATATGAACGGGATTTTAGACAGAGCGTTGGAGATTTTTGATAAATAAAATATTATTCTGTTCCCAAAAGTTTATCGACTATTTTTTGCATTTTATCTAAATCTTTCAGCAATTTCTTTTTACATCTTTCGGTTTTGCGCACCGCTTTGAATATAACAAAATTTTCATCTAAACAATATTCATCCAGATTATTTGCAATTGAGTATAATCTGTCCAGAGGCTTAAACGTTTTTGCTAACAATTTTGCTTCTTTTTCGTTCATACACACCTCCAATTTAACACCTTTTAATCATATTATATACTAAAGGTATTATATTGGCAACTTAATAAGTTGTTTAAGGGGTTATATCACTTTATTCAATTTTTTATAATTCAATTATGAATGACACAGAGTTAAAATTAAGAAAAGTTTTAGCATTAAATATACGCGTTGCACGGACAAGAAAACAAATTACGCAAGAAACTCTTGCTGAATTATCCGACATATCAGTTAAGCATGTAACTAAAATTGAGAATGCACAAGTAACAACCAGTATATATTTTATTTACAGAATTGCACAAGCGTTAAATGTAACTATTGATGAACTTGTTACGGAATACAAAAAATAAAAGTCAATTTATGATAGAATAAATTTGGCGATTTTATTATGAACAAACAAGAAATTATTGATATTCTATCCGATAATACAAATAACGATTGGCTTTTTTCGGAAGCCGATAAAATTCGCCATGAAAATGTCGGCGATGAAGTTCATCTGCGTGGTTTGATTGAATTTTCTAATATTTGCAAACGCCAATGTAAATATTGCGGACTGCGTTCAGCCAACAAACAAGTACAAAGATACAGAATTTTTAAAGATGAAATTATTAACAGCGTACAAAAGGCCGTAAAACTTGGCTATAAAACTATTGTTCTACAATCAGGTGAAGATGATTTCTACGATACAGATAAAATAGTTGAAATAATAAGAGAAATCAAATTTTTCGATGTAGCACTAACTCTTAGTATTGGTGAAAAAACTTATGATGAGTATAAAGCTTTTAAAGATGCAGGAGCAGACAGATACCTTTTAAGAATTGAAACAACCGATAAAAATTTATACAAAAACTTGCATCCGGGGGTAAATATAGAAAATAGGTTTAGATGTCTTTATGACCTAAAATCACTAGGATACGAAACCGGAACGGGGTGTCTCGTGGGACTGCCGAATCAAACAATAGAATCACTGGCAGACGACATTTTATTTTTTAAAGAACTTGATGCTGACATGGTTGGAATAGGACCATTTATTGCGCACAGTCAAACTCCGCTCAAAGATGCTAAAAACGGTGATTTTTGGCTTGCACTGAAAGTTATGGCATTAACCAGAATTAATATTCCAAACATAAATATACCTGCAACAACAGCAATGGAAACGTTGAACCCGAACGGAAGAATTATTGCACTTAAAAGCGGTGCAAACGTAGTTATGCCAAACGTTACATCTATAGAATATCGTGCAAAATACGAAATCTATCCAAATAAAATTTGTCTGAACGAGCAGCCCGAACAATGTAGAAATTGCATTGAAGCTAAAATTAAATCTATCGGCAGAACCATTTCAAATAAAAAAGGGGTTCGAGAGAAATAAAAAAGTGGCGGCTCCGTTGGAGCCGCCACTTTTACAACTTTTACTTTAAGTTTATTTCCTATTCGACTACAATAGCTGAAACAGGGCAAGCGCCTGCAGCTTCTCTGACTGCATCTTCGTTTGCAGCAACATTAGCAGCATTTACAACAGCTTTATCCTCAATAGAAAATACTGCGTCGCAAATTGATTCACAAGCGCCGCATGCAATGCATGAATCTTCAACAGTTACGTTCATTTTTTCTCCTTTTGCCTATTCAGGCTTCTTAATTTATCTCCCATCTTGCACACAAACAAGACTATAAATATTATACATGTTAATCAGACAATTACAACTAAATTTTATTATTATGTTATTATAACTACATGGTGTATTTTTACGGAGTTTATTATGGATACGAACACATTATCTAAAATCGGTTACGGACTTTATGTTTTAACAGCAAATGACGGAGAAAAAGACAACGGATGCATAATCAACACTGTTATGCAAGTAACATCTTCACCATGCCAGATTGAAGCGGTTGTAAACAAGAACAACTATACAACAGGAATGATACAGAAGACAAGAAAATTCAACGTTTCTGTTTTATCTGAAAATGCAAAATTTGAAATATTTAAACACTTCGGATTTCAGTCAGGCAGCAACATCGACAAATTTGCAAATTTTTATGATACAAAACGCAGTCCTAACGGTCTTTTATACATAACAAAAGAAACAAATGCATACATGTCGGCCTACGTTAAACAAGAAATAGACTTAGATTCTCACATCTTATTTATCGGTCAACTGGTTGCGGCAGAAATTTTAAGTAATGTTCCTACTGCAACATATGAGTATTATCATAATTATATAAAACCTAAAAAACAGGAAGAAAAACACGGATGGAGATGTAAAATATGCGGCTATATCTATGAAGGAGAAGAGCTGCCCGCAGACTATATCTGTCCGCTCTGCAAACACGGAGCTGCTGATTTTGAAAAAATCTAGCCAATTTTAATATATGCTTTAAAAATTTTATTGTTTACAGTATCTTCGAACGCTTGTTGAATTTTTTCAAGCGGGTAAGTTGTTGTGAGGTTTTTTACATTAACTTTTCCTGAGACCAAAAGATTAAAAGAGTCATTTAAATCTTGCGGAGAAGGAGAATAGCTCCCCAGTATTGTTAACTCATTATAATATATTTCATTATTCGGATACCCGTTATTATTCGGAGTGCTTGAAAATACAAGAATTTTTCCGCCTTTTCTTATTACTTTGAGTGCAACATCAATAGCTTTATCTGCGCCAGAAGTCATAAATACAGCATCAATACCGCAGCTTTTTTTCTGTATTTTAGTATTGAATTCTTCAAGGTTTTTAGAATTATATGACTCTATTCCCATAGAATTTGCAAGCTCTATCCTGTCTTCTATAAGGTCACATCCGTATACTTTATAGCCGCTGGCTTTTATACCCTCGCTCATAAGTAACCCTATGGAACCCAACCCGACAACAAGAACTTTATCACCTTCAATCAGATTACATCTTTTAATAGCGCGTATGCAGCATCCAAGCGGTTCATAAAATGATATCTCTTCATCTGAAATTCTATCCGGGACTTTGTATGCAACATTTTTCAAGTGTTCTTCCGAAAGATACACAAACTCGCTAAACCCTCCGGGAAAAATATTTGTTTTCTTAAAATGAGCACACATAGAAACATTACCATGTCTGCAATAAACACATTCTCCGCACGGAATATGATGTGAAGAAACAATTTTATCACCGGCAGAAAATTTTGTATCAGAGTTTATTTCAACAACTTCAGCAACAATTTCATGGCCTAATACAGTACCGTCTTTTGAAATTTTTTCGCGGAATTTAACTATATCAGAACCGCAAAGTCCGCAACCGAGAACTTTAACAATGGCTCCTTTTCTATTATCCAGAGTTACTTTTTCTATATCATTAATAACAATTTTGTTTTGTTGAATTTGCGCTGCTTTCACTTATTAATCCTCATATTATTTTAATCTTGCAAATTTTGTATTAGCGTAAAAATATTTCAAAATTTGATATCCGTTGTAACCTCTTTTTGCGAGATTATTCGCCCCATATTGACTCATTCCGACTCCGTGACCATTCTTTTTTACTCCGTCATCATACGACGGAACTGATTTTAAAAACGGCAAATCTGTTGACCAAACTTGGCTTCCTGTATTTGTTTTACCTCCTGCAGAAGCTGAATAGTAGGCAGGGACTATTTTCCCCTGACAAACAAGCACAATTCCTTCAGTCTCAGATACCGCATCGTTAGTTTGCGAAGTTTCAGCACTTGCACCGCCATATGCCTGATCCTCAGGAGTATCTTTCAGATCATATCCGTATTTAGCACGTTTCCCCATATTTGCAACCGCATAACTTCTTGCGGCTATAGCTTGTGCCTTGTGTGCTTCATGTTCCCAGCCAGGAGGCATTTCAGAAGGAACGACTCCTCGAAGATACAGTTCAAGTTGAATATCGTTCATAACTGTGAGACCGGAACCATCATTGATAATTTTAAAATTCCCCCTGTACCATTTTCTTTTAACGCTGACAAAACCGTTTTCTTCAGGTTTGATTATTATTTTATCAGTTTTTATTTTTTTAAACTCGCCATCAACTTTTATTGCAATTAATCCTCTGTATGGTTTTAATTCATACCCTTTCATTTTTTCCATAACAAAGATTAATTTATTGGTATTACAATCAATTATTTCGGCTTTGGTTGAAGCCCCTATAAAAGTTCTGTTTACATGTGTTTGCAACCCTATTTTTATTGCATGAACCGGCATAACAAAAAACAACAATGCAAACAATATAAAAATAATTTTTCTCTTCCCCATATGGTTATTATACACTAAAATAACAGACCGTAAAATTAATAAAACCTTGAATTATAAGTAATCGTGTTTTATACTGTAATATACGCACATTGAAAGGTCAAATTCACTTAATCACCTTTTTACATGTAATTCATGGGGATGTAATGGTTTTGACGCCGCGCGGCGAGCGTTATGGGCAAGCCAGAGGTGCGTTAGCACCGAAGGTGGAGCGTAATCAGCGGTGTCGTATTGCGAGAGCAATACGAGCAGGCTGATATAGCGGAGCCGTTTCCTCCAATCTGTTTTACATGGGGATGTAATGGTTTTGACGTGGTGATTGATAGATTCTGGTTGCGAGTCCGAGAGCTGTTCTCGGTTATCAACGGGCAAACTAAATTAAATGCTAACGACAACGTTATCGCATTCCCTTCTAGAGCACAAGCTCTTGCTGCCTAATTGCAGTATGGGACCTCATAGTTGACCAGCTTGCCGTTTACTATGATGAAATTATGCAAGACGCAGTACGCAAATGATGGTATGCGTATCAAGATTACCATTGGAGGTTAGGTTTCCGTAAAAAATCTTTGGCTTAATAAAGGTTAGTAACTTTCCGTATCAAGCCGAGACAAAAGTTACTACACTCGTAGATATCAGCTTTTATCCGCTATGGACAGGGGTTCGACTCCCCTCATCTCCAGATTTTAAAAGGACTTTTCAAGAGAGTCCTTTTCTTGTTTGTCGGCATTAAACGTGCCTTCGTATTATGCTGACGCAAAACTTACCTCTCACAAAACTGTCCACAGGACACTTTTGTTCGGCAGAGTGCACTCTGCCGACAAGCCGCTTTTTAATGCCAAAATATTCCGACAGTAGCGGGGTTTCAGGAAAAGAGAGAATCAAAAATTTCTTAACAATCCATAGGTGATTTTTGAAAATAGATATAAAAAAGTATGAAAAGACTTACTCTTTATATCTTAATAGTTATATTATTTACTTGTGGCTGTACTAAATCAAATTTAAACAGTGACGAGACATTTTCTCAATCAAAAAATCAAGAAATCACAAATCATGAAATAAGTTTAAATAAAGAAGAACCCCAACCCCAAGAAAAAGAACAAAAAGAATATGGATTTGATATGACCCAAAAAAAGGTGCCTATAGTAATACACATAATAATGAAGCAGATACTTTTTTGTTTATGAGGAGTCAAGCCCGACATAACTTTCGTGACGTTGGGGTTCTTCTTTATTTTACAACCTTCTGAACATCAGCAGTTATATCATCACCGCCAAATACAACAACTCCTTTTGATATAACCATATCATATCCTTTTGATTTTGCTGTAGCAGAAATCGTATCTGTTATACTCTTATCAACAGCTTGTAATCTTGTTTGATAATCTTTTGCTATTGCTTCTTTTTTCTTTGCAAAATCAGCATTATATTTTTTTAATAACTTTTCTTTTCCCTCTTGCGTATTTTGTTTTTCAACATCAGCTTTCGCTGTTTTTAACCATTTTTCCAAATCTTGAATTTTTGCTTGCTGCTCCTTTTTTAAAACCTTAACTTGCTCAGATTTTGCAACAACAGCACCGACATCGATTACTGCAATTTTTTGTTCCGCCATACTAACACCTGTACCTAATATTAATGCAGTTAAAACTAATGATAATATCTTTTTCATTCCTATTCTCCTATTTCGATAGCAAACCAAAACTCTATCTTAATTAATTTATTTTTTTAATATTCTCACTTGTTTCCGACAAATTCTGAATTTGCTTTTTCGCTATCCTTTGATTATTTATTGTAGCATTGCCTCCGATACATCCGCCTTCACAGCACATGACTTCTACCAGATTGCAACCGTTTTCACACTCACCGGTTTTTGCATAATTTCTTAATTTTTTAATACTGTCTTTGTCAAGACCATTTATAATACATGGTTTAACAATATTATCTTCTTTTAATGAAGCTTTTACGGACTCTGTAACACCCCCTGAAAAACCGAAATTACGAGCCTGCTTGGATGATTCTACAACATATTTTCCTTCCGGCATATTTAAAATTTGAATTTTTTGAGCGACGAATAATGAGCCAAGCTCTTCGTAGTTCATAACATAGTTAACATTTGGATTTTCAAAACTCTCAGCACGTTTTGCAACACAAGGGCTTATAAATACAGTTACAGCATCAGGGAAATCTTTTTTTACAATTTCAGCTGTGTAATATAAAGGAGTTTTTGTATCCGATACATAAGGCTTTATTTCCGGCATATGTTTTTTTATTAATTGATTATACCCTGCACAACAAGATGTTGTCATAAAATTATGCACTTTTTCATCTTCAACGGTTTCGTCATATTCACCATATCCGCCTGCATTTGCCCATTCTGTAACCCACTCTGAATTCTTTTCATTTACGGCTTCCATTCTTTCAAGAAACTCTTGCGCTTCATTATTTGCCGTAATATCAGCGCCCTGTGCAACTTCATAAACATCATCAAAACCTGATTTTATTATCGCATTTTTCAATTGATATATATTTCCGGGAAATTGTCCCGCAATTGACGGAGCTATCATTGCAATAACTTTCTTATTTGATTTTATTGCCTTAAGAATATCAACTATTTGACTTCTTTCATGAACTGCACCAAACGGGCAAGCTGCAATACATCTTCCGCAATTTATGCATTTATCATAATCTATACTTGCAAATCTTGTTTCATCTTTCTTAATTGCTCCTACAGGGCATGCATCTTCACATGGTACGGTAATTTTTACAATAGCATTATAAGGACATGCTTTTACGCACATTTGACATTTTTTACATTTTGAATCATTAATAATTGATCTTCCGTCAACAATAGATATTGCCCCAAATTTGCAAGCTGACTGACAAGGACGCGCAACACATCCTTGACATAAATCCGTAACATAAATTCTATTGGTAGCACAACCTTTACAGGCCGTTTGTAATACGGTTAAGTTTTTATCGCTTATTTCTTTTCTTTCAAGAGCTTTCTGTGCATATGTTTTCAGAGAAACTGTTTCATCATCTTCTTCGATAGGGAATCCCAAACCTGCAATTGTTCTGTCTTTTATAATTGCACGTTCCTTGTATACGCAGCATCTGAACGGAACTTCCATACCCTTAGGCCTCATTGAATATGGAATAAGCCTTGCCTGCTCCTCGAAATTATCCGAAAGAAATGCTTTTATTATTCTTACTAATATTTCTTTTTTTATGTGTATTGCTTGTCCCGCATTATTCATTATTAATGTCCCAGTTTTTTGTCTATAGCTTCTAATACCTTTTCTACCGTTGCTTCGTTAACAACTTCATCATCAACTTTAACATAAGGTGCTTTTGAGTATTCCCAATTTATGGAACAAAGTCCCAAACAATTATTTGATGTTACTTCAACCTTATCACCATATTTTTTAGGAATGATATCATTTAATTCTTGCAGATTATTTCCACCCATAACAAAGCAGGTTGTACCCAAGCATACTTTTACTTCAATCTTTGTCATACCAGACTCCTTGTTTTTGTATTTATAAAATATGTATAAAGTTAAACAATACCTTCATAAGCGTCAAGGAATAACTGTTTTATTTCACTCATAAGCGGATATCTTGGGTTAGCGCCTGTACACTGGTCATCAAATGCTCTTTCTACAAGCATGTCCAAATTTGCTTTAAAATCTTTTTCCTTAACCCCGAATTCTTTTATTGACTTCGGTAAATTAATTTCTGTCATAAGCTTATCAACTGCCTCAATCAGCAATTTAACTTTTTCATCATCATTTTTACCGCCTAAACCGAGTTCGTCAGCAACTTGACCATATTTAGTCTTAGCATTCGGATATTTATATTGAGGGAAAATTGCTTGTTTAGTAGGTTTATCTGTTGAATTGTACTTGATAACTTGACGAATTAACAGAGCATTTGCAACACCATGTGGAATATTATACATGGCCCCAAGCTTGTGAGCCATTGAGTGGCATAATCCTAAGAATGAATTTGCAAATGACATCCCCGCAATTGTTGCCGCATAGTGCATTTTCTCTCTTGCTAAAGGATCGTTAGCTCCCTCCTTATATGAACGTGCAAGATATTTGAATACTAATTTTGTTGCTTCCAAAGCATTTGAATTAGTAAAGTTCGTTGCCATACAAGATACATACGCTTCTAAAGAGTGAACCAACGCGTCAATACCTGATGCTGCAGTCAATCCTTTCGGCATGCTGTCAACAAAGTTAGGATCTACAATTGCCATATTAGGAGTTAAAGCGTAATCAGCTATAGCGTATTTATAATGCGTTTTTTCATCCGTAATAATTGAGAAAGGTGTAACTTCAGAACCTGTTCCTGATGTAGTCGGAATACAAACCATTTCAGCCTTTTTGCCCAAATCAGGAATTTGACAAATTCTCTTTCTGATATCCATAAATCTCATTGAAATGTCTTCAAAATTTGTATTCGGCTGCTCATATAATAACCAGATAATTTTAGCCGCATCCATAGGAGAACCTCCGCCAAGTGCAATAATTACATCCGGTTCATAAGGTCTTACTATTTCCATTGCCTGTTTAATTGTTGCAATTGTTGGGTCAGGTTTTACATCAAAGAATACCTGATGGTCAATATCAATTTCATCTAAAACTTTAGTTATATTCTCTACTGCGCCTGAATTAAATAAGTAACGGTCAGTAACAATAAACGCTCTCTTTTTACCTTTTAATTCTCTAAGAGCTAAATCCAAACAACCTCTTTTGAAGTAAACTTTTGGAGGAACCTTGAACCATAACATATTTTCTCTCCTTTCAGCTACAGTTTTATAATTTAATAAATGTTCTACACCTATGTTACCTGATACGGAATTTCCGCCCCAAGAACCACAACCCAGCGAAAGTGACGGTTCAAGTTTGAAGTTGAATAAATCACCAATACCCCCTTGAGATGATGGCGAATTGACGAGAATTCTGCAGGACGGCATTTTTTCAGCATAAGCATTAATTCTTTCAGATTTTCTTTCATCAGTATAAAGCGATGACGAATGCCCCGCTCCGCCTTTTATAACCAATTCATAAGCCATATCGGCAGCTTCCTCAAATGATTTTGCCTTGTACATAGTTAAAATCGGCGACAATTTTTCACGGCTGAATGGGTCATTCCAATCCATTTTTGCTCTTTCACACAATAATATTTTTGAATCTTCCGGAATTGAGAACCCTGCCAGCTCTGCAATTTTATGCGCAGGTTGACCAACTATAGACGGATGGGCAGTTCCCCTTTGATGGTCAATAAACGGAAGCTCCAACAATTTCTTTTCGTCGGATTTTTTTACAAGATATGCTCCGCGATATATAAATTCTTTTTTCACTTCTTCATAAATATCATCAACAACAATAACCGATTGTTCTGAAGCACAAATCATACCGTTATCAAAAGTTTTTGACATAAGGATTGATGATACAGCCATCTTGATATCCGCAGTTTCGTCAATAACTGCTGCAACATTACCGGGACCGACACCTAATGCAGGTTTACCTGAAGAATAAGATGCTTTCACCATCCCAGGACCGCCTGTTGCAAGAATACAAGCTATATCAGGATGATGCAGCAAAGCTGCGGATAAATCCATAGAAGGTACATCTATCCAACCTATAATGTCCTTTGGTGCGCCTGCTTTTACAGCAGCTTCCAATACAACTTTTGCGGCTTCAATAGTTGATTTTGTTGCACGGGGATGTGGTGAAAATATTATAGCATTTCTGGTCTTTAATGAGATTAAAGACTTAAATATTGCTGTTGATGTCGGGTTGGTCGTAGGAATAATTCCGGCCAATATGCCAAGAGGTTCGGCAACTATTTTTATGCCGTTTTCTTTATCTACGCTAATAATTCCGCATGTTTTTGCATTCTTATGTTTATTATAAATATATTCTGAAGCATAATGGTTTTTAATAATTTTATCTTCTAAAACACCCATGCCTGTATCTTCAACTGCCATTCTTGCAAGAGGAATTCTCATCTTGTCGGCAGCTGTTGCTGCGGCTTTAAAAATTTTGTCTACATCTTCTTGAGAGAATTTTGAATATTCTTCTTGTGCTTTTTTTACTCTGCAGATTAAATCGTTCAAAGCATCAACATTATCAACAAGCCCTGATGACTTTCGAATATTTTTTTTCTCTGGCATTATATCTCTCCTTTTGCTAAATAATCGCTAAAACCCTATATTCAATATTATTACTTACGCCGAACGGTGTCAACTATTTCATAATTTCGGCACCTTTGGGAATAGTAAGCCAACCTTGCTTTTCAGGTATATTTTTATTGACAAAACCAGTACGTACAATATTTCGTCCGAATTTTTGCTCTAATTTATCAAGGCTTTTTCCCAAATTTTCATTCTGAATCCTCTTAGGATTATCATCAAAAATAGTAAGCTGCTCTTCACCGTTCAAAGAAAAATCTTCCAATACTACACCAATACTTCTGTATAACGTTGTTTTAGAATACATTCCATCCAGAATCTTAAAAGCGATTTTAGATATATCAAACTCAAAATCCAAAGGTGTTTTCAAATTTTCTTTCTCATAAAACGTTTTAAAATCTTTTGTTCTTACTATTACTCCTATTGTTGAACATCTACAGCCTATTTTACGTAATTTTGTACAAGTGCTGTGTATATGAATTGATAATTCGTTTCTCAAAAAATTTAAATCAGAAGTAAATTCTAAAAACGACTTGGTATCACTGATTGATTTTGGGAGTTCAATTTCATTGGATATCGGAGATATCATAATTCCTAAAAGCTCAGATTTAATCTCAAGTCCGTTTTTACCAAGATGTTTTTTTATCCATCCATTGTCACGTTCAACAAAGTCTATAGCAGTCTTTATACCGTATCCGCGAAGCTTTACACCTAATCTTCGACCAATTCCCCAAACTTCTTGTATATCAGTTTTTGCTAAAAGGTTTTGACGTGTTTGTTTTCCTGCCAGAGCAATTCTGTCTTTCGAGTTCTTAGCTTTATCGGAAGCAAGTTTTGCAAGAGTTTTCGTTCTGCTTACTCCTATTGTCACAGGCATTTGAGTTTCGTTCCAAATTTTTTGCTGAAGCATAAGCGCCAAGTTATAATAATTTTTCCCATAAAGTTTTGTAAGTCCGGTAAAATCTACAAATGCTTCATCTATAGAATATACCTGAACATTAGGACTAAAATCTTTTAAAATAGCCATAACCATCTTAGAAATTTTTCCGTACGCATGGTGATTTGCACTAATATAGATACATTCCGGATACTTTTCAACAGCCTGAAAAAGCGGAATTCCCATAGGAACACCAAGTTCTTTAGCTTCGCGAGAGCGTGCGATTACGCACCCCCTTTCTCCGGATACAACACTTACAGGCAATCCGTTCAGTTCGAGATTAAGCTTGCGTTCACAGGAAACAAAAAAGCTGTCACAATCTACTAAAGCTATGTATTTTTGATTTGTCATAAATTATTCGAAAGTATAATCTACCTTCTTTTCCTTCCAGTCATAAACTTTTTTCTTCGGCAAAATCTCAGTTAAAAGACCTTCCTTGTAACGCTTCACATACCATCTGTGAAATCTTAATGCACGATTAATGTCCGTAGTTTGGAATTTTTCAATTCGCTTACCACCCTTAATTTGAACCATTTTATATAAGGCTTCTATCTGTTCGCCAGTATCAATATCTAACATAATAATATTTTAGCATGGGACAAATTAGTAAACAAAATGGCTAATAAATATTAAAAAGCTGCTTCATAAGAAACAGCTTTTTAGTATTTTATCTTTTATTTGTCTATATTTATCACTACATAGATTTTCTGTCTGCAATTTCTTCCATCTTGTGGTCTGCTAGACGAGAATCACCTTTTACACGTGAATATGAAAGGTATCCGTTCATACGGTCAATCTTTGTAAGGTTTCTGCTTCCGCATTTCGGACATACATCCATATTCAATTCTTCGTGACCGCAGTCATCACAGTATGAAAGTGACAAGTTAACCCCTTCATAGAAACCCATATCCATTGCTCTCAAAACAAGAGTTTTAACAGCGTCTGTATTATAATCAAGCGGGTATTTTACATATTGAATTTTTCCGCCGTTCATCAAATCCCAGAAACGTTTTTCTAAATCTTGTTTTTGGATAGGTGTAATATTTTCACTTACGTGGCAGTGGAAGCTGTTTGAAACGTACGGTTTATCAGATACGTGAGAAACAACACCATATTTTTTACGGAATTGTTGAACTTGAAGTCCGCAAAGGTTTTCAGCCGGAGTTCCGTATAATGCATAGAGATTTCCATCTTCTTTCTTGAACTCAGCAACTTTCTTGTTTATGTATTCCATAACTTCGATTGCAAATTGACCGTCTTCTACCAAAGATTTTCCGTTATATAATTCTTGCAATTCATTTAATGCTGTAATACCAAATGATGCTGTAGCTGCTTTCAATAAAGGTTTAATCTTATCATGAATACCTAAATGACCGCCTAAGAAACCGCCTTCGCAGTATGCAAGAGGGTTAACTGATGCTTTCATTTCTCCCAAGTATTCATAAGTTCTTATGTGAAGTTGTCTGATTAATTCCAAATAGTAATCAAGAACTTCATAAAAATCTTTACTTTCCTTTTTAGCTTTAGCATAAATCATAGGTAAGTGTAAGCTGATTGCACCTATGTTGAAACGACCTACGAAAATTGGTTTGTCATTTTCATCAGCCGGTTCCATACCGCCTCTTTCGAACCAAGGAGAAAGGAATGCTCTGCAGCCCATCGGAGAAACAACTCTGCCGTATTTTTTGTACATACTTGCAACATATCCTTCACCTGATAATGACAACCAGTCAGGATACATAGCTTTCTTGGAGCATTCAACACCTGCTTCGAACAAGTCATAATTAACCTTGCCTTCACCGTGGATGTTTTCATCATATAAGAAAACTATCTTAGGGAATAATACAGGTTTTTTGTTACCTTTCTTACCTTGACCGTTCATACGAATTTTTAACATAGCTTTTGTAGCCATTTTTTCGTATAATTCAGTTCCAAGACCGGCTGTAACTGTGATGAACGGATAGTCCCCACGAGAAGATGCTACTGTATTAAATTTATATTCCCAACCTTGGAAACCTTGTTCAAAATCTTTTTCTACATCTTTTAAAGCTTCTTCTCTTGCCTTTTCAAAGTCCAGACCCATGCAAAGGTATTTTTCGTTTTGTCTTGAGAATGTTTTTTCTGCGTATGGTGCCAAAATTTTATCAACTTCCGGAACAGTAAAACCGCCGTATTGTTGACTTGCAGCAGCCATAACGATATCACCGATTACATCAAAGGCAACATCAAGTGATTTTGGTTCGTTGTACCATAGGTTACCCATTTCAAAACCACCCTTAAGAACTGTTGCCACATCAAATAAACAGCAGTTCATAGTATCACGTCTTGCTGACATATCGTGAATATAAATATAACCATCTCTTATTGCTTGAAGTTCATCTACTGTTAAGAAGAACTTTTTGTATAATTCCTTGTTGAGTTCGTTGAATATTAAAGAACGTTTTGTTGAAACAAGAGTGGAATCAGCGTTTGAGTTTTCTTTATCACCTATGTACATAATTCTTTGAGATTCCTGATAAACTTTATCAAGCATGTGTACAAAATCTTGTTTATAGTTTCTGTAATTTCTGTAACTCTGCGCTACGCTAGGATTAAGAGCTTCTAATGCTCCTTCAACAAGATTATGCATTTCTGCAATAGGAATTTCGGTTTTACCGATTCTTGCAATATTTGCTTCCACAAAGTCACATATGTCTTTAAGTTCTGTATCTGTGAGCTCAACCAACATTCTTGTTGCAGATTTTTTAACGGCATTAACAATTTTAGAAGCATCGAATTCTTCTTTTGTACCGTCTTTTTTAATTACATAAACATGTTCTAATTTCGCAGGTTTGATTTGCGCTGCTTTTAGCTGTGCAACCTGAGATATGAATTCCTTGTTTGGATTTGCTGAACCACGCATCATATCTGTAGCAACACCTGATTTAGTTGATGAGAATTCTACTACATTTCCTTCCTTATTCAAACTGTTTTGCATTTGACAACGAACCTCCTAATCTTGTTGAAAGGTTAGCTATTATATTTCACATTAAATTATTTTGCTACCTTCTAATAAGAGAATAACATTCTCTTCCCAAAATCTAATCCACTATATAAATGATAATTCAAAAAGTCATTCTAATCAAATAGTTTAATAAAACTTATCAATCGACTCAAATTCAATAGAATCAACATGTTTACATTTCTAAATATTATTAAAAATGTAACAATTTTTGCATGAAAAAAACGTAAATTTCTTGACAAAATCCATAACTGTTATTAATTGTGAATTTGACACTTGTGGCAGTAAAAAAGAATAGGCATGGATAAAAACATGTTGAGTCAAAAGCAAAATAATGTTATTATGTAATAGCGGATACAAAATTAAAAGAGGCTTTATATATGAAAAAAAGAGGATTTTCACTTGTGGAAGTTTTAATTACACTGGGAATTTTCGGAATTATATCCGCTCTTGTAATGCCGACAGTTTCAAGCTTAAAGCCAAATAAAAACAAAATAATGTTCCTGAAAACATATGATACAATTGCCGTAATAATTAACCAATTTGCCACTAACACAAGATTAAATCCTCCGTGCCAAGAGTTAAGTATTGATGGCCAAACAGAAAACAAATGTTTTCCTAACAATTTATTATTTAATTCAATGTTAACTGAAAACAATCAGCCTACGGATGTTGGCGCAAGGAAACTTTGTGAAACATTAAAAGCGCAATTGAATGCTGATTTCATAGGCAATCAAACTTGTTCATCACAAGGTTTTTATACAACCCCAGCAGATTTTCAATTTGAAACAACGGAAGGGATAAGGTTTTTTGTACATACAGACAGACAAGTTTTAAGCAATCCTACATATTATTCACAAATTGTTTTTGACGTTGACAACTCCAATAATAATTCTGATGCAGCTAACGAAAACTGCGTATTTAATGCATTAAACCCCGATAGTTGCCCTAATCCGGACGTTTTCAAATTATGGGTATACTCTGACGGTTCTATACAATATGGAGATCACGGAACTGAAAATTATCTGCAAACAAGAACAAATTTAAAGCAAAAAGTTATCAAAACAAATGCACTTCCTGATCCTGACTATGACCAAAATAAATATAAATTTGATTTTAAATCATAAGTTTATTTTGACATTCGATATTATTTTTACGTAAGATTAATATATGCAAAAAATCAAAATTAAATGTCCTGCAAAAATAAATCTTACGCTGGAAGTTGTTAACAAGCGCTCTGACGGATTTCATAATATTAAAAGCGTTATGCAGCTTATAAGTCTGTATGACTTTCTTTATATTGAATGTTATGAAGATTTAGAACCCAAAATTCTTTTAGAGGGAAATAGCTGCGATATTCCTTATGATTCAAAAAATTTAGTTTATAAAGCAGCAGAACTGTTTTTGAAAACGACTGAAACAAAAAACAGAACCGTCAAAATATATATAGAAAAGAACATTCCCATTGCAGCAGGTCTTGCCGGTGGAAGCACTAATGCTGCAGGAACTTTGTACGGATTAAATGAACTTTGCGGGAAACCGTTAACAAAAAAAGAACTGCACAATCTATGTGCGGAATTAGGTTCAGATTTGAATGTATGCTTAGAAGGCGGAACTCTTCTTGCAACTTCAAGAGGGGAAAAAATTGAAAAACTGAAAACAATTGAAATGCCCGTAACCTTAATTAAACCTAAAAATCTTGGAATTTCTGCAAAAGAAGCTTATACAAAATATGCGGCAAAAGAATTTAAGCCTCAAAATAATATGACGGAAAAATTATGCAACGCTTTAAAAAATAAAACCGACATAAGAGAATTTTTATACAACGATTTGGAATATGCTGTTTTTTATGACTATCCTGAATTGCAATACATCAAATCAAAACTCCCCGACTCAATAATGTCAGGCTCCGGCTCAACATATTTTGTCTTAGGCATGGTAGAATCCCCTGATTTTTCTGAAGAATATCAAGTGATTAGCGGATTAAAATTTATAAATAATGGAATATGTGCAGTATAAATAAAAACCCAAAAACTATTTATTCAGCTAAAGAACCTACACCTACAACTTCGTAAATATCAATTTTTTCCGATTTACCTCGAATTTCAACATCAGAAATTCTGTTCACTTCGATTATTTCTTTAGAAGCCTCATAAGTTGATGAACTTATCAGCATATGTGTTTTATACATTTTGTTATAACTTTCAAGCCTGCTTGCAAGGTTCACCGTATCTCCTATTACAGTGTATTCCATCCTGTTAACAGAACCGATATTTCCGACAAAAACTTCTCCTGTATTCACTCCTATACCTATTTCTACCTTGGGTTTTCCTTCTTTCTCCCATTTTTCATCAAGTTCTTTTACTTTTTGAAGCATTTCAAACCCGCATTTTACTGCTTTTAGAGGGTGTTTTTCGTCTTGAATAGGCTCGCCAAACACTGCCATAATAGCATCACCAATAAATTTGTTAATAATACCGTTATACTTTGTAACAATCGGCTCCATTTCAGAAAAATATTCATTGAGGAGTTCAGAAACCTGACTTGCAGACATTTTTTCAGATAAAGATGTAAACCCTCTGATATCAGAAAATACAACAGTCACTGTTGATTTTTTACCGCCTAAACCGAGATTATCAATATTTTTCATTACACTTTTCATAACATCTTCAGACATGTACTTACCCATCGCATTTTTAACTTTTTCTTTGTTCCTGCTTTCAATAAGATACCTGTGTACATATGCAATAATCATTGTTACAACAAACATTACAGGCGGTGTAATAACATTTATAACTACGTTGTAATAAAAACATGTCGCCGCAATAAACAAGTATAAAACAATTACCAGTATTGTATAACTTATTGCCTTAAAAAGCTCATGAGTTCTGATTGTACAGTAAACAAATGCCATACCTAATAAAATTATAAAGATATTAAACCATTTTGGAATAACCTTCAAGAAATCATTATGCATAATATTATCGATGGCTGTAGCTTGCATATCAACACCTGGATGATTAACCGACACAGGCGAATTTTTATTATCATTAAGCCCTGTTCCGGCAGGAACATTTGCACCTATAACAACTATCTTTTCTTTAAATTTTTGAGGATCAATTACAGTTTTTTTCCCCTGCCTGATATTGTCATATGAATCCATAATATCCACCGCAGAGTATTTAATATGAGAATACCCGTTATCATACATTTTGTAAAATTTCAAAGGAGAAATCATTTGAAATGTAGTTTGATTCATATTTATTTCTAAATTACCAATTCGTAGCTTATTATTTTCAAGTGTAACTTTCGGATTATTATGAGCCTGCAAATAAGTTGCCATGGCAAGAGAAGGAAAAAGCGCTTTATTATAATTAATAATATATTCGTGAGTTCTAAAAACTTCATCCAGTGCATAATTACTTAAATTTCCGTCAATAAATCCCGGAATTAAAGCTACAGAACCAACATGCTTAATAATATCAAAATATGGTTTTGGGAATGGCATGACGCTTGAATATAATTTTGATATAAAATTAGAGTTATTCGCTACATTTAGGGCATATTTATTTGTAAACATATTATCGTAGACTTTACCTGAATCAACATTTTCCCATTCCGTTATTCTTGGCATAAATCCTTCAACTAAATTGTCAATTTTGCTTAAAGATTGAAAAAATTTGTAATCTGACTCCGGATTTTCTTTATCCAAAGTAACTAATACAGAATCGTGTACAACTACTTTTGGCTTAGCATACTCAGAGAAAAAATTAAAAATTTTACAATTAATATCTCTTTTCCACGGCCAACGATACTTTTCTATAGTATTGGCATCTATGACAACTAAAACAATATCATCACTACCATAGATATTTTTTTTGTTATCAAACGGCAACCTTTGAGTTAAAACATTTTTTGTCATAAAATCGTATGCTTTCGGTTCAACAAAAGTATACGTAATAAAGTAAACAAAAATTAGCGCCAATAATACAATAAGACTGAACAAAATATATTTTATTTTTTTCATAATCTTCCTACAAAGTTAGTACAATTCATTCTTTATGATATAATGAATTGGATAAAAAGGACACATACAAATGACTGAAAATTATATGCAAATAATAGAGGAAAGCAAAATATATCCGATAATAAGATGCAAAGATGCTCAACAAGTATTAGATGTTTCTAAAGCTCTCGCTGAAGGCGGAATAAAGATTATAGAAATAAATGTGGAACATCCTTCAATTTATGAAGCAATAAAAGAAGTTTCCGGATTTGCACACGTTTGCGCAGGAGGAATAATAACTTCTTCACAAGCAAACCTTGCTTTTCAGGCAGGAGCCAAAGTCTTTTCATCTCCTATTTTCCAAATAAACTTAATTAAAATATCCAAGAATAAACGAGTTCCGTATATTGCAGGTGCGACTACCGCAAACGAAGCATATACAGCTTGGAAATCCAGAGTTCCCTTGATAAAATTATTTCCTACTGAAGCGATGGGTGGTGTCCGGTATATAAATGATATCCTCAGACAAATGCCGTTTCTTAATCTTGTACCAACGGGAAATATTAAACTTAATGAGGTAACTAACTATCTAAAAGCTGGAGCTGTTGCTGTAGGTGTCGGAAGAGATTTTTATCAGGGATTTACTACTCAAGAAATTACTCAAAGAACAAAAGATATTCTCAGACAAATTAAGGATTATAAAACATGGAATCGCAAAAAATAGATATTGCCATTATTGGTGAATGCTTAATAGAGCTATCTTCCAACGGTACTCTTGCAGAAAGTTCAACTCTTAACAAATATTTTGGTGGTGATACAGTTACCACTGCAGTTGCAATAGCACGCTTAGGCGGAAATGTTGCATACGTTACTAAAGTCGGCAATGATGGATTTAGTGAATTTATTCTTTCGTGTTTGCAAAAAGAAAACATTGATACATCACTTATTTCAACTAACGACGAACAAAACGGCATGTATATAGTTTCTAAGAGCCAAGATAAAAAAGAATTGCTTTATTATAAGAGAAAAACCGCTGCTACAAAATTGTCAGTAGAAGATTTGTCAGAAGATTATATTAAAAAACTAAAATTGTTATACTCTACAGGCGTTGTTCAGTCGTTAAGCGCTTGTTCAAGAGAACTTGTCAGAGAAAGTTTTAGGATTGCGAGAGAGAATGATATTTTAACGGCTTATGACCCGAATTATACATCTTGTTTTATGAGCTCTTCAGATACAAAAGAATATATGGAAGAAATCGGTGAATACACAGATATAATATTTTTAAGTCTTAAAGGTGATGCTGTAAGATTGTATGACTTGGATTCCGTTGATCAAATTATGAAATATTTCTGGGATAAGGGAATAAAAATTGTTATAATAAAATCTCACGTCGACAACGGATATTACACAGGTTATCGTGGAGAAATAAATTTTACGGAATTCTACAATTCTTCCAAAGCAATAGATACAACAGCATCAGGAGATGTCTTCAACGGCGGATTTTTATATGCAATAACCCATGGCTATTCACCTAATGATGCTACCAAATTTGCTTCTGTTGTTTCAGGATTGCAAACCCAAAATTATGGAGCCATTCAGTCAATACCTTATATCAGCACTGTTTTGGAGAATGTATAATGACAAGGTATATAGTATCGGGATATATCGGATTTGATAATTTTGGTGATGAAGCTATTGCAAAAGTCTTAACTGATTCTTTAAAAAGAAACGGTGCCGATAAAATCACACTCATATCTTCAAACCCTAAAAAAACATCAGAACTTCATCATGTAGAATCTTGTTCTATGCTGAATTTTATAAATCCGTTATTAAATTCTGACGTTTTGATATCTGGAGGAGGAAGTCTTTTACAAGATGTAACAAGTTTTAAAAGTCTTATTTATTATTTATCTGTAATATATATAGCTTTGATTTTCAGAAAAAAAGTAGAAATTTATGCTCAAGGCATAGGACCTATACGCTCAAAAATAGGAAGATTTTTAACCAAAACAGCGTTAAAACATGCAGAAAAAATCTCTGTAAGAGATGAAAAATCTCAACAACTTTTATCCGAATGGAACATAAAATCAGAATTAGTAAAAGACCCCCTTTTTCTGATAGATTTACCGCATAAAGAACATAAAAAAATTGTGGGTGTACAATTAAGAGATTTTCCCGGAATAAGTCAGAAATTTTTAGAAAAACTTGCTTGCGAAATAGCTTCCCGATTTGGAGAAAAACAAATTATTATTTTTTCTTTGCAAGATTCTATTGATACAAATATTTGCAACAGCTTTGCAAATATTCTTAGAAGTAAGGGGTTAAACAATACAGAAATACTTACAAACCTTTCAACTGACAAGGTTTTTGAAAAATTTTCAGAATTGGAATATTTAATTGCAATGAGATTTCACGCTAATGTTGTCGGTATAAAATCCGGAGTAAAAACACTTGCAATTAACTACGACCCAAAAGTTAAAAAATTAGCTGATGAATATAACTTACCGTTAATAAATTTGGATGATACAAATTTTTCCGACGCTTTTAACAAATTAGTTTTATCTTGATTTAGTTAAAATAACATGATAATTTTATTTTGTGGAAGATATTGTATCATCAGATAACAAAATTACTGAAGAAGAACTTGACGAAGCAGAAGAATACTTTGTCAAAGACGATTTTGTGTATGAAGTGAAAATAAACTATCGATTTTTGCGCAAAAAGTTTTTTGCATTCGTTAGAAATTTTTGCAAAAAAGGTTTCAAAAAAATTTTATACATAACTTTGAAGGCTCCACCTTATGATTATATTAATGCAGTACAAAAACAATATCCTGATAAAGAAATACAGGTTTTGATTCCGATATTCAACGAAAAGGAAATAATCGGAAAAGTTATTCACAACTTTGTATATTTTTACCAAAACAAAAAACAAATTGCTAAGTTATATAAAATACAAAAGAGTATTAACAACATCCAAACTTACGGAATTTTATCTTCTGTATTCACAGCTTCGGATTCTGCTGATGATATAAGTTTTATAGGTGCATACGCAAAATGTGCAAGAATAGCTGTTTCAAAACTAAAACCTGACATTGTTCATTCAGATGAAATTCCCATTATGCTGGGCGCAGAATTTGAAAAAAAACAAATAAAATTTAAATCTGTACAACAAATTTCCGATTTCAATCAATTTAATGAAATTGATCCGTTTTGGGCAATAATAAATATGGCCGAGGCAAAAGGAATCAGGAGACTTCAAAAGGATAAATTTATACAAAAATATATTTCCCTATATTTGAACAAACAAAAAAATTTAAAACAAAAAGATTTTGAAAATTTTCTGGAACAACTGTACAAGAATTATAAACAAATACGAGAAATTTCAGAACAAAATGAAAACAAACAAGCAGAAATTCTTTTTAATCAAATTAACAGCAGAGTATTAAAACTGTTTTCAAATTGTTTTGAAGCTGATACATATAAATACAATCCGTACTTTTATACTCTAAAGAATGTTGATTACTGGTTTGTAGTATCTAAATCATATTATAAATACTTAAAAGATAATATTACACCATCTGAGAAAATTATAAATATTACGAATAACATTATTAACAAAGGAAACTATATAAGAAAAGGAGTTGAAACTTCATCCGAACCTATATTTTTTCCGTTTACATCAAGCGATTTCAGAGAAAAACGAATAGAAAACAAGAATTACTTGGTAAAAGAATTTTCTGAAAGCCGCATAGAAACAGGGTTTACTAATATTAATCTGTTTGATGAAGAGGAAGTTAAATTATACGGATACTTAGATTCTTATTATGAATCACCGCTGATTTATTGCAACATTTCCAATGATATAAAAAAGTTTGGAACAGATATATCGATTTGTACTATCCTAAAACTTTTTGAAATAAGAAAAAATATACGTGTAATTATTAACATTCCCGAAAAAATTCAAAATAATAACATTCGTTCGTTTATAGAATTCTGCGAAGAATATTCAACAATTAACGGCAGATGGCTGCTTATTGAAGGGAAAGTAAAAGAAGCGCAATTTTTGGCAGCTTCAGATATGATTATGTTACCGTTTAGAACTAACTGCTGTAAAAATCTGCTGCAAACAGCACTAAATTTTGGCTGTGTACCTATAGTTCCAAAATATGGAATTTATGACGATAATATAAGAGATATTTTAGACGATATGACCCTAGGATGCGGTTTTAAAACTAATACTAAACTCACTAACACTCAAAGCGGTACGGAAATGTTTGCTTCTGCATGCCTACGTGCTGTGCATTTTTACTTTGAAAACAATTCTTGTTGGAATTTATTAATTGAAAATTGTTTAAAACATCGTTTTGAATGGGACTTTCGAACAATTGAAAAAATTAATAACGTATATGAAGAATTACTTTAAATTTTAATGAAAAAAAGAGGCACGAACTAAAAGTTCGTGCCACTTTCTTATATTTATTGGATGAGTTACATCATACCGCCCATGCCGCCCATACCTGCCATAGCTGACATATCAGGAGCTTTTGATTCCTCAGGAACATCAACCACTGCAGCTTCTGTTGTTAATAACATTGAAGCTACAGATGCGGCATTTTCTAATGCACTTCTTGTAACCTTTGCCGGATCAACAATACCTGCTGAGAACATATCAGTATATCTGTTCAATAAAGCATCATAACCGTATGCATCTTTTTCACTTCTTACATTATCAACAACTATGTCGCCCTTAGCACCTGCATTATCTGCAATTGCTCTCAATGGTACATCAAGTGCTGCAGTAAGAATTTTGTATCCGCTCTTTTCGTCATCAGATTCAAATGTCAAAGAGTTTAGCTTATTTTCTAACTCTTGTTGAACTCTAATAAGAGCAACTCCGCCTCCGGGAACAATACCTTCTTCGTTTGCCGCTCTTGTAGCGTTAAGTGCATCTTCAATTCTTAGCTTTCTTTCTTTTAATTCGATTTCTGTAGCTGCACCTACTTCGATAACTGCAACACCACCTGAAAGTTTTGCCATGCGCTCTTGAAGTTTTTCTTTATCGTATTCACTGTCAGAAGCTTCTATTTGGCGTTTGATTAAAGCAACTCTATCAGCTACTGCTGCTTTTGTTTCGTTACCTACGACAATAGTTGTTTCATCCTTAGAAACAGTTACACGCTTTGCCAAGCCCATCATATCAGTTGTAATGTTTTCGAGCTTCATGCCTAATTCTTCAGTAAACATTTGACCGCCTGTTAAAATAGCAATATCCTCTAACATAGCTTTTCTTCTGTCACCAAATCCCGGAGCTTTTACGGCAACTGCTCTTAAAACTTTTCTCATTGTGTTTACAACAAGGGTTGCCAAAGCTTCACCTTCAACATCTTCAGCAATTAAAAGAAGTGAACGACCGTCACGAGCCACTTGCTCAAGAACCGGAACTAAATCTGCGATTAAGTTAATTTTCTTATTTACACAAAGAACATAAGCATCCTCTAAAACAGCTTCCATTCTTTCAGGGTCAGTAACAAAGTATGGTGAAATATAACCTTTATCAAACTGCATACCTTCAACAACTTTTAAGTTTGTACCGAAAGATTTGCTTTCTTCAACGGTAATAACTCCATCGTGTCCGACTTTTTCCATAGCTTCGGCAATCAATTCCCCTATTTCAGAATTATTACCTGCTGAAATACCTGCTACTTGAGCAATTTCTTCTTTTGTAGAAACAGATTTTGATAGATTTTTGATCTTGTTAATAGATATCTCAACAGCTTTATCAATACCGCGTTTCATTGACATTGGGTTAGCTCCTGCTGTCAGATTTTTTAAACCTTCCCTCACAATAGCTTGAGCTAAAACAGATGCTGTTGTTGTACCGTCACCGGCTACATCATTTGTTTTTGATGAAACTTCTTTAAGAAGTTGTGCACCTGCATTTTCCAATCCGTCTTGTAATTCAATTTCTTTTGCAATAGTAACACCATCATTAACAATTTGAGGTGCGCCGAATTTCTTTTGCAAAATAACATTTCTTCCTTTTGGTCCAAGTGTTACTTTAACAGCATCTGCTACTGCATCTATACCTTTAAGAAGAGATTTTCTTGCTTCTTCTTCAAAAACAATTCTTTTTGCCATGATTTATGTATCCTTTCTTTCTTTATTTATTTTTGTTTCGTGAATTGTGAATTGCGAGCCGTGAGTCAAAATATATTTGAAGGTATAGATATTGCAGTTCTTCTCATTTGTGAAGCGATATCAAATTTTTTATCATTTGGAAATTTTCAGTTAAAGAATATACTTTGGTTACCAAATTTATTGATTCTTTCCAAACATCTAACTCTTTGTGATTCATATTCTATAACTCCGATTCACGATTTACAAATCACGATTCACGTTATACTTATTCAACTATTGCAAGTGCATCTTTGATGGACAAAATCTTGTATTCTACTCCATCAATCTTAACTTCTGTACCGGCATATTTAGCGTAAAGAATTACATCACCTACATTTACGCCTAAAGGTTCTTTTTCTCCTTTATCGTTAGTTTTACCTTCACCAACAGCAACTACTTCACCTTTTTGAGGTTTTTCTTTTGCGCTGTCCGGAATAAAAATCCCTCCTGCTGTTTGTTCGGTATCTTCAATAACTTTGATAACGATTCTGTCTTGTAACGGTTTTAATGCCATAATATAATCCTCCTTCTTATATGTTTGCAAGTTTACAATTCTATTTATACTATAAATTCGACTGTTAATGTTAAATATTAATGAAAAATTAATATTTTATTTTAAAGAAATCAAGATTATATAAAGACAAGCAAAAAGTATGGTAAACTTGAATTAGGGAGAAAGTTATTTTTAATATTTAGGAGGGAAATATGATTCCAATTTTAGATTCAAAAAGACAATACGCAAAAATCGGCAGCGAAGTTGAAAAAGCTGTTTGTGAAGTACTTCGTTCAGGTTCTTATATTTTAGGGCCAAATGTTAAAGCTTTGGAGAACGAACTTGCAAATTACATCGGATGTAATTATACAGTAGGTTTAAATTCAGGTACAGATGCTCTTCACATTGCACTTCGAGCTCTTGACATAGGAGCAGGCGATGAAGTGATTACAACTGCATTCACATTTGTTGCAACAACAGAGTCTATAGAAATAGTTGGCGCTACCCCTGTATTCTGCGATATTAATCCTGATACATTTAATATTGATGCCGACAAAATTGAAGAATTAATAACACCAAGAACAAAAGCAATCATGCCTGTACATTTATACGGCCAACCTTGCGATATGGATAAGATTATGGATATTGCTAAACGCCATAACTTATATGTAATTGAAGACTGCTGCCAAGCAATCGGTGCTAAATACAAAGGTCAGATGGTCGGTACTTTCGGTGATATCGGATGTTACAGTTTCTATCCGACTAAAAACCTTGGCGGTATGGGTGATGGTGGCTTAATTACGGTTAACAGTGAAAACCTTAAAAACAGAATTGTTGCTCTTCGTAACCACGGCGGTGCAATTCGTTACCATCACGACGAAGTTGGTGTAAACTCTCGCCTTGACGAAATCCAAGCAGCCATCCTAAGAGTAAAACTTAACTATATTGATGAATGGAACAAATTAAGAAGAGAGCACGCTTCAACTTATAATGAATTACTTTCAAGCTGTTCAGATATCCAAACACCAAAAGAATTAGATGATACATATTGCGTTTATCACCAATATACAGTTAAGATTCCTAACCGTGATGAAATTCATAAAATGCTTCAAGAATCAGGTATTGGCGCTATGTTATACTACCCGATTCCTCTCCACATGCAAAAAGTTCATTCACATTTAGGTTATAAAATGGGCGATTTGCCTATTACAGAAAAAAATACGGAATGCGTTATTTCTCTTCCAATGTTCCCTGAATTAACATTAGAAGAACAAAAAACAGTTGCATCGACTCTTATCAGCTGTTTAGAAAAATCAAAAGCGTTGATATAGTTTAAAAAATAACAACAAGAAGGCTCGGACAAAATTTTCCGAGCCTTCTTGTTTAATTTCCCAAACATTTCTGTTTTCGATTAAAACAGCTCATATACAATTAACGTTGTATTGAGTTTTGTTTTTAAATTTGATATAATTTGCTTGTATTTGAGAAATAAGAGGAAGATTATGAGCAATATTATTATTTATTCTAAAAAACCAATGCCTGAATTACAGGCTGCATTGACAGATATCGATGAAGCTGAATCAAGAGTTGTTTCTATTGATCAAATGAAAGATTATGCCGTTTTAAATCCATCATTAATAATCGTAGAAAATATAGACTTGGCAAAAGATGCCTTAATGACAAATAAATTTTCTTGTCCGATACTTTTCTTCGGTCCGACAAGACGGGATGTTACTGTAAGAGCAGAAGGCTACGATTTCATTCAAGATCCAGCAAAAACCGATGAACTTATTGTTCGTGTAAATGCTTTACTCAGGATAAAAGCTATAAAAGATAGACTTGAAACTGTTTCTACAACAGATGAATTAACAGGTTTACATAACAGAAAATATTTGCAAGAACGTTTAGAAGAAGAAATTTCACGTTCTCGTCGTTACGGAACAAAGCTTTCTTGCATACTTTTTGATATTGACTTCTTTAAAGTTGTGAATGATATGTACGGATACGAATGGGGAGATATTCTTCTTAAGAATATTGCTAATAAATTAACTGCAATGGCAAGAAAAGAAGATATTGTTACAAGATATGGAGATGAAGAATTTTTACTTGTTCTTCCGAATACATCAGAAGACAATGCTTTCTTGTTTGGCGAAAGATTCCGCAGAGAAGTTGAAAAAATGGAATTTATTCCTGCCGGAGAAGAAGAAGCACACAGAGTAACAATTTCAGGAGGAATATCAACATATCCTTGCATGACAGATGTAGATGAAGATGCTAATACAGTTATCCGCTACGCCGAACACGCTTTATACAATGCTAAACACAGAGGCAAAAACAAAATTATTCAATTCTCTCAAATGAATTTGGAAATGTAAAAAAGTTTATAAAATAACGGAGGCGGGGAAAATTTTTTCCCGCTTCCGTTATTTTTGTTACAAATAGGCAATTTTTCATAAGAAAAATACTTTATAAATATAAGGATATATTAATAAGGGAAAATCATGCCGATACCAAAACTTACGGGACAAATTTCAGTAAATAACTACTATGCTTCTAACGGAAGTAATGAAAATTTAACGCTTCTGCAAGCAGGATTAAAACCTTGTAAAAATTTAAATGTAACTTTTGGAGTTGGTAATGATTTGAATATTTCAGCAGACGGAAAATCCGAAAACAAACCCGCAATTGAATTAAAATGCAAATACAATATAGGTGAACACTTAAATGCACAAGCCAGATTCCGTGAAATTGGAGGAAAAGAACAATATCGTCTGACTTTTGGAAGTTCATACGGTTTTGATCGTCACCATTCTGTATATGCAGCTGTTCACGCAACAACAAATGATTTTAGAAAAGGAAAAACAGGCGGCTGGGTCGGATATACATATGCAACTAATAGCGGAATATCACTATCTGCTGAAGTTCAACAAAACTTTGCTATTAATAACAAAACTGCCAAAAATACTTTTGAAACATTAGGCAGCTTTGATGATGGTAATAAATTATTTAACGTTATGATATCTATACCGATTAAATAAAATTATAAATCAGAAGTACAATTCGGACATTTATGTGCATTGATAGGAATTTGTGTGCAGCAGTGAGGACATTCTTTTTCTGTTGCTGCAACTTCTGCTTTTTCTTCCTTGCAAGCTCTATCCTTAATTGTATTTACGGCTTTTACAAGAGCAAAAATAGCACAAGCTACTATTAAGAAACTTATAACTGTATTAATAAACAGACCGTAATTAATAGTTACTGCACCTGCAGCAGCTGCAGCATCAAGTGAATCATATTTTTCTCCAAGTGGGAATAATGTTACATACAAGTTTGAAAAATCAACCTTACCTAACACAAAACCAATCGGAGGCATGATAATATCTTTAACCAAAGAGTCAACAATTTTACCAAATGCAGCACCAATAATGATACCTATAGCCATGTCCATAACGTTTCCGCGTAAGATAAAATCTCTCAATTCTTTTCCTAAATTTTTAAACATAGTAAACTCCTTTTCTCTTATAGAATAATGTTATCAAACATTTTTAAGAAACACAACATAATATATTTTTGCAGATGACAAAGTTTATTTAAATTCTTCTCCGATTTTGGGGTTAACAATTCTTATAAAATCTTTGCTATCACCCATAAAGAAACTTCCAAACTGCATAACAGTAGGGACAATTAAACCTTTAGAGGTTGCTATAAAAAATTTGTCATCTTCAATTTTTGCAACAGTCCCTGCCGGATGAGGCACACAAAACGCATCCGAAGCAACTTCCGCTTTCATAATTTTCATCATATTTCCGCGAAACGTTGTACTAGCGAGTATAAATGGATTTAGAGCCCGTATAAATCGTTCAATTTCCTCTGCTGATTTATTATAATTAATGAATAAATCCTGCTCACTTAAACCTTTACCGGAAACAAAATCTCCTCTCGGCTGAGGGAGTCTTGGAAGCGGCTCTGTTTCGTATGACATTAAAACTTGTAAAAGAAGCTCAATTCCTATCACGTTTAATTCATTAAAAATAGTTCCCATTGTTGCTTTTGAGTGAATATGGTATGGCTTTTGAGCAATAATGTCACCAGTATCAAATCCTTCATCCATAAAATGAATTGTGACGCCTGTTTCCGTTTCACCGTTCATAATTACTCTTGAATAAGGATTTCCGCCTCTGTATTTCGGAAGCATAGAAGGGTGAACATTTATAAATCCGTCTTTAGTGGTTTCCAGAAGAATCTTAGGAATCTTATAATTAAATGAACAAACAACTGCTGCATCAACCTCCAAAGAGCGCACCGTTTCTATAAGATTAGCTTCATCAAGTTCGTCATAATCTATATAATTTAGTCTTCTTGAAAGAACAAAATTCTTAAAATCATAATACATATTATGGTCTTTTTTAGGCCCCAAAACACCTACGATATTTACTCCTGCCATTAGAAGTCCGTCAAGCCCAATGTATGCCATATCTGGAATTCCGACAAATAATATTCTCTTTTTGAACGTTGTTCTGTTAAACACGTGCTTGCTCAATCCTCGTTTCTAAATTCTATATTATCATTAAATTTGATTTTATACCAGTATTTAAATTGTTGATTAATAACTTTTTCTTGTCTGTTTGTGTTAAACTGAAAACAATATAAGTATAAGAGGAGATTGAGAAATGGATTTGATACATACCTTTGTATCAGCGCACAATGTAGTGATTTCAGCAAGTTTACTGATTTTAGCATATATTTTTATTGCAACTGAAAAAATTCCTAAAGTTACTATTGCGCTTTTGGGGGCCGGCATAACAATTTTACTTGGTTTAGTCAGTCAATCAAAATTAACCGGAGGAGAAATAAATCCGCATTATTTTATCAATTTTGTTGATTTCAACGTAATATTTTTGCTCGTATCAATGATGATAATTGTTAATATTTCAACAAGAAGCGGTGTTTTCACTTATATTGCGAATGAACTTTTGAAACATACTAAGGGACATCCGATAAAAATACTTGTTGCTCTTGGTATTTTTACTGCCGTTACCAGTGCTTTTTTGGATAATGTTACTACAGTAATACTTGTCTTACCAATAACATTTGCAATTGCTAAAAAATTAGAAATTGATCCGTTGCCTTACTTGTTAACTGAAATCTTTTCATCAAATATTGGCGGAACTGCGACACTAATAGGCGATCCGCCAAATATAATTATCGGAAGTGCTGCAGGATTTTCGTTCTTGGACTTCCTAAAGAATCTGACTGATGTTGTTGCAATTATTTTATTCGTTGTTATAACAATTTTAGCAATTCTGTTTAGAAAAAATTTGCACGCTGATGCCGAAAAAATGCTAGAAGTAGCCAATATTGATAACTCTAATACTATAACAGACAGAAACTTAATGATTCGTTCAATGCTGGTTTTGGGTTTGGTTATTCTAGGATTTGTAACGCACGATATTACACATATAGAAACTTGTATATGTGCAATGCTTGGCGCAAGTGTACTGCTTTTATTTGAAAAACCGACTGATATTTTAAAAGATGTTGAATGGAATACTATATTTTTCTTTATCGGTTTATTTATAATAATCGGTGGAGTTGAAGCATCCGGCGGAATTAAACTTATGGCCGAATGGATTTTGAATGTTACTCAAGGTTCTCAACAAGCTGCTTCAATGCTTATTCTGTGGGCTTCAGGATTAATATCAGGTGTAATAGATAATATTCCTTATACAGCAACCATGGCACCAATGATTCAAGTAATCGAACAAGCAAAAGGAGCAGATTACGCATTCCCTCTTTGGTGGTGTTTGTCTTTAGGAGCATGTCTTGGCGGAAATTTAACAATAATAGGTGCGGCAGCAAATGTCATTGTTTCCGAAAATGCAGCGCATGAAGGTCATCCAATTGCATTTATGAGATTTTTAAAATACGGCTTTGCAGTTGTTTTCATTTCATTATTAATCTGCACTGCTTACATCAATATAAAATATCTGTAAATCTATTTCTGAAAGGTTTATGTTTTGAGTACAAATTTTAAATTTTTAAAAAAGACTGATGAAAATCTTTTCAATATAATACAAGATGCTGAAAAATTATATCGTGATGAATATTTTGACCAATGTATGATTCAAACCAGAAGATTTGGTGAAAACATATGTAGGAATGTTCTCGGTTCAAGACGCACAACCGAAGTTACGTTTGACGCCATGCTTGCAACACTTAAAGACTGCACTCTGGGAAGTTCTGATGAAGCAAAAGAATTTGTGGATGATTTATATTTTTTAAAAAAACACGGAAATGAAACTGCACATTCTATTACTGTTAAAACAGACGGAATGGAGGCTCTGGAATGTCTTAAACGTGCATTTGAAATTGCCATAAACTATTGTGTTTATTCTATGGGAGAGTCCCGTTCATTACTTAATTTAAATTATGATACAGAGCTATTGGTAACAGCTAAAAAGTCTAAAAAAAGCCTTGCAGAAAAATACCAAAATGAAAAAGCAAAAAGTAAAAAGAGTAAAAAGTCTAAAAAACAATATTGTACTGTAAAATCAGACTCAAAAGAGAAAAAACCATACTTCTGGTATTTTGTAGCGGTTTCAGGGATAATTTCATTAATAATGCTAATAATCCTGGCACTCATTTAATGCCAAGATTATTAAACAAACTTTTATTTTAGAACAATAATTTATTTTTTACTGCCTTTGTCAGCAAGTTCGCTATCCATCCTCAAGAAAACAGGTTTAATGTTTTCTTTGTCAATTAAATGTCCTGCTTTTATATTTGAACAAGTTAAATCATCCAATTTAATATTAATATCAAAGCTTAACTGTTCGGCCATTTTTTGTGCAATATTCGGACAGAACGGATAAATAAGTGAAGTTATTACACACATCACTTCAAGTACATTTGTCAAAACTTCTCCACATTTTTCAATATTGCCCTCTTTTGCAAGGGTCCAAGGAGCATTATCCGTAACGTATTTATTGGTAATATCAACCAGCTCTATAATCTTTTGAGCTGCTTCTGTTACTTCATAATAATCAAAATGGTGTTTTACTGCTTTAACTGTATCAATAGCAGCTTGAGCCAGTTCATTTTTTCCTAAAAATTCAGGCTTAATGTTACCTTCAAAATATTTTACAAGCATTGAAAGAGTTCTGTTTAGAAGATTTCCCATTGAATTAGCCAAATGTGCATTAACCTTTTCTTTGAAATCTTCGTCAGAGTAGTTTCCGTCCTTTCCGCAAGGTGCAGCTGACGCCATATAGTATCTTAAAGGATCAGAAATCTCCAAATTAAAAGCTTCCATAATGCTTGTCGGTGAAATCACGTTTCCTAAAGATTTTGACATTTTAGTCTGGTCAATAGTAATCCAACCATGTGCTAAAATATGTTTAGGAAGAGGTAAATCAAGTGCCATAAGTATTCCAAGCCAATAAATACTGTGGAATTTCAAGATATCTTTACCTATTACTTGAACATCAGCCGGCCAAAAATCTTCAAACAAATCACTGCTTCCATCCGGATCGTATCCTAGCGCTGTTATATAATTAGAAAGCGCATCAATCCAAACATAAATTCCTTGTTCGTCATCACCTAAAACAGGTATATTCCAGCTTACATTAGATTTAGAACGTGAAACTGATATGTCCTCAATATTTTCCAATTGGTTTAATACTTCGTTTGCTCTATAAGATGGAACTATAAAATCAGGATTTATTTTTATATGTTTAATAATTGCATCCTTGTATTTTGTAAGACGGAAGAAATAATTTTCTTCGGAAACGACCTCAGGCTTCTTTTGATGGTCAGGACAAAGTCCGTCTTCCGTTAAATCTTTTTCACTTAAAAACGCTTCGCATCCGGAACAATAAAGTCCTGTATAAGAATGTTTATATATATCACCTTTGTCTAAAAGTTTTTTGAATATTTTTTGTACAACTTTTTCATGCGCTTCGTCAGTTGTTCTGATAAATTTAGTATAATCAATATTTAAAGCTTTCCATGCATCTTTAAATTTTTGAGCATTCATGTCACAGAAATCTTTTTCACTCATATTATTTTCTTTGGATGTTTTTTGGATTTTAATGCCGTGCTCATCAGTACCTGTCAAAAAATACGTTTTGTCACATCTTTGAGTAAAATGACGATATATAACATCCGTAAGAATTTTTTCATAAGCATGCCCGATATGCGGAGCACCGTTGACGTAATCTATTGCCGTTGTGATATAGAATTTTTCCATAGTTTTCCTCTCTTTTGTAACTATGATAACACAAGAATATATGCTTTAACATATTCACTTGCTTCGTTTAGTTTACCCCTTTGCTCCTAAAGGCAAATTTCTTGAATAAAATGTAGGTACAAACAGCAGCTGCAAGTGTCGCAATAAACTGAGAAATAAATACGTTCATATGAATGTATTTTACAAAGACCTCCAATAAAACCGCATTAACAACGTAGCTAAAAAACCAAGTAGTACAGCATTTCAGATATTCTTTAATCCAGTCATTTCCACCCTTAAAAACCAGAAGTTTTTGTGTTGTAAAAGATACTATCGAAGACACTGCCCGATCTAAAACCAAAGCAAATTGGTACATTGAATTACCGAGTAAAAGGCAAAATGCCACATATAATAAGTATGCTACGCAAAAATTAAACCCGCCTACAAACAGGAATCTTATTTTATCATTTAAACTAAACCAATATTTCTTTATCATATCTTGTATTCCGGAATTATAAACTCTTCATTATTAGCATCTTTTTCTACAAATTTCAAATAATGATTCAAAGCTATTTCTTTAGAATTGTTGTAGAATTCATCTGTTAACAAGTTTTTATGCAAATCAGTCCTGTCTCCGGAATAATTTCCTAAAATCCTTGAAAATCTTTGAATATCATCAAGTTGTTCACCGCCTGAATAAGCTTTTGTTTTAGCATCTGTCCCTGACGGCCTGATTTCAACATATTTATCGCTAAATTTGAGATATGTTCCGTCACCTACAAATTTTACGTCTACAAGGTTATCAAATCTCAGTTCTTTAAATGCGTCATTGAGAACTTCTTTTACGTCATTTAAGCTAATTTTACCTTCTTTTATTCCTATAGCTAAAGAAAGATAAAACAAATCATTCTTTGTTCTTTGTTTTTCACCTTCTATTTTAGCCACCTTCAACTTATCTATATCAGGTTCTGATTCATTATAATAAGATATATCTTCTCTTACGTCATATTTTGCTATAATATTATTTTCTTCAAAAATATCTGCTAAATATTCAGAAAGAGTTTTATTTTCTTCTTCCAGTTTTGCAGCCAGAGAAGAAGCTACAATTATAGCTTCTGTAGCACTTTTTTCTCTCATAGCAATAGCTTTTCTGCCCGATAAAGATTCTATCAAATCTTCAGAACCCATAATCATACCGCCGGATTCTTCTCCGCCAAATATCATTCGTGGCTGAATACCAAGATTTATAGTGTTTCCAAAAACATCATCAACTTTAACTTCATCATTAGGATTATTTTTAATTTGAAGCTCAACCTTTTTCATTATGTTAGCAATTTCTTTAAAACCAACCGGTACATTTATAACCCTAATATCATTTGCTTTAGCCCACTCATCCCAAGATAGAGCCGATGCTGTTGTTTTTATCATAAATCTCGGATGATTTTTAAATTTGCCGCTGTGTTTGAGTTGTTTTACACGATAATCCATTAACATTAAAAATGCTTGGTTAGCACTGTAAACCGTTAAAATTCTGTTTTCATCAAGTTTAATATAAGAAATTCCGAATTCATCCAGCATAGGAATATTGCCTGCTGCTTCTATCTGACAAACAGTTAATCTGTCATGGTCAGGATCTGTTATCAAAACAATCATTCCCATTTGACAATCAGCAAGAACTCTTTCATAATGCAATGATTCTATAACAGGAAAGAAAGATTCTCCGTTTCGTCGTTTTGCAAGTACAGTTGCATCAACGGAATAATCATAAAAAACTTTGTTCCCTTTAGGGTCTGTATCATATTTACCAATAGAATGGAAAAACGGGTCTTCTTGAGTATTATTCCAAATGTACTTGTCAGAAATTTCTAATTTATCTAACACTCTGCTCAGAGTTCTGTATGCACAACCTCCGACACATTCTATGAACAATTTTGAGTTCATTTTTTTAACGTTATCAAGATTTTCTGCAACGCCTGATTTCAAGTATTCTACATATAAATCTATACCATCATTAATTTTTTCCATAACAGATTCATCGATAAGCGGATTGTTTTTTGCTGAAACTTTTATTTCATATGAGCCTTCTTTCTCAATAATATCAAAGATTTCTTGAATCTTATCGACAAATTCCAGAGATTCTTCCGGTAAATATTGGCTGCCTTGAGAATTGAGGTCTTTTGTTGCTGTTTTTACGGAAATTCCATGGCTTGAAGTTATGTATTCACCACCTACCAAATCAAGTTTAAACGCTAAAAAGGACGCAAGCCATATAGGAATAGTTTTCCTTTCCTTCGGCGTAAGAGTTTTTATGCCTTGAGCAGCTTGAATTCTGGATATAGCGTCAAGATAAAGTTCTGAATTATACCTAACTTCGCTGCCTGCAAGTTTACGAATCTCTTTGCCTCTATATTTATCTGTCGCTACAAGAGCTTTTGCAAGCGTTGCAAGCACAATTCCCACAAGATTAATAGGAAATCTTGTATCTTGAGGATACAGGATATTTTGAGGCCCTCTGATACCTGCTGTGGAAACTTTAGCTTCTTTAGCATAATTTGCAAACCATTCCAATAGGTTTAAACCTTCAGGATTGTCCTCAGAATGAGGATAAAGATGAGTTTTTTTCAATGTAAAACTAAATTCATCTTCATTATCAAGATTTATCAGGTTTAAATTTTTTATATAATCCGGTGTTTTATCAAAAACATTTTTAAATAATTGATTTTCCAGTTCACAAGTCGCTTTTTTCATATATTTCTCTCCTACAAGTATCTATTATAGCATAAGTTATTAATAAATGTTTCTGCAAGTTGCGCATAGCGGATATTTATGTTAATATCAGTAAAAATGTATAGATTATAATGAACTAAGGAGTTTTTATGATTTCAGTAAACGATTTAAAGAATGGCTTAACTTTAGAACTGGATAACGGTCTTTGGACTGTTATTGAATTTTTGCACGTTAAACCCGGCAAAGGTGCAGCATTTGTAAGAACAAAACTTAAAAATGTTGAATCAGGTAACGTTGTAGAAAAAACATTCAGAGCCGGCGAAAAAGTTGCAAAAGCAATGCTAGACAGACGTGAAATGCAATATTTATATAAAGAAGGTTCTGACTACGTTATGATGGATAATGAAACATACGAACAAATCCAAATAACAGAAGAACAAGTTGGCGACGGCAAGAAATACCTTAAAGAAAATATGATGGTTCAAGTTTTAAAACATGATACGAGAATCATTGGTGTTGATATTCCTGCTCACGTTGAACTTGAAGTTGTTGATACTCCGCCTGCAGAAAAAGGTAACACGGCTCAAGGCGGCACAAAACCTGCAACTCTTGAAACAGGTGCAGTTGTAAACGTTCCTTTCTTCGTATCAAATGGTGATGTAATCAGAGTTGATACCAGAACAAATGAATACCTTGACCGTTGTTAAATGGAGATAAAAAAAATGAAATTCGAACCGGAATATATTGAAAAATTAGCTAAAATAATTACAGACAATGGCTTAACTGAAATTTCAATGGAAGATGGTGAGCAAGCTATTACCATCAGAAAGGATTTACCCGAAGTAATGGTAACTCCTTCTGCCGCATCAGTTACGCCTGCAGCTGTCGCACCTGCCATTAGTGCAGAAGCTAAAGAAACAAAAACAGAACCGACTCAGAAAGGAAAACCTATAACTTCACCTATGGTCGGCACTTTTTATACTGCTCCGTCTCCTGATGCTGCACCTTTCGTTGAAATAGGCAGTGAAGTTAAAACAGGTGACGTTGTTTGTATTATTGAAGCAATGAAATTAATGAATGAAATTAAATCTGAAGAATCCGGCAGAGTTATAAAAATTTGTGTTAAAAATGGTGACCCTGTCGAATTCGGTCAAGTTTTAATGTATGTAGAATAATACGTGAATCGTGAATTGTGCATCGAAAATATTTGAATCACTAGTCACAATTTACTAATCACGACAAGGATAATTATGTTTAAACGAGTATTAATAGCAAATCGAGGGGAGATTGCGGTAAGGGTCATTAGAGCCTGCCGTGAACTTGGAATTCCGACGGTAGCAGTATATTCACAAGCAGATGCTGAATCTTTACACGTAAGATTAGCAACAGATGCTTTTTGTATAGGACCTGCGCCAAGTATAGACAGTTATTTAAATATTCCTGCAATAGTTTCAACAGCTTTAACTACAGGTTGTGATGCAATTCATCCCGGATACGGTTTTTTGTCTGAAAGAGCCGAATTTGCAGAGATTTGCGATATGCATGGCATAAAATTTATAGGACCTACCGCTGCATCTATGCGCAAAATGGGCGATAAAGCTACCGCGCGCAGAACAATGATTGAAAATAACGTTCCTGTTACCCCCGGCACAGGGATTCTAAAATCTGTAGAAGAAGCAAAAGAATTTGCGCACAAAGTCGGATACCCTATAATCCTTAAAGCTACTGCAGGTGGCGGCGGAAAGGGAATGAGAATCGTTAGAACTAATGATGAATTAGAAACTAATTTGAATTTGTGTCGTCAGGAAGCTCAAAGCTTCTTCGGAAATGCGGGAGTTTACGCAGAAAAATTTCTGGAAAACCCTCGACATATTGAAGTACAAATTTTAGGTGATTCTTTTGGAAATGTTATTCATCTTGGTGAACGCGACTGCTCAATTCAAAGGCGTCACCAAAAACTTCTGGAAGAAGCCCCTTCTCCGGCAATTGACGAAGAAACGCGTAAAGAAATGGGTGCTGCTGCCGTAAGAGCTGCAAATGCCGTGAAATACGAAGGAGCAGGCACTTGCGAATTTCTGCTTGACCACGACGGCAAATGGTATTTTATGGAGATGAATACTCGTATTCAGGTTGAGCATTGCGTTACGGAAATGATTTCTCAAATTGATATAGTTCGTGAACAAATTTTGATAGCATCAGGAGAAAAACTCAGTTACACACAAGATGACGTAAAGCTTAGAGGACATGCTATAGAATGTCGAATTAATGCGGAAGATCCTGAAAACGACTTCATGCCTTGTCCAGGAAAAATAGATGGTTATTTCACTCCCGGTGGTTTTGGTATTAGAGTTGATTCACATGTATACCCCGGATACTCTATTCCGCCATATTACGATTCTATGATAGGAAAACTTATTTGTTGGGGCGAAAATCGTAAACAAGCAAGACGCCGAATGTATCAGGCTTTAAAAGAATACGTTGTAACCGGAGTTAAGACAACTATTCCTTTCCATCAGGAAATCATAGAAGATGAAGTATTCAAAACAGGCAAGTTTAATACCGGTTTTATTGAAGATTTTTATAAAAGAAAAGAAGAAAAATAGGCGGACGTAATTCAGTGGTAAAATGCAACCTTCCCAAGGTTTTAAGGGGTTCTCTTCATATTTTTCACATTCTTCATAGACTTTACAAATCAAGCATTTTGCCTATTTTATATTTTTCACAAATCTCACATTTTTCACTTGTTTTACGAAAAAATGTTATAAAAATGTTATAAAAAGTCTAACCAAATTAAAGTCCTAAAAAGTTGCAAAAAGAACAAAATATTGTATAATATAAATATGGGCTGAGCGTATGCTCTGGGTCCACCGTAGGCGAGGGATGACCCTCGCCATTTTAATATTGAGATTTAGAATAGAGAAAATAATGAAAGATTTAAGTATATTTGTAGATGAGTCAGGTGATTTTGGTGAATATAACTACAATTGTCCATATTATATTGTTACATTTGTCATTCATGAACAAGACAATTCTATAGAAGAACAAATAAATAAGCTCAATCTCCGTTTTAATATTTCTAATTCAAATATCCCCGCAATGCATACTGCACCATTAATAAGAAGAGAGGAAATGTATAGGCATTATGATATAAAAGAACGTAAAGCATTGTTTAGTACATTTTTTCATTTTACAAGAAAAGTTGGCATAAAATACAAAAATATAGTTGTCGATAAAAAGCATAAAACAGCAATTGATATGAATATGGATATATCAAAACAGTTATCTAATTTTGTAAAAGAGAATCTTTCATATTTTCAAAATTTTGATAAAATAATCACTTATTATGATAATGGGCAGAACCAACTTGCCAATATCCTTGTATCGGTATTCAGTTCTTGGTTTCATGAAAAATTTGAATATCGTGTAGTTTCTCCTTATGATTATAAATTATTTCAAGCGGCAGACTTTATTTGCACATTATCATTAATTGAACATAAAAAACTATGTGGACAAACATTTACTAAATCAGAGCAATTCTTTTTCGGTTCTTACCGAAATCTAAAAATAAACTACTTAAAGCATCTTAAAAAGTTGGAGTTTCAGGGGTAAAAGGTAAAAAAATAAATAAATTTCCTAATAGTTTTACGGAAAAATGTTGGAAAATGTTGGAAAAAGAAATGTATTCTATTTTTACTATAAAAAACTCAACATTATAATAAATTTATCAATTTAAACAATTTTATAAAAAATTAAATTCCAAAACCACCTGCTACTCCTTGACAAGTTATTTTTATACCTTTATTTCTTTTTATATATTTTTCCACTTCATTATAATTTACTTCATTACCACTTGCATCATAAAATTTATTATTCTTTTTTGTATATACAATATTATTTGAGGAATCCTTTATTTCTGCATCACCCAATCTATTATCATCCCAAGGAAAATCATGTTCTTTATCAAAGAATAATTCACCTAATCTGTCATTTTCTGATAATTTGTCACCATCGATTTCGGTGGTTTTATTTTGCATATCCCATTTTCGGGTTCCATCAGATTTAATTGCTTCTTTAGTTCTACCATCATAGTAAAACACATCTTTATATCCATATACACCATAATCAACTGTAAAGGTTCCATCATGATTATCCTTTACGCTATGTTCATCAAATTGTTCCCAATATGGTTTTTCAAATTTACCATTTTTATTCGCTGTAATTGCTTGTTCATATTTTTCTAAAAATGTTTTTTCATCTACTTCTTGACCATCAGCAATATATTTGCCATTCAGTGAGATAAAACTTATTTCTTTGTCATCACTAATTTGTATATGCTTTAATGCATATTTTGAAAACCCTTTAGATTGTATTTCATCTCTTAAAGTTTGTACTTCTTCTGATGATGGTGCATTAGCTTCTTCATCTTTAGCTTTTTCTTTAGCAATTTGAATTTCATTATTGATCTCATCTTGAGCTTTTGTCTTATATTCTGTTGCTAATTTTTCAAATTCTGCATCTGCATTATCTGCACTTTGTTGAGTTGATATATCATATTTTATCCCAGCAAATTTCATTGCATATTTATTATAAGTACATTTAATAAATCTTGTGAAATCCCTAAATTGTGATACCCAATTGGAGTTATTGCTTATATTTGTGTTTGTTGAGACTAATTCATTTTTAGCAGTATCAAAAATACTAATAACAGCTTCGTCTTGTAAATTAATTAAGCCAATAGGATCACTGTCTGATATACCTTGACGGCTATAATCACGGTTACTATCGTATTTTGCATAGTAGAATTGTTGTTGAATTTCGTTTGCCATAATAACTCTCTCATTATTAAAAAGTATATTTTTTTTTAATAATTTCATAAAAAATGCTTTTTGTAACATAAATTAATAATTAAAGTAATTATAACTAACGCAATCACAAATACGATTTGTTATAAAAATGTTATAAAAATTCAAAAAAATAGAAACATGTTAACAGCCTGAAATGTTTGTTATAAAATAATCATATGCGGACGTAATTCAGTGGTAGAATGCAACCTTCCCAAGGTTGACGTCGCGAGTTCGAGTCTCGTCGTCCGCTTTTATATATTGAAAATAGTATAACAAAAGACGAGAACTCGCCATAAAGCAAAGCCGTATTTGAGTTCGAGCGACTTGTGAGCAGAGGTTGAAGAGCATTTGCAAAAACTACACTATCATAGTTTATTTAAAAATTCGTTCCTCATCCCTTCTTTACTTCCTATTTACGGAAAGAAAAAAATAGGCAAAAATTGACATAATAGCCAAATGTAAAACTTCCTATGTTATAATATTTATAATAATTGAATATATTTTTCTATATGGGAAAGGTGAATATGATATACAACAATGTTTTAGAACTTATAGGAAATACACCGCTTGTCAGATATTCTGATAACATTTGTCTCAAGCTTGAATATTATAATCCGTCTAACTCCATAAAAGACAGAGCTTCTTATTCAATGATTAAGGGCGCTATAGATAGAGGCGAAATTAATAAAGAAACTATAATTATAGAACCAACCAGCGGAAATACAGGGATAGGGCTTGCTATGTGTTGCGCTGTTTTGGGGCTCAAGCTCATTATCTGCATGCCTGAAAGCATGTCGGAAGAGCGCAAAAAAACGATGCGGGCATATGGTGCTGAACTGGTTTTAACTCCCAAAGAACAAGGAATGCAAGGTGCCGTTGATAAAGCTAATGAATTAAAAGCAAAGTTTACTAACAGTTATATACCTATGCAGTTTTCAAATCCAGATAATCCGAATGCTCATAAAAAAACAGCCCAAGAAATAAGGTCAGCCGTCGGCGACAAAAAAGTTGTAGTAGTTGCTGGAATTGGCACAGGTGGGACCGCCTGTGGGATAAAAAAATATTTAGATAATGCTATTGTTTATGGTGTTGAGCCAAAAGAGAGCCCTTTGTTTACGGAAGGAAAAGCCGGTTCGCATAAGATTCAGGGAATCGGCGCTAACTTTAAACCTGAAATATGCAACGGACATAATTTGGACGAAATACTAACTGTTAGCGGTGATGATGCGATGAATACTGCTTGTGAACTTGCAAAAAATCACGGAATATTCTGCGGAATCAGTGCAGGAGCCAACTTATATGCCTCAAAACAACTTGCAAACAAGCATAAAGACCGAATTATTATTTCAATTGTTCCGGATTCCGGAGAACGTTATTTATCAGTGTGGTAAAGGATTTAATATGATAATACGTGCATTAAATAAAATTAAAGAGGATATAAAAGTCATTTATGAGAAAGACCCTGCTGCTAATAATCTTGCAGAAGTAATATTCTGTTATCCAGGTTTTCAAGCTCTTTTACTTCATAGAATAGCTCACAAGCTTGCTTACTGGAAAATACCTTTTATTCCGAGATATATTTCTTATCTTACAAGAATTATCACAGGCATTGAAATTCATCCGAAAGCCAGTATCGGTAACAGATTTTTTATTGACCACGGAGAAGGTGTTGTAATAGGAGAAACAACCGTTATAGGTGATGACGTTTTAATATATCAGCAAGTAACTTTAGGAGGTACCGGTTCTGAACACGGAAAACGACACCCTACCATCGGCAATAATGTTATTATAGGTGCAGGCGCAAAAGTGTTAGGGAATATTACAATAGGAGATAATGTAAGAATCGGTGCAGGTTCTGTGGTTATAGAAAATGTTCCGGAGCACTCCACGGTAGTAGGTGTTCCCGGAAAAGTTGTGCAACAAAAAGTTATGAATAATGATGGTGTATTAATGCACAACAGGATTCCTGATCCTATATCTTGTGAGTTAAATCGACTAAAGTATGAGGTTCAAGATTTAAAAGAGAAAATCAACAATGTCTAGATATATTGCAATAACTGATATACATGGGGAATTAGGCAAGCTCGAAAATTTGTTAAGCAAAATCAAATCCAATTCTGACGATATATTTATTTTTATGGGAGATTATATTGACAGAGGCCCTAATTCAAAAGGTGTTATAGATAGGGTTATTGAGCAATCCAATTACAATAAATGTATTTATTTAATAGGTTCTCACGAATACGCTTTAATGCATGCCGAAACAGATGATTATTACCAATTCTTATTTGATAATTATGGCGGGCCTGCAACTGTTAGAAGTTACGGGGGCTTTCAAAATATCTTTCGCATACATGGTGAATTTCTGAAAAACCTCAAATTTTATTATCTTACTGATAGATATCTTTTTGTGCATGCCGGAATTGAACCAAACTGCAGTTTGGAAAATCAGAACAAAGTAGATTTGGTGTATATACGGGGAAGATTTATCTACTCGAAGCACAACTTACCGCAAAAAATCATATTTGGTCATACTGAATTTGACAAACCTTATATTGATAACTGTAAAATCGGCATTGACTTAGGCTGCGGAAAGTATCCTTATGCAAAATTATGCGGTTTGATTTTGGATGAAAACGGTAAAGAAGAATTTGTTTATTCTGACTAGCAAAAAAAATTTTTTCGGTTTTTAGTTTAAATATGCAAATACTAAACACTCATTACCCATATGCGAAACCTGCATTTAAAAGCTGCGTAAGAACTTATACGCACGATTTTTCCACATATCCTGAAAGTACAAGAAAATTAGTAGAAGCTAATAAAACAAAAAAAGGTATCCCGGTAAATACAAGTGTTTTAACTGCTACACACATGTTTAGAGGAGATTTAAACTGGTTTGAACTGGTAGAATTTATAAATAAAAATTTTGCCGATAAACCAAAAGTTCAGTCTTATTCGATTGCTGCTTCTGATGGCTCAGAAGCATATACATATGCAATTTCAGTAATGGACAGATTGCCTAAAGAGGTGTGGTTAAAATATCTCCCTGTTTATGCTTCAGACATTGACGCTGAAGTAATAAAAGCAGCCCAAACAGGAAAAATAAACCTAAAAGATTCTGATATTTGGATTATGGATGAGTCTTTGAAGCGTCCTACTGAGTATTTCAAATGCTGCGGGAATGCATTAAAAATAGAAAATGACCTTCATGATGCCGAATTAGTCAGTAAAGCATATGAACCGATTCCAATTCTTAAAAATGCTGTAAAATTTGAGCAAGATGATATTTTACATAAAATTTCGAGCATTAAAGACGAAGGAAATTCTGTAATATTATGCCGCAATGTAACACCATATTTAGGTCAGTCATATGTAAAAGCCATAGTAAAAAAAGTTAATCAAATTTTACAAAAAGGAAGCCTTTTTATAATTGGTGAATTTGATTGCTGTACCGGAATTGATGAGCTTTTAAAACAAACTAAGTTTAAACAATGTGCAGATTTTGTTTTTCGTAAAATATAATTATTTAATTCTTTTCAGTAATGATAGAAAATTATTGTTTAAAATATCACCATCAACTTTGGTCAAAAATACTTGCGCTCTTTCTTCTCCGTTTTTGAGCTTAGGTATCATAGAAAGCTCATTTGCATAATAGTTACTGTCATTTCTCGAGCTTATTGATATCTTGGTTGCTAAGGTATTTAAAGAAATATTTCTTAAAACCCCTGCAAAACCTTTGGTTTTATCAGAGAATTTTGTGTATACTCTGAGCATTGCGTCGTTAGTATTTAAATCATATCTGCCAAAAATCAGAGTAGCAAGTTCGTCGGATGTAGATTCTATCTTCATTCTCTTAATAACATTATCTTCAAGCTTCATTTCGCCTTGAATTTCATCAAAATTTCCGTCCGGTATTGTTACCAAATCAATAACTGTAGAAGGACTAATCATAGCAAGAGGATTCCGGAATAATGAAGCTGCTTTTAGGATATATTCAACGTATCCGATTTGTTCAATGCTGCCGTTTGATATTCGAAATTTTATATCTCCGTTCATTTTTAACGATTCATCAGATGAAAGTTCAATTAACCCTTTGGCTTTGCCGCTGATTTGACGGGGCATGCCTAAGATAGAGGTCGCCATAATATTTGAATCAACGTCTTTGATGCCAAGTTTCATGTAATAATGCTTCTGCGCTAAATCCGCCTTTACTTTCAATGTTGATATTCCGTCTGCAATATCAAACCTGTTGGATTTTAGATTCATTATGCCGTCTTTATCAAGAGTCATATTGGCATTAATATTACCGAATTTTATTTCTTTATAAATTCCTTTTGCAATATTCAAAGAACTGTTCTCAATAACAACAAGTCCCTTTGTGAATTCAAGCGAGTCTTTGTCTTCTTCTCCATCTTCACCCGTAGAAACCAAAGCTTGTTGAGCAGAAGAACTTTCATGATTTTTTTGAGGTTGTGCAAGAATTCTTTCTACGTCAACATTATCTAAGTTTAAGTTCATGTCCTTAACAATTATAGGAAATCTTAATTCATTAAGAATTTTTCCGTCAAATTTATATTCAGAGCGTTTAAACCTTCCTTGAGAAGTCATTGATATAGTATTATTTTCTGCAGTCAATTTTGCTGCCCTTATAAACATCCTTTGAGCCGGCACAAAAACCTTATCTAAAGCTATTTCGCCTTTCATTACAGGATAACTGCCATGATTATCAATGTGCATTTGACCGGAGACTTCACCTTTTTTGAAAATATTTTGACAAGTTAAAAAGTTTAGTATCTCACTGGGAAGCGGACGAGGAATATCAAGATTGATGTCCAAAATCCTCATATTGTCAGCCATATCTATATTGCCGTTCGCAGTTAATATCGGTTTTATTCCACGCTTTAGTTCACTATTAATATAATAATTAATTGTGTTAATCTTTAATATATTTTTTACAACGCTTAGGTCAACTTTAAATAAAGTTTTGTACTTTTCTAAAACCATAGATTGCTCGCCGATCTTAAATCCTTCATTCTCATCAAGTTTGAAAAACCATAGGATATCACAGGAACCGTTTTTAGATTTTAGAATCAATCTTGAACCTGCCTCGCCAAACATACCTAAACTGTAACCAAGCATTTTTGAGAGATAATTTTTGAAAAAATCATCTGTTATATATATATCAGAGATTATTTTTGTATCACACGTTTTCTGATAATCTTTTGTTTCTCTATGCATGGTAAGTTTGTTATTTATAAGATTATTATAATATCCTTCAAAATCTGAATATTTGATATCATTATTTCCAATATCAATAACACCTTGTGTGATTTTTACAGGTAAATCAAGTAGTTGAACCAGTTTAAAATCAATATTATGAATTTTTATATTCCCGTTTGTGTTTCCTTTTTTAATACTTAAATTAAAATCAACTTTTCCGTGTACATCTCTAATCGGCGCAAGCATTTTGCTTCCGTTATGAATAAAAATATCTGAAACTATTGCATTCGATATAACATTAGCATCAAAATCTCTAGAAACTATATTTAACTCATGCCTACCTTTGTTATCCATAAAAGCATTTATAATAATGTTTGAATTGTCTACTGTTATAGGGAAATCTTTCACATACGCAACGTGATCTTCCATAAAAATTCTATTTTTGTCATTTGCCGAAACAATAATTCGTTTATTGCCTTTTCTTAGTTCAAAGTCAAAATCAAAATGTAAAAATTTTCTTAACTCAGTTCTGTCAAAAATCATGTTTCGAGCTTGAAAGTTCATATTGAAATCAGGATTATTATACGAGATTATACATTTTTTTACCCCTAGCAAAACATTATAAAAATCTAAATTAATAAAGCTTTTAGACTCTTTATTTTTTTTCGTCGGAGTTAAATCAGATATATTATAGGCATCGACAAAAATATCATCTGCAATCATTTTCTTTACAATAATTCTGCGCTTAATAATATCTTCCAATGAAAATAAGGTATCTATATTTGATAAAGTCAGGAGATTTTTACCCTCTTTTGTTATAGATAAATTTTTTACCGTAAAAGCAATCTCAGAACCTGTTTTTAACTTTGGTTCAATGATATTCACATCTACATTTAAGGATTTTTTTGCTTGAGTTTCTATTAAGGATATTATTTGGTTGTTAGAAACAGCATATGGCAAAGCATATCTATAAATCGCAAATAGAGCAAAACCCAATATTATTACAAAAAAACAAGAATATATAATACTTTTTTTGATAAAGCTTCTCATAAGTAGAATTATACCATACAAACATTTACAAAAACTTGCTAGGGTAATTTATGCGTGGTATAATTTCTTTGTGTATCATATATTTTTTAAAAAAGAAAGGAATTAATTATGGCAAAATACGTATGTTCTGTTTGCGGTTATACTGTAGAAGGTGAAGCTCCAGAAACATGTCCTGTTTGTGGTGCTGTAAAAGAAGTTTTCACAAAAATGGAAGAAGGCAGCAAAAATTACGCTGACGAACACAAAGTAGGTATCGCAGCAGGTGTTGATGCTGAAATCTTGGAAGGATTAAGAGCAAACTTTAACGGCGAATGTGCAGAAGTCGGAATGTACCTTGCAATGGCAAGACAAGCAGATAGAGAAGGTTATCCTGAAGTTGCTGAAGCTTACAGAAGATACGCTTTTGAAGAAGCGGATCACGCTTCGAGATTTGCAGAACTTTTAGGCGAAGTACTTACAGGTTCGACTAAAAAGAATCTTGAACTTAGAGCAGAAGCTGAATTTGGTGCTTGCGACGGTAAAATGAAATTAGCAAGAAAAGCTAAAGAATTAGGTTTGGATGCTATTCATGATACAGTACACGAAATGGCTAAAGACGAAGCTCGCCATGGTAAAGGTTTTGATGGCCTTTTAGCAAGATATTTTGCGTAATAAAGTATTAAGATAATAATCGAAGGCGCAGGCAAAGCCTGCGCCTTCGATTATTATTTTGACTACGCTAATATACTTATATTTCACCAACTAAGTCATACTCTGTCGCACCAATTATTTTAACTTGTTCAATATCACCCGGAGTAACAATTTTATCTGTTTTAATACTTACTATACCGTCAACTTCAGGAGCATCAAACTCACTGCGTGCAACAATTTCACCATCATCTGAATATGCTTCGATAATACATGGAATAGTTTTACCGACAAAACTTTTATTACGCTCAAGAGATATATCTTGCTGAATTTCCATAAGCTTTCTATATCTCTCTTTTGCAATCTTAGCAGGAACTCTATTTTTCATATTATAAGACGGAGTACCCTTTTCTCTTGAATACGTAAAAACACCGACTCTGTCAAATTTCATGTCTTTCACAAATTGTACAAGATGCTCAAAATATTCTTCTGTTTCTCCCGGATATCCAACTATAAATGTTGTTCTGATTGAAACATCCGGAATTTGTTTCCTTAGATTTTCTATCATAGGACGATAGTCAAAACTTGGTCGATTCATAAGTTTTAACATTTCAGGGTGTGAATGTTGAAGCGGAATATCTATGTATTTTACCACTTTATCCAGTGTTGCTATGGCATTAATAAGTTCATCATTTAATGTAGTCGGGTATGCATACATAAAACGTATCCAGCCTAAATCTTCTATTTTATTAAGCTCTTTCAACAATTCTACAAGCATCGGTTTTTTATATAAATCAATACCGTATCCTGTTGTATCCTGCGCGATCAAAATAATTTCAGTTACACCCTTTTTGACGAGTTTTTTAGCTTCTGAAATTATATCTTCCATTCTTCTAGAATGATAATCGCCTCGCAAATACGGAATTACACAGTAACCACAGCGATAATGACAACCGTCAGCTATTTTTATATAAGAGCTTGCACCCATCGTAATTTGTTGTCTTTCAACTATTTCAGGGTAAATATAGTTAGGCTTTTCGCTAACTTCAACTTCATAACCCTTATCAATATTTTTGATTACATCCACTATCTTATTGAAGTCAGTTGCTCCGACCATTCCTACTATTTCAGGAATTTCCTTTTTTAGTTCTTTAGAATGTTTTTGAGCAAGACAACCCGCTACAATCACTTTTTTACCTTGTTCAACCAATTCAAGGATTGTCGAAATTGATTCTCTTTCCGCATCACAAATAAAAGAACAAGTATTAACAATAACAATATCTGTTTCGTTTTCGTCAAGAGTTATTTCGTACCCGTTTTGAGTAAGTATACCCAATATCAATTCAGAATCAACTAAATTTTTTGCACATCCGTGACTTATAAGAGCTATCTTTTTCATAAAATTATAATACCATGCGTACTCTATTTTTTAAATATGAAAAATACGGCAAGAATTATAAAAATAAAACCTATAAGATAGTTCCATTTGAATTGCTCTTTTAAGTACAAAACCGAAAAAAATGAAAAAACCAAAAGAGTTATAACTTCTTGAATAGTTTTGAGTTGAGTCGCATTATAACAATCATATCCAATTCTGTTTGCAGGCACCTGAAAACAGTATTCAAAAAAAGCAATACCCCAACTTGCAAGAATCACAACAAATAACGGTAACCCTCTGAATTTTAGATGTCCGTACCAAGCAAATGTCATGAATATATTTGATATAAGCAATAAAACAATCGGTGTTAAATATCTCATATAAAAATTTTAACAAAAAATACAATATTTTGTTATTTTTTATATTTTTAATTATTCGCCTATTTTCATAACCATAGGTATCTTACCAATTTCACGAATTTGGCGTTCAAATTCTGTAATATCAACACTAATAGCATCAAAAGTATTATAATGCATAGGAATAATAGCACTTGCACCAAGCCATTCTGCTGCTTTTACAGCATGTTCAATATCCATAGTGTATTTTCCGCCTATAGGTAATATAGCTATATCTGGTTGATAAACCTCTCCTATCATCTTCATTTCTGTGCTTAAGCTTGTATCACCGGCATGATAGATTGTTTGACCATCTATATCAAAAACAAAACCGCAAGGAGACCCGGCATAATGTCCGTCAGGAGTTGTGCTAGAGTGAAAAGCTGGAACTGCAACAACTCTTCCCCAACTATATTCCTGCCAAGCTCCCAACCCTATATCTATCGCTTTTGCTCCTTGTTTTGAACAATAGTTCGCAAGTTCAAAAATAGCAGTAATAGGAGCACTTGTCATTCTTGATATTTCAATTGCGCTTCCCAGATGGTCGCCATGTCCGTGGGTTACAAAAATATTGTATATATTTTCAGGCTTATAATTTTGCACACAAACCAAAAACGGGTCTATAAGAAATTTTTTTCCATTCGTTTCTATTTCAAATGCGCTATGTCCTAAATAATGTATTTTCATGTTCTTGCTTCCTATCTGTTTAATTTCTCTTGTAATTTTCTCAATTTTTTATACTCTTGGCCCCATTTTTGCATAGCTTCTACAACCGGCCTTAGCGTATACCCTATATCTGTTAAATAATATTCTACACATTTTTCTTTTGTGTCTGCTTCTTCTCTGATAACAAGACCGTCTTCTTCCATCTCTTTAAGACAAGCACTAAGAACCTTTGGCGTGCATCCCAATTTTTTCTTAAGCTCGGAAAATCTTAATTCTTGTTTAAGTAATTCTTTGACTATTAATATTTTCCACCTTGCTCCGACAAGTTGTAAAATAACACTTACCGGATTTGATGAAATATCTTTGTAATCCATAATTATACCTAAATCTAACCTAACAATTTTTTAATTATCTTTTTCTGCAGAATTCCATAATTCCGTTAACTTATCTTTAATCCCCATTCTTCCGAACCATTTTGATACAAAACGTTCCTCATAACCGAGTCCCCCATTAATTTTAGTACAATCATTCAAAGCAAATACAGCTTCAGAGATAGATATTCTGACAAAAAAATGAGGTTGAGTATATTTGGATAAATCCATCCAGATTTTTATATTATTGTATTTTGCAACACTTACGTTTCTGGAACTGTGCGCATCTGATTGCTCTTGTATAAGAAAATTTTTAAAACTATCTTCCAAATCTTTAAATGTAGCCATTTTTTATTACTTTCCTTTAATTATTTAAACTATGAATAGGAGCAGGAATTCTGCCGCCTCTTAAGACGAAATCCGCAGAAGAAAGTTTGTTAACTTTCATTATAGGAGCTTCTCCAAGAAGTCCACCATATATTACCTTATCACCTTCTTTTTTATTGGGCGCAGGTATAATCCTTGCCGCTGTAGTTTTTTTATTTATCATACCAATTGCCATTTCATCCGCTATCATACCGGCAATCGTGGTATAAGGTGTATCTCCCGGTATTGCAATCATATCCAACCCAACAGAGCAAACACAAGTCATTGCTTCTAATTTATCAAAAGTCAAATATCCTTTTTCTGCAGCTTCTATCATGCCTGCATCTTCAGAAACAGGAATAAATGCACCTGACAAACCGCCGACATACGAACTTGCCATAATTCCGCCCTTTTTAACGGCATCATTAAGCATAGCAAGCGCAGCTGTTGTTCCGTGTGCACCCGCGTGTTCAAGTCCCATTGCTTGGAAAATTTGCGCAACACTGTCTCCTACCACAGGAGTCGGAGCTAATGATAAATCAATTACACCAAAGGGAACATTAAGTTTTTTTGCAAGTTTTCTGCCGACTAACTCTCCGGTACCCGTAATTTTGTATGCTGTTTGCTTAATCTTATTTGATAATTCACCCATATCAGCCTTTTTGTCTAAATCCAAAATAGCCGCTCTTACTACACCGGGGCCGGAAACTCCAATATTTAGAGCACATTCCGGTTCTCCATATCCGCAATATGCGCCTGCCATAAACGGATTATCGCTAACTGAATTACAAAAAACTACAAGTTTTGCTGCGCCAATTCCATCTCTTTCGGATGTTAACTCTGCTGATTTTTTAATTGTTTCCGCCATCTTTAAAACAGCATCCATATTTATACCTGCTTTAGATGTGCCTACGTTTACAGACGAACAAAGTTTTTCAGTTATAGCCAAAGCTTCGGGAATTGATTCAATAAGAGCTGAATCGCCTTTTGTGAAACCTTTCTCCACAAGTGCTGAATACCCGCCTATAAAGTCTATACCTAAGTTTTCGGCACAACCATCCAACGTTTTAGCTATTTTCAAATAATCCTTAACTTTACAAGCTTCGCCTACCAAAGAAATCGGCGTTACAGCAATTCTTTTGTTTACAATAGGAATTGAATAGTCATTTTCTATTTCATCAGCATATTTAACAAGATTCTGAGCATATTTGTCCAATTTGTATTTTATTTTGTCACAGACAATATTTACATCTTCAGACAAACAATCTCTCAGGCTTATTGTAAGCGTCACAGTTCTTATATCAAAATTGTGAAGCTTTATCATATTAATTGTTTCAAGAATTAAATTTTCGTCAAAAATAGTCATAGTCCAAACAATTGTAACATATTATAGGGTATAATAGCAAAATATTTTTCTCTATTAAGCAAAGGTTAATATATGATACAATTTAATAAAAAGAGGTGTAATATGGATAAACAAGAAATTTTTATAAACTTAAGAGAAGAATTTTCCAGAAAATTAGAACCTGCAAATTACGAAGCAAACATATCAAGTTGGAATTTTTACACAAATTCGACGGAAGAAAATATGCAAAAAATGCAAGAAGCTGATGATACTGTTTCAAATTTATACAAGGATAAAATTTTTTATGAAAAATTTCTTTCTATTGATAAAAGTAAGCTCTGTAAACACGAAGCCAAACAGTTAAAAGATATTTTGCGCATCTTTGATGAAGAATTGAACACAGGTGATGCAAAAAAAGCTTTACGGGAAAAAGAAAATGAGATAGCAAGAAAATATAATTCTTATATTCCCATGCTGGACGGAAAAGAAATTACAAATGTTAAAATTGCCCAAATACTTCAAACAGAAGTCGACTCTGAAATCAGGAGAAAAGCATATGAGGCCAAAATAAAAGGTGGTGATTTAATCGCTAATGATTTAATTGAATTTATAAAAATGCGCAATAATTATGCTAAAACGAAAGGATATAATAACTTTTTTGAATATAAACTAAAAGAAGCCTATGACGTTAATATAGAACAATTAGAAAAACTTATAGACGAAGTTTACTCAAACGCTCATGATAAAATTGCTTTCATACAAAAAGAAACTCAACAAGAATTAAAAGATTTTTTTCAAGTTGAAACCTTAAAACCGTGGCATTATGGTTTTCTGTTGGATTCTAATCCTGAAAAAGGTGTCAACGAAATTCTTAAAAAGAATAATATTGAGGAAATTTCAAAACAAACTTATATGGGAATGGGTTACAATATTGATAAAATGATAGAAGACGGGAAACTGACTCTTGATTTATATCCGAGGAAAGGTAAAAATACTCACGGTTTTTGTTTTGGAATTAAAGCCGGTGAAGATTCAAGAATTCTTGCAAACCTGATAAACAACACGAATAGCCTGGATACCCTAAACCACGAAATGGGTCATTGCATATACGATTTAGGAATTTTAAATACATTACCGTATTTTGACCAAGAACCTGCTTCTTCAGCTTTCACGGAAGCTATTGCTATGATGATGGGTGATATTATAAAAAAGGAAAATATTTTAAAAGATTTAATTCCACAAAATTTATTCATAAAATTCCAAAACTCGCACAAAAAAGACGAAGCAAAATTTATATCACGAAGCCTGCAAATTATAGACTTCGAACGTGAATTTTATAAAAATCCCGACCAAAATCCGGCAAATTTATGGCAAAATATTAAACAAAAATATTTAAACAGAAACGAGGAAGCAAATAATGAATGGGCAACTATTCCGCACTACTTATCACATCCTTCGTATTATCAAAACTATTTTAGGGCAACGCTTATGAAAGCTCAAATATATAATCACCTGAAATCTGTTTTAGGTAATATTACAGAAAATAAATCTACTGCTGAATATTTAATAAAAAATATTTTTTCTTACGGCGCATCTGTTGATGAATATGATCTGATTAAGCAGTTAACAGGTAAAGATTTTTCGGCAAAAGATTTTATAAAATCATTATAAGTTATACCATCTCACGTAATTTCTTTAACTGATCACGAATTTCTGCCGCACGCTCAAAATCAAGTATTTTGGCAGCTTTGTGCATATCTTTTTCAAGTTTTGTTATAAGTTTTGGTAAATCTTTTTTATCAATGCCTAAATCCACCATCTCTTCAGCAACAATATCTTCTAAATCACGATAACTTGCAACCAACGACAACAAATTATTCTCGATAGGCTTTTTAATAGTTTTAGGAATAATTCCGTATTTTTTGTTATGCTCAAGTTGAATTTCCCGTCTGCGTGTTGTTTCTTCAATTGCTCTTGCCATCGAATCTGTTATTTTATCAGCATACATAATAACCTCACCGCAAGAATTTCTTGCCGCACGACCTATTGTTTGAATCAGACTCGTATCAGACCTTAAAAATCCTTCCTTATCAGCATCCATAATTGCAACAAGCGAGACTTCAGGGATATCAAGTCCTTCTCTTAGAAGGTTTACACCAATCAAAACATCAAATTCACCCAGCCTTAAATCTCTCAAAATTTCAACACGCTCAATTGACTTGATTCCGCTATGCAGATATCTTACTCGTATTCCATCCTGTAAGAAATAATCGCACAAATCCTCTGCCATACGTTTGGTTAAGGTAGTTATCAAGACTCTTTCATCCTTCTTGGCACGTTTGGCTATTTCAACCTTTAAATCTGCAATCTGTGTTTCAATAGGTCTGACACTAATCTTAGGGTCAACTAATCCCGTAGGACGAATAATTTGTTCAACAAGCTGCTCTGATGTTTCTTTCTCAAAATCTCCGGGAGTTGCGGAAATATATATCTTCTGCCCAACTTTATTAAAAAATTCATCCCATTTTAAAGGCCTGTTATCCTTTGCACATGGAAGCCTGAATCCAAAATCTATAAGGGTCTGTTTTCTTGAAGCATCACCATGGTACATTCCGTTTAACTGAGGAAGAGTTACATGGGATTCGTCTATAACTGTTAAAAAATCGCCCCTGAAATAGTCTAATAAGGTTGCAGGTGCAGAACCTACAGGACGACGTTCAATGATTCTGGAATAATTTTCAATTCCTGTGCAATAACCCATTTCCTTTATCATTTCCATATCGTATTTTACGCGCTGCTGAAGTCTTTGAGATTCAAGAATTTTGTTTTCAGCTTCAAGCTCTGCAACACGGTTCTTTAACTCTGCTCGAATCATATCCAGAGTTTCGTCTTCATTTTCATCATACGCTATATAATGCACAGCAGGGTATATATACACAGATTCCGGTGCTTCAATAATTTCTCCGGTTAAGTGGTCAATCCTTACAATTTTTTCTATTTCATCTCCAAAGAAATAAATCCTTGTTACAACCTTTTCAAATGCAGGCATAATCTCTAAAATATCGCCCCTTGCTCTGAAAGTTGAACGTTCAAGCTCTAAGTCATTCCTTGTATAACGTGTCATTACAAGGTGCTTAATTAAATCATTCCGCTCCAAAGTATCACCTACGGAAATTTTGATAGTTCCCTTAAAATAACTTTCCGGCAACCCTAAACCATATATACAACTCACTGAAGCCACAATGATTACATCGTTACGCTCATAAAGACTTCTTGTTGTATTATGCCTCAATCGGTCAATTTCATCATTAATACTTGCAGATTTTTCTATATAAGTATCTGTTCTCGGAATATAAGCCTCCGGTTGGTAATAATCATAGTATGAGATAAAATATTCAACCGCATTATTAGGAAAAAGCTCTTTAAATTCATTATATAATTGAGCAGCAAGAGTTTTATTGTGTGCAATAATTAAAGTAGGTTTCTGAACACGCTCAATTACATTAGCAATAGTAAATGTTTTACCTGAGCCTGTTATACCTAAAAGAGTCTGCGCATCATCACCATTATTCAACCCGTCAACCAACTGCTCTATAGCCTTTGGCTGGTCGCCTGAAGGACGATATTTTGAAACTATCTCAAATTTCCTTTGCATGACAACATTATACACAAAAAGGAGTTGCTTTTTTACAAAAAAGAAAGCGAAAAATAACATTACAAAATAGTTCTTAAGGACTACTTCCTAAGTAGATTAAGAAGAGGTGAAACCAATGCTATAATAGTAGTGTAAGTCGAAGGCAGCGAGTGATATTGTCGGTTGTTCGACGAAAAAAATGATTAGGCATTTGTGTGTGTGTTCGGCTTACTTCTTTAGAAACCAAAATCTTTTCTTCATAATAATTAGCCTTGCTCCTTTTGCTTCTCTTCCGAAAGGGGCTTTATTATCGGCAGGAATAAATATAAGAGTATATCGTCCGGCTTTTGTTAAAACTACCGTTCTTGTTTAAATCTTTTTAAATGATACTGTTCAATTATCATTTTGAATTAATTCCTGATTTTTTATAGCCTCTATTTCCATTTCAATGATATTCGCTTTATTCGCCCAGTATTCCGGATTAGGAATATCGTCACAAGACAACATTCTTGCAATATATGCCAGTGCTAATCTTTTTTCGTCAACAGTAGACGTTCTATTTGGTATATTTTTTTTCATTTCTGCAAAAACATCATTAAACGATTCCGTTTTAATTCCATTTTCATTTTTCCAGTTGTTCAAATCCCTGTAATGGTTACTTCTGTCAATCATAGCATTGTTTTTCATTCTGCTCCATTCAGTTTTAACATCTTCCGGAAGATCATTACACGCTAACACTTTATCACAATATTCTATGTATGTATCGTAATAATTAATCCAATATTTCTCTCGTTGCTCTCTGGAATCAAAGTTAGGTTCCGGTTTATTCCAAACACTATCAGTATATTCTTTCCATTCTTTTACAATATCTTGCCAATTTTCAGTATTTTTTGTTGCAAAACTCACTGTATCTAATCCGCCACCTTGTTCTAGTAATGAAACTTCTTTTTGAGTTAATTCCAATTTCTTTGCTTTATTTTCATTAGATAATTTTATAACTCCAAATAAACGATTAATTTGCACCATATTTATACTCCTTATTTTTTTAATTATAAATAATTTTATATAATGTATTACGGCACAAATTTTCAAAACTTTAACTAAAGATATTCTCTCTTTACAAATATTTACAATCATAACAATTTTAAGCTATAATGATTCCTAGAGAGGTTAATATGAAGAAAACATTAGTAAAATACCCATTCTTGACTAAGGATGTTGAAATATATGAACAAGAGAACGGACATAAGATTGTTTTAGCACACAAAGAAGGTGACATGGTTAATGTGTCATCATGGGTTAAAACAGGTTCAATAAACGAAAATGACAAAAATAACGGCATTTCTCACTTTCTCGAACACCTTATGTTTAAAGGCACTCACAAGCATAAAGCCGGCGAATTTGACCATATACTTGAAGCTCGCGGAGCTATCGTTAATGCAGCGACTTGGAAAGACTATACTTTCTACTATGTTACTCTGCCAAAAGGTGAAAACGAAGAAAACTTTAACCTCGCAATAGAACTCCACGCAGATATGATGACAGACCCTATTGTACCTGATTACGAAATGGGAGCACCGTTTGATATTAACGATAAAACTGTTACCGACAAACGTGAACGTCACGTTGTAATAGAAGAAATTCGTATGCGCAAAGACCAACCTTGGACAAAGGTTTATAATGCCGTTAATAATGCTATGTACACTTCACATCCTTATAAACGTGACGTAATCGGAACCCCTGAAATTATTTCACAAGTTTCTCAATCCGAAATAATGGATTACTATAGAACTTTTTATTCGCCAAAGAACGTTACAACAATAGTTGTTGGCGACTTTGATTCGGAAAAAGTTTTGCAAAAAATAGTCAATGAATTCAATTGGGGAGAACGTCCGGAACCGCCTGAAAGAAATATTCAGCCGGACAAACCTATTGAAAAACAAGCTTATATAGAAAATAAAGCAAATATTAATTCTTCATTTATGATGTTTGGCTTCCTGGGTGTTCCTGCCAAAGACCTTAAAAATCTTATTGCATTAGAAATGCTGTCTGTTATTTTAGGAGAAGGAACCAGTTCAAGATTATATCAAAATCTAATTGAAAACCAAGATAAACAAATCTTTAATATTATTGATTCAGAAAATTATGCCTTCCGTGACGGATCTAATTTCTTTATACAGGCCAACTTTAACCCTGAATACAAAGAAAAAGCCATTGAACTTGTAAAAACAGAAATTGAAAAACTTAAATGCGGAATTTCAGAAAGAGAGCTAAATAAAGCTAAGAAAAAATTGAAATCAGAATTTGCTTGTGAAGTTGAAACAGTTTCAGATATTGGCGAATCAATAGGTTACTACATGACTGTCTGTGATGATTTATCTTTGGCAGAAGATTATATTCCTATCTGTGAAAGTATTACTGCCAATGATTTAACAGAGGCTGCAAAGAAATATCTCAATCTTAACCACGCAGCTATTTCGCTTTTGCTGCCGAAAGCATAAAACTATTCTGCTCGTCTTATTTCTGCCCATATTATCGGATTTTCATCAGTGCAATCCGTAATATCTATTATTCTGTAATACGGTGCAGGTGCTGTAGAAATATGGCTTACACCGTTTCGTTCAATTTCTTTATTAACTCCAAAATGTCCCGATATTACTGCCTTGACATTTTTATGATTATCTAATATTTTAAAATAATTCTCAGGTTTATAAGTATAATAAAGTTCTTTTTCTGCAGGTGGAATTAAAGGATAATGTTGTAAAATTATTACATTTTTTTTAGAATACAATTCCAAGTTTGCATCAAGCCATTCAAGAACATCATCTTTATAATAACCTACCGTATCATTAACAACATCTTTAGAACCATCAACAACAATAAACACAACTCCATTCTTTTCAAAAACATAATTTGGAGTTTTAGGTTTATAAAATCCTACATGTTTATGTACAAATTTTGCATAATCTTTTTTGCCAAGCTCTTTGCGTTTATTTACATCTCTCTCTCCTATTACAACATAAAAAGGTGCGTTGAGCTTTTTGGCCTTATTAAGAAAAGCCTTTAAATCATCTTTGTTTGCTCGGTTTATGTTATCACCAGTAAAAACAACAAAACTTATGTCTTTTTGTTTATTAATATCATTGACAATGCATTCTAATCCGACTCTGTTAGTTTCATTTGAGAATCTTAAATCAGTCACTTGAGCAAACCTTATGTCTTTTGCTTGTACAACAGAACAGAAAAATAACATAGCAAAAACAAAACTTATAATTTTTTTCATAAACCCCTCAAAAATTTAAATAATACGATAGAATGATTTTAACACGAAAACAGTAGAAAAAGTTCAAAAAAGAGTTATAATATACATGCAATGTATGAATCAGAGGCAAAGACATGTCTTTTGATTTTGGAAATATCAACCCAGCATTTAAAGCCGGTGCAGCATACAAAGACGGAAGCGGCATGGGCGGCGGTGGCATGTACTTTCAACAAAAAGGAAAGCGTAAAGAACAACCAGATGATGATTTGTTTGAAAAAAGTGATGATAAAAGAGAAGATGAAATCACTTTTGATAAAGAACCTATAGAAGAAATTCCTCAGGAAAATATTGTTAATAAATTTGTCAACTGGTTCAGAATAAATAAAGAATGATAAAAAAGGGCGCGAAGCAAAATGCTTCGCGCCCTTTTATTATCAATCAGATATTAATTATGTATCAATATTTGTTGCATAAACAGCATTCGCTTCAATGAACTCTCTTCTCGGTTCAACCTTGTCGCCCATCAATACGTCAAATAATTGATCGCACATCATTGCGTCTTCAAGATTTACTTTAAGAAGTGTTCTTGTTTCAGGGTCCATTGTAGTTTCCCACAATTGCTGCGGCATCATTTCACCTAAGCCTTTAAATCTTTGGATTTGTAATCCTTTTTGACCTCTGTCGTCAACTATTTTTTGAAGCTGTTCAAAAGATGTAATTTCTACCTCACCATTCTCACTTTCAAGAATAAGTTTTTCTTCTTCTTCGATTAAAAAGTCACGAATCAGAGGATATGCATTTTTTAGACGTTTAAATTCGTTTGATTTAATTATATTTGCAGTTATCATTTCATGCTCATTTTCAAACAAGTCTAATTGAATTGCATAACGTCCGACTTCAGGACTGTATTTTAAAGATACACCATAGTTTTTAGCTTCTGTTACGTTGTAATTTTCAGCATGGTCTTTAAGATAATGGTCAAGATATTCTATTACTTCAATCATTTTGTCTTGGTTTTCAAAATCTTCCGGTTTTACATCCGAACGTATTAAGCCTCTTAAAACTACAGACGGAATAATGTTTAAAATCGGATTATTATACGCTCTGTAGAATGCTGACATATTTGAAAGCAATTCTGCTAATGCATCTCCGCTTTTTACCTTTGTCTTAGTCTTATCTGATAAACTCAAAGATTTTATACCGCGTTCTTTAAGCATTTTATCAAGAGCATGCTCATCATATAAATATTCAGAAGTTTTACCTTGAGTAACCTTAAATAAAGGAGGTTGAGCTATATATACATAACCGTTTTCAATAAGCGGTTTTGCATATCTGAAAAAGAAAGTTAACAGAAGTGTTCTGATATGAGCACCGTCAACATCAGCATCTGTCATTATAATTATTTTATGATAACGTAATTTTTCAAGGTTAAATTCTTCTTCATTTTTACTTATTGTAATACCGAAAGCTTGAACCATTGATTGAATTTCATTATTGGCATAAATTTTATCAAGACGTGCTTTTTCAACATTAAGAATTTTTCCTCTAAGCGGCAATATAGCTTGGAACATCCTGTTTCTGCCTTGTTTAGCGGAACCGCCTGCAGAATCTCCCTCAACTATAAATATTTCACATTTTTCAGGTTCTCTGTTTGAACAATCTGCAAGTTTGCCGGGCAGAGTCGAATTTTCAAGCACAGATTTTCTTCTTGTTAACTCTCTTGCTTTTCTTGCTGCTTCTCTTGCACGTTGGGCCTGAAGTGTTTTTTCAATAATGAGTTTTGCTATTTTCGGATTGAACTCCAGCCATTCTTGAAGTTTTTCTCTTACAACATCCTGAACTGCTCCCATTGTTTCGGAGTTTCCGAGTTTTTCCTTTGTTTGTCCTTCAAATTCAGGATTTTCTATTTTTACGGAAACTATTGCCGTTAAACCTTCACGAACATCGTCACCTGAAAGATTTTGTTCCGAATCCTTAAGAATCTTGTTGGTTCTTGCATAATCGTTTAAAACACGCGTTATGGCATTACGAAAACCTGTCAAATGTGTTCCGCCTTGGTGAGTGTTGATATTATTCGCGAAAGACAATATTGATTCATTGTATGAATCAGTATATTGCATAGCAACCTCTACCCTTGTTGTTCCGACCATTTTGTCCATATAAACAGGTTCTTCAAATAAAGGAGTTTTATTTTGGTTTAAAAACGTCACATAACTTGCAATACCCCCTTCATAGTGGAAGGTTTCATCTTTTCCGGATTTTTCATCATGCAGAACAATTTTTAGACCTTTATTCAAGAAAGCCATTTCTCTGAAACGAGTACCTACTATATCAACATCTATTTCCGTAGTTTCCGTGAAAATCTCAGGGTCAAGCCAGAAAGTTGACTTAGTTCCGGTTTTAGTTGTTGTAACTGTTTTTTCTACAGCAGAAATAGGTTCACCCCTAAGATATGTTTGCTTCCAAACGTATCCGTCACGAGAAACTTCTACTGTCATTTTTTCTGAAAGAGCATTAACAACTGAAGCGCCAACACCGTGCAGACCTCCTGATACTTTATATCCGCCATCACCGAACTTTCCTCCTGCGTGGAGAACCGTATGCACAATTTCTAACGCAGATTTACCTGAATCTGGCTTTATATCTACCGGAATACCTCGACCGTTGTCTTCTACAGTTACACTATTGTCTTTATGAACTGTTACATGAATTTCCGTACAATAACCTGCAAGAGATTCGTCAATAGAATTATCAACAATTTCATATATACAATGGTGCAAGCCTCTTTGTGAAGTGGAGCCGATATACATACCCGGACGCATTCTTACTGCTTCCAAACCTTCTAATACACGAATATTACTAGCATCATACCCTTGAGCCATTAATCCCCCTCAATCTGTTATTAATGTAAATTTTAAATCTTTAGTGAGTTATATTACCCATTCTATATATATTGTAGCATAAAAAGCATTTTAGAAGCAAGAATTTACATATATCAGACTTAGTTGTAACAATATTTATTAACGCCTTTTTACTCTCCGGTATAAATTTGTGCTTCAACTGTTTTATGCGGAAGAATGAAATCTTCCATACTGTGAAACAGTTGTGCACGTGTCTTTGCTTCACTAAAATGACCACCTGTAACATCAGCAGTACATTTTAATTGTGCTAAATCATCATCATCCGTTACATCAAACGCAATTACGTCAATCTTGATATCACGCCTTGTTTTCATCAGCCCTATTGCATAATCGCAAGGACTTTCGTCGCAGTTTTCTCCTCCGTCAGTAAGCAAAATTATATGTTTAATCCCGCTAAAATTATTTAAATCCTTCTTTACTGCTTGCTTTAATGAATATGTAATTGGCGTCATGCCTCGCGGACGAAGTCTTATAAGTTCTGAAGATATTAAGCGGGCATTGTTTAAACCTAAAGGAACGACAAGCTCCGAACTTCTGCAAGCGTTATATGCTATTAAATTACAAGTGTGACCATACACCCGCATGCCGACTTTTGTGTCAGGAGAAATCTTTGGCAAAATATAATTCATCATATCTTTAACCTGATTAACTTTGGTCTTATACTCCAAAAAATCACCCATGCTGTTTGAAAAATCCAATACAAATAAAAGTTTATCTCCTTCCTGACGGTATTCGTATTCGTTGGGGAAATAAACTTCATAAGCCACAACCGGTAAAACAATTAAAAACAATAAAACTAAAATTTTTTTCATACCACAATTTATATTAAAATATTAAAAAATATAATTGCTCCGTTTGGTTATTTATTGACGGAAGATTTTAGTTGCAATATGATTCTTGTATGGAATATAATTTTAAACTGGCTGAAAAATCATTAGAAAAAGAATTTGATGAAATAAACGAGATACGGGATTTTAACCAGAGAAAAGTTTTAAGGGCTTTTTTTGACAACAAAGTAGCTCCGGAACATTTTTATACAGTATCAGGTTATGGTCATGATGATTTAGGACGTGAAATTTTAGACAAAACTTTCGCACAAGTTTTTGGAGCTGAAAAAGCAATAGTCAGAATACATTTTGCTTCAGGAACACATACGCTTGCTTGTGCATTGTTTGGGAACTTAAGAGCAGGCAATAAACTTATTTCTGTTGCAGGTGCGCCTTATGATACTATGCAAGAGGTTATAGGCACGGCAGGAGATAGTGAAACTAAACGTTCTTCATTAATTGGTAACGGCATTTTGTATGACGAAGTACCGCTTTTGAATAACACTGACATAGATTTTAAAACTCTTGAACAAATGGTTGACAAAAATACTACAATGGTACTTATACAACGCTCAAAAGGTTATTCTACAAGAAAGTCACTCTCGATGGAAACAGTAGAGCGCATATGTAAGGTTGTTAAATCTAAAAATCCTGATTGTATATGTTTTGTTGATAATTGTTATGGTGAATTTACAGATAAAAAAGAACCTTTAGAAGTTGGTGCTGACTTGATTGGCGGCTCTTTGATTAAAAATCCCGGAGGCGGAATTGTAGAAGCAGGAGGATATATTGCAGGCAAATCTATATTAGTTGAACGCGCTGCTACAAGACTAACTGCTCCGGGAATCGGCTCTGAAGGCGGAGCAATGTTTAACCAACACAGATTGATTTTCCAAGGATTATTTATGGCACCATCCGTTGTATCAGAAGCTCTTAAGGGTGCAATTCTTGCTGCAAAGGTTTTTGAAGATATCGGATTTAATTCTCATCCAAGGTACAACGAAAAAAGAACAGATATAATACAAAATATCATTTTTAATTCTCCCAACAAGCTGGAAGAGTTTTGCAGAACTATACAGTCACTTTCACCTGTTAACGGGTATGTAACTCCTATTCCGGAATATATTCCCGGATACGAAGACAAAGTTATTATGGCTGGAGGTACTTTTATCGAAGGCTCAACGATAGAACTATCCGCAGACGGTCCAATGCGCCCGCCGTATGCTGCTTATATGCAGGGCGGATTAAATTATGCACATGTAAAAATTTGTTTAGAAGAAATAGTCAAGAAGTTATAAAAAGAAAAGCGGAGAAAAGTTCTCCGCTTTAAAGCTCTCTTGTTACTAAATATTATTCTGAAATTGCGTCATAGCAATCTGAACATATTGTTTCATGTCCTTCGTGTTTACCTAATGGACGATACTTCCAACAACGTTCACATTTTTCACCTTCCGCTTTTACAACCCAAATTGTTGTATCACCTTCAGTATACTCATTTAACACGTCTGCAGGTGCGGAATCTGAAACATATGCTTGAGATACAATAAATATATCCGCTAAATCTTTTTCATTAGCTTTTAGAATTTCATTATCGGCAGACTTAACATAAACACCTACTTCTAAAGAACTTCCTATAGTCTTTTCCGCTCTGAGTGGCTCAATAGCACGTGTTACAACTTCTCTGGTTTTAAGAATTTTTGTAAAATCTTCTTCCAGCTTTTCGTTGTTCCAATCTTTATTTACCCCTACCCAAGAAGCTAAAAGAACGCTTTCCAAGCCACATTTTTGGCATTCAGGTGTATTTTGCCACATATCTTCTGCTTGGAACGGCATAACAGGAGCTACAATTCTGACTAAAGTTTGGAATGTTTCATATAGAACTGTTTGACAAGCCCTTCTTGAAAGTGATTTTTTGCCTGCCGTGTATAATCTGTCTTTTACAATATCAAGATAAAATGCACTTAAATCAACCGCCGCAAAATTTTGAAGAACTTGGAAATACTTATAAAACTCATAGTTTTCAAATGCTTCCGTAACTTCTGCAGCGACCTTATTCAATTTGTGTAAAGCAAACTTATCTATAGGCTTAAGCTCTTCGTATTTGACATAATCCTTTACAGGATCAAAATCAAAAATGTTACCAAGTAAAAATCTTGCAGTGTTTCTTGTTTTCTTAAATATTTCCGCAAGTTGTTTAACTATGTTATCACCAATCTTAGTATCATTTTTATAGTCTACAGAAGCCGCCCAAAGCCTTAAAATATCAGCGCCATAGTTTTTAATAATATCATCAGGCCTTATATAGTTACCTAAAGATTTTGACATTTTTCTTCCGTCTTCTCCAAAAACAAAACCGTGTGTCAAAACTTGCTTATAAGGTGCTTTTCCTTGAGTTGCAATTGAAGTTAAAAGTGATGATTGGAACCAACCTCTATGTTGGTCAGAACCTTCAAGATACATATCTACAGGGGTATGACCAAGCTCGTCAGCTCTTTTTTCCACAACAGCTCTCCAAGATATACCTGAATCAAACCAAACATCCATAATGTCTTTTTCTTGGCGGAAATGCGTTTTTCCGCAAGCCGGACATTTGAAACCGTTTGGCAAAAGTTCTTCAGCTGTTCTGTTCACCCAAGCATCCGAACTCTCTTTTTCAAATATTTCTGCTATATGTTCAATTGTTTCATCAGTACAAATAACCTCACCACAATCTTCGCAATAGAATATCGGAATAGGAACACCCCAAGCTCTTTGGCGCGAAATACACCAATCCGTACGACTCGCTACCATATTTCCGATTCGGCTTTCACCACTTGACGGAATCCACTTAACATTGTGAATTTCTTCCATCGCTTTATCACGGAATTTATCAACCTTAACAAACCATTGAGGTGTAGCTCTATATATTACAGGATGTTTACATCTCCAACAATGAGGGTAAGAATGGTTTATCTCATTTTGATGTACAAGTGCTTTCTTTTCAAGAAGCATATCTATAACCATGTCATTACCTTTATAATACGGAACTCCGATTAATTCAGAGATTTGTCCTTCTTCTGTCCAGCAGCCTTTGCTATCAAGCGGAGAAAGAACTTCTATACCATACTTGCAACCGACTTCATAGTCTTCAAGACCGTGTCCCGGAGCTGTATGTACTAAACCGGTACCTGCATCCAAAGTAACATGTTCACCAAGGATTATTTTAGACTTTCTGTTTACAAGCGGATGCTCAACTTCCATAAGTTCAAAATCTTCACCAAGTGCAGTTTCAATCAGCTTGATTTCACTTTCTTCCCATCCTGCATCTTCTAAAAATCTTCCTAACAAATCTTTAGCTACGACATATACATCACCTTTATATTCGAACAATTGATAATCAAATCTCGGATGCATAGAAATTGCTACATTTGAAGGTATCGTCCAAGGTGTTGTCGTCCAAATAATAGCGTAAATTGGTTTTGTATTATTAGGAATTATATTTATGTTTATACACTGTGTCGAATTTTCATCAAATTTAAATCTTACATAAATAGATTTTGAAGCAATGTCAGCATATTCGACCTCTGCTTCAGCCAAAGCTGTTTCGCAGGATGCACACCAATATACAGGTTTTAAACCTTTTTCAATGTAACCTTTTTTGTACATTTCACCGAATACTCTAACTTGTTCTGCTTCATATTCAGGTGAAATTGTTAAATAAGGTTGCTCCCAATTCCCTAAAACGCCCAAGCGACGGAATTCCGCTTCTTGACCTTTTAAGTTTTTAGCAGCAAATTCTCTGCATTTTGCTCTGAGCTCACCTTCGGTAATTGCATGACGCCCACCTTTTATATTCTTGACAACAGCATTTTCAATAGGAAGTCCATGTCCGTCATAACCAGGAACATACGGTGCATAGTATCCTTTCATCGATTTATATTTAATCAAAATATCCTTAAGTATCTTATTTAGTGCTGTTCCAACGTGAATTTTTTCTGAACTCAAATATGGAGGTCCGTCGTGCAAAATAAAAGAATTTATTTTGTCTTTGTTTGCATTAATCTTTTCATAAATATTATTATCTTCCCAAAATTTTTGTGTTTCAGGCTCTTTTTTTGTTGCATTTGCCCTCATTTCAAGGGTTGTTTGCGGTAAGTTTAAACTCTCTTTATATTCCATTTTCTTCTCCAATTGGTTCTTTATATTCATTAATACTTGTAACTGCAGCCAGTTTCATTTTTTTATTTTTTATAAAGTCATTCATTTTATCATAATCAAATTCGTTTTCCCATCTTGCAATAACAACAGTTGCAACACAGTTTCCGATAAGATTTACTGTTGTTCTTCCCATATCTAAAATTTGATCTATTCCAAGAAGAATCGCAACACCCAAAACAGGTATATTAAAACTCGTCAGTGTACCTGCCAAAACAATTAGTGATACTCTTGGAACGGCAGCAATACCCTTACTGGTCAACATTAAAGCAAACATTATTACTAACTGTTGTTCAAACGTAAGCGGATGGTTAACGAGTTGAGTTGAAAATATTACAGCCATTGCCAAATACAAAGTTGAACCGTCTAAATTAAACGTATATCCTGTCGGCATTACAAAACCCACGATTGATTTTGGAACACCGAATTTTTCCATAATTGTCATTGCTTTTGGAAGCGCAGCTTCAGAACTTGCTGTAGAAAAAGCAAGTAACGCAGGTTCTTGAACGGCTTTAATGAGCGCCCTTGTTGATATTCTTACAATTTTACAGGCTGCAACAAGCACAACCACAACAAAAACCGCTAAAGCAACATATAATGACATTATTATCTTACCGTAATTTAATAGAATTTTTATTCCGTTAGAACCAACGGTATAAGCAATTGCACCAAATATGCCCATAGGTGCAAAATACATTACATATTCAGTGAATTTAAACATAATAGCTGCAACCGAATTTAGAACATCAATAACCGGTTTTGCCTTTTCTTTGACTGCACATATTGCAAGTGCAAAAAATATACTAAATACAACTATTTGCAAAAGGTTTCCGTCTGCCATTGCCTGAACAATGCTCGTCGGACAAAGGCTTAATAGTAATTCACCAAAAGAATTGTGTTGGGTTGTTGAAGCCATTTGAACAATACTTGTTAATCCTGTGTGTTCAGAAGCTATATTTCCCATCCCTTCTCCTGGACGAAAAAGATTTGCAAAACCCAAACCTATAAATAAAGCTATAGTAGTAACTATTTCAAAATATGCAATCGTTTTAATACCTAGTCTGCCAATACTTTTACCGTCACCATGTCCTGCAATTCCAACCACAAGTGTTGCAAAAAGCAGTGGTGCAATAATCATTTTGACCATTCTTAGAAATATTTCCGCCAAAACGTGTAACTTAACCGCAAAATCCGGAAAAGCCCACCCTGTAACTATTCCCAAAAATAATGACGCAAAAATTGCTATTGTTAATTTCGATTGCTTCAAAATCTTTTCCTTTTTTCGCAATTATACTATAAAGAAAGCGCATGAGCAAATTCAATTTACCAGCATTTGAGCAAATTTTAATGATTCTGAATTTATTTCTCCTCCAGCAAGTTCTGCAATAGCCTTTATTCTGTCCTCATTTCCCAAAACAGTGATACTTACACTCGTAATATCATTTTGTGTTTTCTTAACATAAATATGTTTGCTTGCTTTAGACGCAATAATGGCTTGATGGGTAATCATGATGATTTGCATATATTCCGAAAGTTCTTTTACCTCATCTGCAACTGCCTGAGATGTTCTTCCCGAAATTCCGGTATCAATTTCATCAAAAACAACAGTATCTATATTGTCACTCTGCGCAAAAATCGTTTTAATTGCAAGCATTACTCTGGAAATTTCTCCGCCGGAAGCAACTTTAGCAAGCGGCTTTAAATCCTCTGAAACATTTGTAGAAATTAAAAATTCTACTTTATCACTTCCGTTTACGCCAAGTTCGCAATCTTCAAAATTAATATCGAACCTTACTTTAGGCAATTCTAATTTTTCCAAATTTTTTACTATTAAAGCAGAAAGTTTCTTTGCTTGTTTTTTTCTTTCTTCTGATAGCAGCTTTGCTGTTTCTTCTAAATTTTTTCTATGTTTAGAAATTGTTTCTTCCAATTCCTCTATATTTTGAGTAGAAAATTCTATACTATCCAACTCCTGACGGAGCCTACTGCCTTCTTCCATAACTTTTTCCAAGCTGCCGCCGTATTTACGTTTTAGCTTATCTAAAAGAAACAAGCGTTCTTGAATAAAATTAATTTTCTCTTCATCATTTTCCAAGGATGATGAATAATCACGAAGAGCAGATGAAACATTTTTTAAACTTTCTATTGCTCCAATTAGCTCACTTTCAGTTTCTTCCAAACTGTTATCCATCGATAAAGCTTTGGATAAATTAGATTTTATCTGAAATAAACCTTCCAAAACCGAATTATCATCACCTGAAATTGTCCAATATGCAGAACCTGTTAATTCTTTAAGTTTCTCAACATTTTCTAAAACAGCAAGCTCATTATTTAATTTTTCATCTTCATTTATATCGACAATTTGTGCGTCTTCAATTTCTCCTGCTTGGAATTTCAAAAAATCAATTTGTTCTTCTGTTTTATTAGCGGAATTCTTAAGTTCTTCAAGCTTTGACAGCAATTCTTTATAATGAGAAAATTCTTTTTTATAATTTTCTAACATTGCACCTGCTGTATTTTTAATATAAGAATCCAAAAGCATTATGTGAAATTTTGGCTGTAAAAATGAATATGTTTGGTGTTGAGAATGAATATCCAAAAACATTTCTCTGAAAATGCGCATAAATTCTTGATTTACTAAACATCCGTTTACTCTGGAACGTGATGACGTCGAAGTAATTTCTTTTGAAAGAATAATTTCCTCTCCCATATCATCAATTCCATATTCATCAAACAATTGTACTAAATCTTGCTTTGTATTAATAACAGTAAGTTCAATAACCGCTTTTTCTGCACCGGTTTTTATAACTTCCTTACCTGCTTTTGCACCGAATGCTATATCAATTGCATTTATCAGAATGCTCTTTCCTGCACCGGTTTCACCTGTGATTATATTTAAATTTTTTGATAAATCCAGCTCTAATTCATCAATTAATATATAATTTTTTATAAAAATCTTCGACAGCATATTATTATCTTCTCACTATTATTCTTCGACTTCGTTATATCCTGAATTATCCTCTTCTAAATCATTTTCGGAATCATTATAATACTCTTCTTCTTCATATTCATCCAGTTCGTTTTCTTCAGACTCGTCAAATTCTTCATCATAATCTTCTGCAGAATCATAAGCTTCGTCCTCAGAAGAATACTCTTCCATCGTTGATTCAGGTTCAATTTTTTCGTTTTTACCTAATTTTTCTTTTAATTTTTCATATTCTTTTTTAATAATGTCTCTGTCAAAAGTAAGAGTTAAAAGATGGAACATGACATTTTTAAGATTATCATAATACCCTTCCGTATCACCAATATACTTGCAAACTCTTGCTATAAGATAGTATAAATCACCGTTTTCTGTTTTATCTATAGCTGAATATAATACCTCAAGAGCCTCTTCCGCTTCAGAGTTTTTTAAACAAATTTTGGTATACAATTTATATGCTTCTATATCTAAAGGATTGTATTCTATTGTTTTTTTAAGGTATTCTTTTGCTTCTTCCAAATTTCCGCTTCCATAAGAAATAGAACCGAGGTTAAAATATGCCCAACTGTAATCCGGAGATATATCAAGTACTTTTTTATAATTTTCTATGGCAAAATTCGTTAATCCGTCATTTTGATAAATATATCCCAGATAGAAATATGCATAAATGTCGTTCGGATTCAACTCTGTTGCTTTCTGAAACGCATCCAGCGCCTTGTTTTTTTCATCCAAATTTAAATAACATATACCTAAATTAAAATAACTGTTACCGTCTTTTGGATCAGTTTCCAATACTTTTTTAAATGCACTTATCGCAGCGTCCCACTCTTTTAATTCAACAAGCACATCCCCCAAATTATAATAAAAATCTTCCTGAGGAGAAATTTCTATTGCTTTTTGGTAAGCTTCTTTTGCTTCTTCAGGCTTTTTTAGCTTTTCTTTAATTATGCCCAAATTATAATATAATTCCGCATCATCAGGAAAGTATTTAATTAAATACAAAAAATTACCTTCAGCTTCCTCATTAAAACCGTTATTCATCAGCAAGACCGAAAGTTCTCTTCTCGCTTGGAAATTTGAAGGGTCTTTTTTTAAAAGACTTTGGAGTGTTTCAATATCACTTGGCATAGTAAAATTATATCAAAATGAAATTAAATAGTAAATTTTTGTAAAGATTTCTTTTTTTACTAGCAAATTTTTTTATTTTCACGGTTTAGGATAAACGGATAGTTGAATAATGAAAAAATATGATATAATTGAATAAATATTTAGCGAGGTAAAACATGAGTGAAATTAATGGTACAAATTTTAGTGTTAATCAAGTAAATTTCAAAAGTGTGCAAAAACAAAATGCTGAAGTTAGTCCTAATATTGTAGAGAGCGAAGAACCAAAACTAAAAGATTTTTCTGATCCGAAAGCGGAATCGCTTGGTCGTTCAATGCTAATTAAGGATGCTGACAACGTTAATCACGATTTAAAAGTTCTTTTAGAGCATCCTCAAATTGCTGAAAATTCAGATAAAATGTTTGAAACAGCATATAATGCAGCTCAAAGTACAGGGTTAGAAAATCCTTATGAGGAAGCTGCAACATTTTCGACAGGAAATGTATAGAATAGATGAATCTGTGATTGAATACTTCGGTGAATAGGTAAATATTGACAACTATCACTAAAATTAATATCACATTTATAAGAAGGAGAGATATGGAAGAGAATAATAAGCCGGTCGTACACCTTATTTCAAGACCGGAAAATATGCTAAAAACAATTTATACAGCTGCCAGAACTTGCTACAGTGCAGATATGCCCATAAATATTTATAATTCTGATTCGGCAAATGATGAAGAAAAAATGCTTAAACTTATAGATCGTGTCGTTGGTTCAGGGCATTATTCGGTTATTGAACATATACAAGTAACATTTGCCATTTCCAATGTCTCAAGAGCATGCACACATCAATTCGTAAGACATCGTCACATGTCTTTTTCACAAAAATCTCAAAGATATGTAAAAGAAAAAGGACAATTTGATTATCTTATCCCACCTACAATTGAGAGAGAACCTGAGTTGAAACAAAAATTTATTAACTTTATGGGAGAAATTTCAGACAAATATCAAGAATTTGTGGAAGCCGGAATTCCTGCAGAAGATGCCCGAGCGGTACTTCCAAATGCATGTGCTACATCTATTGTAGCAAGTTTGAATTTGAGAGAGCTTATACACATTGCGAATCTTAGACTTTGTTCTCGTGCACAATATGAAATACGCATGATGGTTAAAGCTATGTGCGACGAACTTATTAAAGTTGAACCTTGGCTTAAAAATTATTTAGTACCTAAATGCGAAAAACTCGGATTCTGTGACGAAGATAAATCCTGTGGAAGAAAACCAAGGTTAAACGAATGAAAAAACTTGTCATAATATGTTCTGTTATTTTTCTTTGCCTCGTCGGATTCTATATTTTTGTACTCCGCCCTGAAAAATATGTTGAAAACGATTTGTATGAAGACATTTTGAAACGTGATTTTATAAGAGTCGGAATAAATACCGATTCAAAACCTTTCGGATTTATAGATAAAGACGGTTTTGTTCAAGGATATGATGCTGATTTAGCAAGGTATATTGCCCAATATTTACTCAGCAATAACTCAAAAGTTGAGTTTATATCGGTTACACCTGCTAACAGAATGCTTAAAGCATCTACAGGCGAAGTTGATATTGTTATTGCAACAATGACAATTACCCCACAAAGAAAAGAAATAATCGATTTTTCTATACCATATGATTCGGCCGGACAGGCTCTTTTAGTGAAATCGTCAAGTAAAATAACTTCTATTGCAGACCTTGCAGGACAAAATGTTGGCGTCATTTGGGGTACAACAGCAGAAAAAAATCTGTTAAATTTAGCGCCAACAGCTAATATTATCGGTTTCAAATCTTACCAAGATGCATATAATGCTCTAAAAAACGGAAGTATTAATGCAATTACTTCTGATGACACAATTTTAAGCCGTTTTGCAATTGAAGATAACACTGTCAAGCTTTTAACGAAAAGATATTCAAGAGAACCTTACGGCATTGGTTTTAAAAAAGGAAAATATTCAAAAAAACTTAAAGAAAACATTGATTATGCTATTCGTGATATGAAACAAAAAAATGTTATAAACAGACTTCATAAAAAATGGTTAGGATAAAAAATGTCAAACAACTACTTTGAACTAAAAATAACTATAAACCCTAATTTAGAAGATATTGTATCCGATATTTGTTTTTCAAACTTTAAATGTGAAGGCGTAGTTTTAGCTGAAGAAACATACAAAGACCTTGTAATGACTTCAACTACAGAAGGAACTCTCAGAGTATTTTTGACTGAACCGGATAATAATACTATAGAAATTCTTAAAACAGAGCGTGAACTATTGAAAGCTCGCGGGTTTACGGATGAAGAATTAGGAAGTTGGGAAGTTCATTTAGACGAAAAAGAAAATCAAGATTGGTCAAAAAAATGGAAAGAAAAATGGACAGTAACACACGTTACAGATAACATTTCTGTTGTACCAAGCTGGCTTGAATATTCGCCTAAAAAGAATGAAATTACTATAACACTGGATCCGGGCTGCGCTTTTGGAACAGGAACACATCAAACTACTCAGTTATGCATGAAAGCTTTGGAAAAATACTTTAAATCCGGCTCAACAATGGCTGATATAGGTTGCGGTTCAGGAATTTTGGCAATACTGGCTAAAAAAATGGGAGCAAAAGAAGTTTACGGTTGCGACAATGATGAAACTGTTATTGATGTGGCAGTAGAAAATGCTTTGAAAAATAACATAGGAATTGATCCCGCTTTAGAAAATAATTTTATTACTTTTGAATTAAATACCGCCGATAAATTAACAAAAAAATATGATTTTGTTTGTGCAAATATTTTACATAATGTTTTATCAGAAATAATGGGTGATTTGAAAAATATCATGAACGAAGACGGCATGCTTTCACTTAGCGGAATTTTAATTGAAAAAAGTTCAATTGTATTAAGTGCTATAGATAGAGAAAATTTGAAAATTATTGATACAATTTCTCAAGACCAATGGATATCATACGTTGTAAAAAAATAAAACTTTTGGCGAATGAAAACTAATTGAATCTGTTTAATACTAAAAATATGTTTGATTCAATTTGGTACGATACATTAAATAAACCTATACTAAATCCGCCTTCTTGGATATTTTCACCTGTTTGGATTATTCTCTATGCAACTTTGTTAGCTGCTTTGATTTTATACACAATAAAATTTTCATCAAAGAGTAAATTAAAAGGATACCTTTATTTTATAACCCAATTACTATTAAATCTTGCTTGGAGTCCGGCTTTTTTTGCAGCACATAATATTTCTCTTGCTCTTTGTATAATTATTCTTATGGATATATTTGTACTTTTGACTATT
>CAMZGT010000002.1 GCA_947306495.1 uncultured Acinetobacter sp.
AAATCAGCTCTCGGTGCACCGACACCATACAAGCCATATCCTTTATATCGGGTATTAAAGTTCTTTTCCGGCATATAGTCTTTCATATTGAGATTTTTTGAAATACCGCCTGCAAGAGTTTTTCCTTTGATACCAAACAACGGATAGAAACTTGTTGAGCCGTTTTGTTCCGTTACTGATGCAACATTATTTGATACAACAATGTTCCAACCCGACAATTTTCCGATATATCCTTTTGCCATTTTTTGATGACCGGATTCAACATACTTCAAATCTTCTAATTGACCTAAATAGAATTGATATTCGGGTGGTACGATAGCAACCATTTGACCGTCAATCCAATTTGTATGACCTTTTCCGTCACCTCTTTGGAATTTTGCTTGCATATACGCAAAAATTTCTTTTGCTACACTTGAAGTCAAAGTTATTGCAGTATTGTTTGTACCGGATAAATAATGCCCTGCTCTTGTGTATAATTTTCCGTAAGCAGTATCAACGGCAGCTGCAAATTGTTTTATTGCATCAGAAGAATATTCTTTTGCAAGTTCAACCTTTTGTTTCAAGTCGGGTGCATTATTAATTTGTTGCCTTTTAACTTCATCAACTTCGTAATGAAAGGCTTTACCCTTATCAAACTTAACTTTTGCCGTAGTAGTTGTGGTTAATTCTGCATCATCTAAATCACCGCCCGTATAATCAAACAAAGTAACCATAGCAGGCATAATGACATCAACTTCCGCACCAACTCTCACACCGTCTTTTAATTCGGTATGTGCTAACTGACCTATCACCATTTCATCATAGACATACTTATTAAATGCCTTAGTGAAGGTCGTAATCATTACTTGTTCATCAGACATAATGTACTCTCTTTCTTAATTTTTGGGTAGGGGTAAATATATATATTTGAGCCTTATATCAATGCCTCGATTGCACTATCAAGTTCTTCGGGGGAATAATCCTCTACCCTTTTTGTAGTAACAACTTTTTGATTGGTTTTCGGACTAAGATTTTTTAGAGAATCTTTTTCCTTTTCATTCTCGGATTTTAGTTTTAATTCTTCCTCAAATTCTTTTCTGAAAACATCTTTTAACTTCTGAAGATGTCCGATTAATGCTGAAGTTTCAAAGGCATCACCTTTTACTTCTAAAGCCGATTTAAAGAAATCAACAAATTCGGGGATTTTAAACCAATCGGGGTAATCGTCAAACGATTTTTTAACAAAATTTTGAGCCTCTTGTTTGTACTGTTCGTACTTTTCGGCATTTTGCCGTTCAATAACTTGGTTTTTATACCTTTCTGCAAAAACTGATACTCTTTTTACAACATCAACACTAAATTCTTCTTCGATTTTGTCTAGTATTGCAGGGTTAGGAGTTTTAGAATATACCGCTAATAATCCCTGTACTCTTTCGGGATCAGAAACAGTATATAAATATTTTTCGTACTCATTAGATACGGCATTGGCAACTTCTTGCGTAAGTTCCATATCTTCAGAGTTCCTATAACCCTGTTGTAATGCTAAAGACTGTTGTTGTAACTGTAATTGTTCAGCATACTCGGCTTTCTTTTGTAGTATTGCTTTTTCTTTTTCCCAATCTGCTTTTTGATTTAAAAGAGGCTCTAATTGTTGGTAAGATTTAAGCAAATTTTCTACATTAACCGTTCCGTCAGTATTCAAAAACTTGTCAGGGCATTTAGTAATGTTATCCTGTGTTTCATCTTCTGATTCGGTTTCTTCGGTTTGTTCTTCAGTTTCTTCGGTATCAGCCGTATTTTCTTGATTATCATTCTCAACATCTTCACTATCGAAAATTTCTTGTATTTGAGAATCTAAATCTTGATTATCGGTTGTTGATACATTTTGTTCGTTTTCCATATTTAAACCTTCTTTCTCTCACTCTCAAAATCTGATTTCCATTTATCCGTATCGTAAATATTTTTCAACATACCCTGCAAAATAAGAGGGTTTATGTCGGTATTTGATAAACGGACAATATTATCTAACTGATACGACCTAGTTTTTGAGTATTCTTCACTCATAACTAGGTCATATTTTTCTATCAAAATATCTTTATTCATAAATTTGCATTTTACTTTCGGGTTTTTCGATAAGCGGAGTAGTTGGTATTCCAAACTCCGAACTTATATTTACCCCTTCTCTTGGTATCTCTATTGGACTAGGATTTGCAACTTTTTGTTTTTCTTTTTCCTGTTGTACTTGATTTATCATTTCTTGCACCGCAGGGTTTTGCATCAAAATTTGTTGAACTTCCATTGGCATTTGTTCCATAGGCTGCAAAAATCTTTCGGGATTTTCTACGCCTTTTTGTTCCATATACCAAACAAATATTGACTGAACATTTAGAGGAATATGATTTGCAAATCTTTCTACCGCAAGAATAACCATATCGGCAAAACTAAATCTTTCCGTCATTGAATTTCGGTCTGAATAAGTATAGCGATATTCTGCCTGTCTTACTTCGTCAGTAATAACAACATTTTCGGGGTTATTATCTTTATTTAAAAATATTTGTTCCGTACCAAATTTGAAGTTTGCACAAAGTTTAGCAACATTTTTAACGGTAGGTATAATAAAGTATTGATTTATTACATCCAAAACCATTGAAAGACGAGTTGTTTGCCCCTGTGTTTTTACATTAATTTCCGTAGCGGTTTTAGTCCTGTTTTCTTCAGCACCCATCATATTTGGGAAGATGCCGGATATTTCACTCATTAAATCGGATAAAAATGTAATATCGTTAATAAAGATATTGCTTTGAAAAGTCATTGGCTGAATACTGCTAGAAGTATAAAGTTGCGGATCGTATGTAATTATCTTTCCGGGATATAGTTCCACATCATCATCGTCAAAGAAATCTTTAGGACAAAGTAATGGTGGGTTTTCCGATAATGATTGCATATCAACAGTTTTATTCAGTAAATTTTCTTGAACATGTGCCAAATCTAAAACGGAATAAAGAGGGCTTATTCCTCTCTTTGTTTCGGGATCTTGCAGAAAAGCACCAAATGAAAACGGATTAATAACAAACTTATTCTTTTCAAATCGGACTAAATATTTACCACCGACAACTACTGCGTGCCAATTTCTTAAAACTTCACCACTCGGCAAAGTAAAGTTTCCCCAATGTTCTAACACTTCAACGGTTGAGCCGTTTTTGTGTTTATCTAACAGAGAATCTTTTGATTGGTTTAATAAGTCGGAACTATCCGGCTCTTTTGATACCATACCTCTTAATTCTCTAGCGATTTCGGGAGTTATTTCATAGCATTTGTTATTGATAATATCATCCGGTGTTCGCCAAGTCCTGTTTATTTTCGGACAATTATCAAAATCATCTGCTTGTGTAACATCAAAAACAAAGTCAGCCGGATTAACAGGAATAATATACGGATTATCGTAAACTATTTTTTCATCAATATAGAAGTTTTGACCTTTTGATTTTGCCTCAATAATTTTTGGTAAATTTTTTATATCATTCCTAAACAAAATCTCAAAAAAGTTTATAGGTCTGCGATATTCTTCTTTTCGTGTTCGCCAAGTAGTAAATGATACCAATTCGCCATAAATTAAAGCATTATCAATAACAGTATCGCATATTTGCGGATATTCCATTTTTTCAAGAATATCTACAAGCATAGCCTTTTGTTTGTTTGAATTATTATCAGCCTCTAAAGATTCGCCCGATACATCAAACATTGAATTTATGCCGGAGTAAGTATTTTTCCAAATAAAAGCCTTAAAAGTTTGATAGTACATAAAGATTTTGCACATCTTAACTTTGGCTTTCCATTTTTTGTTTTTATCGGTTATTTTGGATAAATCTTTTTTGAAAAATATCTCTTTAATAAGTTCATTTGCCATTGATAAATTACTTTGGCGAGAATCATTATATGTTTTAAAATCGGTAACAATCCTTTTTGCTATATTTGCTTTTTCTTCATTGGATAACTTTTTTACCTTTTTAAATTTTTCTATAATGTATTCCATTAGATATTATCTTCCTTTACACCTTCAATAACCAAAACTTCGGGTTGGTCGATTTTGAGATTACCTTCTTCATCCATACCCAAAGCAACTCTCAAACCTTTTTGAGCCTTAGAGATACCGGACATAATCAAATCCATATTATATGCAGATGCTCTCGGTTTTGCTTTTCCTTCAGTAAGTTCGGTTTTATACTGATCCAAAAGAGTTTGTATAACATCAAGAGATTCGTTAAATAATTGGATATGTCTTTCGTTAGCAGCGATTTTTTCTTCTTCAACTCTTTCACAAAGTTTTTGAGTAACTTTTTCCTCAATTTTTCGCTTTTTCCGGTTGATACCTTCCCTGCTCATTTTTTCAATTATGGTTTTCCGTTTTATATCCAAATAGGGTATTTGTTCCATAACATAGTCAAGAGTTTCATTCCGTAAATACAAAGTTCTGATTTTTTGCCAATCCTTTGCAGTAGGTTTTCTTTTTTCAATAGGTTTTTCTTCCTTTTTAGCCATAATAAAATCCTTTTTTATAAGCGGAGTTATTATAAAATTCCATTCAATCTTTTATTTACCCCTTACCCCAAAGAAAAGACGGCTAGGGATAACAGCCGTCTATCAACCAACATCACACATCATCAAGGAGTAAATTAAATGAAAGATAAATATTAAATCTTTTTCAATAATTGTTTATTTCCAAAGAAGTCGCATCTTTTTTGCCTAATCTCAATAACATCACCTTTGTTATTATGGACTTCTTGATTTTCACCGTAACAAAAACCATAGGGTACGGATTGTAATTTGATTAAATCTTGGTCGGTGTATTTGACTTCTTTTATCAGCCTGTCGGTATATTTTTCTAATAAATCACCGCCAATAAGTTCACAAAAAATTTCACCGTCAGAAATTCGTGTTTCAACGAGTTTTGCAAGTCCTTTTTCGCATATAGGACAAGTTGCAAGATAAAATCTTCTATGGGTAAATTTTTCATTATCATTTAAAAACCACACTTCATGCGGCTTAAATGTCATATTACAATGGGTAAACATACAATAATCCCCGTAGGTTACGATATGCCAATTTCTTTTCGTCAGTCCCCTGTGTGAGCCAATCCCCACCTAACACTACTTCAAATGTTCATATCAACTACTCTTATATTATCCAACATTGTCTATAAAAATTGTTGCAACTATGACAACTTGTAAAAAAAGTTTTACAAAGTGTCATAGTTAGAACAAAAGTATTGCCGGATAAATTATAATAGGTATGTAAGATGTTTGATTTATTTATCTAGGTGTTTATAGTCCTTCTCCGGAAGGACTTTTTAATGCCCTTTTTTTGGTCTTGGGATATATGGGTATGTGTATTCTATATTTAATAGAAGTTAATTCGGGGGGTACACCCCCCGAAGAATTGACAATGGTGGAACTTGAAAGATTAAAGAGTTTGTAGCAACGAGATTGATGTATCTGCTATTAGAGGGTGGAAGTCAATATCGGCTATCGAATAAAATGATAAAGACGGAATCAAAAATACGGATTTCGTTGATTGTTGATGCAATCTTCATAAATCAGTTTTTACAATTAAAAAACGTATCAAATCAAATTCCCGACTTCAAATATATGTGTTGTCTTTTTTAGTCAGTAACGATACAAATATTGTTAATGTCTTATTTTTCAATAATACTCCTAAAGTTTGTTGTAATACTGTTTGCACTTCGTCTTTGTAAACATTCTTTCGGTTGAAACCTTTTTGTTTTCCCTTCCGTTCCTCTCTACTCCGTATCTGTATTTGTGTTCTCACCGATTAAAACAGGAAGTAAAAATTTTTATGCCTAAATCGGACTGAAGTGTAAAATTTGTTACAGTTCCTAACAACGATTTCTCTAGCCTTTAAGTTATGGTGTTGTTAAGAACTGTAACAAGATTTGTCCGTTTTAGTCAAAAACCGCCTTGTGAAACTACCAACCAAAAGTATCTGCTACCAAGTTGCTATTTTTACTTCCTGTTGCGGTTAAAGAGGTGTGAACACAAAGACGCTACTGCGTAGAAAGGAACTCAATTATGTCAAACAAAAAAGATTTCAACCTCATTCCGTATGTTTACGGCAGACTTTATGCAGAACAGTATTACGATAAAGTCGGTTACGGAGTATTATTTGAAAAATCAGACAAAGTTTATTCTTGGAAAGGTATCTTTTACTGGCTAAAAAAGGAAGGTTATTTGGTTAATTATGAAGTTGGTAATGTTGATTATGATACTTCGGTTGTTTGTTTCAAGTTTAATCGTACAAAACTGACTTATGAAGGTTACATCAGAGCCGTTGAAAAAGGCTTGAAGAAAAATGAACTTGTTGTTACTCCTATGAGTGAGTTTGTTCAACAACTTGATACCGAAAAAGACCGAGATAAATTAGTTGATGGTTTTGAGGCTCAATATAAAAAGCCTGTTGAGTACATAGCACCTACTGATAGATGCTTAAAAGAACTCAATAAGAAAATTATGGAAGAACTTGCCAAAGGTGAAACTCCTAATGGTGATGAGGAAAAAAAGGCGGCTTAGTCCGTCTTTTTGATTTGGGGATTGCTTGTGTTATTCGTCAAAACAAAGTTCACGCACAAGCAATTCTTTTAATGCCCTTTTGGTATAGATTATACGCACTTGCGTGCCGTTGTCTATACCGAAAGGCTTTCTTTTCTAATATTGCAAATACTTGCGTATGATTCGGGTTGAATTAATATGCTCTATTGAGATACGCAATTATGGAGTAATAGAAGAAAAGAGAAAAAGAATACCCAAAAGCAATAGAATTAAGTATTTAATGCAAATTTAGAGTAAAAAATGATAGAACAATAAATTTGCAAGAAAAAAACAATAATTGTTTTGTGTATTAACTTGCATTTATTTTTAAAAAGGTTTTCACTTGTTAAAGGTTATTAACAGTTAAAAGCAAATAGTTATAACCTTTTAAAGTTAAAGTCTTAGTCTTATATAGGTTATAACCTATTTTAGTTAAAAGTTATAACATGTATTAGTTAATATACATGTTATTAACTAATATAAGTTAATAATAACAACATGTAATAGTTATTAACTATAAAGACAATATATGTTAAAGCAGGGGGTAAGCGAGGGGTTTGGATTCCATTCCCTTCGTTTATTCTATGTAATAAAAGAACTGAAGTCGGATAAAGTCCGGCTCTTTTTTTGGGAAGTTAATACGGAAAGGAAGGTAATCGTGAGAACTGTAACACTCAATGCTGAAGATATAAAGACATTATTAGATGAAGGCGAATTATATTTATCATCAGATAAAACCATTTATTTTTCAGATGTTGAAGGATTCAAACTTGAATTAAGTTACAAAGGTGACGGCTATAAACCGATAAAAGCCGTCATTGATTTTGTTTATGACGAAAATATAAAGTTTACGGAAGGATAAAATATGTCAAAAGATTATTTACTTGAATTTATAAAATGTATGGAAAGTGTTGATAGAAGTAAACACAATTTTGAGATTTTTCAAGATTTTTTGATTATGGCATCAGCATCTTTCAATAATGCAATAGTAAAAGATGAAAATGTTGAAAATGAATATATGGAAGTCGTGCAACGATATAAAGATGTAAAGCCGTTATGTGAATTGCTTGCAATAACTACAATGGCATTAGAACAAAAAATGCACGATTTTTTAGGTGAAGTTTATATGTCCGCAGGGTTTGGTAACAAACACAACGGACAATTTTTTACACCATATCACATGTCATTATGTATGGCAAAAATGCTTATAGGTGAATATGTAGAAAATGAAATAAAAGAAAAAGGCTATTACACTTTATCAGAGCCTTGTTGTGGTGCGGGTGGAATGATTATCGCATTTGCAAACACACTACTTGATAAAGGATATAACCCTCAAAAAATAATGAAGTTTTTAGGAACGGATATTGATATTGGTTGTTGCAGAATGGCATATATCCAAACATCTTTATTGGGATTAAAAGGTGATATTGTGCATGGTAACACTCTTTCACTTGAAATATGGCGAAAGTTTACAACACCAATGTCATATCTGACTTTAGCAGCATAAGGTGGTGGTGAATTATGAAAATACAAATAGAATCGGAATTATAAAATTTGTAGATAGTTAGAAAAAAGGCACTTGTCAATTAAGACAGGTGCTTTTTTCGTAAGGAGTAAAAAATGATATGTAAAAATTGTGGAAAAATGGTATTGCCAAAAGACGGACATTTACTTGATTATGAGTTCTTTTGTTCGGATTGTGCAATAGAATGTCACGATTGTGGCGAGATTATTTTAAAAGATAGTGCCTATAAAACGGCAGATGAATATTACATTTGCGATAGTTGTTTAGATGATGATTACCGATATTGTGATGATTGCGGTGAAATCTTCAAATATGACGAAGTTACATGGATTGAAAATGAAGAAAAATATATTTGTGACAGTTGCTTAGATGAAGGTGAATACTACTCTTGCGAATGTTGTGAAAAATATTTTAGCAAAGACGGTTTAGAACGGACTTATGATAATAATTGGGTTTGTGATGATTGCAGATGTAATGATTATTACTATTGTAACGATTGTGGCAGAGCAACGCATCGTGATGATTGCCATTATATAGAATATCGTGATGCCGATTATTGCCCGAATTGTTATGACAACCATACTTGCGAAGATTATATATACAGTTATCACGATTTTGATTGTTTTTCAAAACGCAAAACGGCAGACGAGCCATTAACTAATGAATACTTTGGTTTTGAGTTAGAAGTATCGGGTAATAGAGATTATGCTGAAGAATTTTTAGACCAAGTTTCTGATGTCGTATTAATGAATGACAGTTCTATTGAAAATGGTGGTTTTGAAATCGTCACTCAACCAATGACGAGAAGATACTTCAAAGAACGATTTAAACCAATGTTTGAAAAAGGCTTGAAATTCCTAGACCAAAACGGATTCTACGGACATGGAATGGGTGGTATGCATGTCCATGTTTCTGCTGATATTTTTTCAAAAAGACAAATTGCACAAATGGCTGAAATCCTATACGGCAACGAAGATGATAGAAATATTTGGTTTTGTATATCACAACGCAAAGAAAAGAATATGGAAGAATGGAGTTGCATGACGGATCGCAATAGGTCGTTTGATGAAATTGTGAATTATGAATATGGTATGCCGAAAGTAGCGGATGATAGACATACCGCTTTAAATTTTGATAGCAGAACTTTTACTTATGAAATTAGAATATTTAACTCAAATACAAGAATAGAACGAGTTGTAAAAAATATGGAATGTGTATTTGCCCTAGTTGATTACACAAGACAAGAAGTAGATAACCCTTACAAGTGCAACACAAGAGGGTTTATAAACTTTGTTTTTGACAATCGGCTTGAATATCCATATTTATACGCATTTTTACTTGAACGCAGAGTAGAAGAACATTTTGGAATCAAATATACGGAAAAAGAATTGGAGGCAGCATAATGTGTATTGCAATAGTTAAACCACAAGGCACTCAAATCTCTGACGAGTGCTTGCGAAATTGTTTTGAAAATAACCAAGACGGTGCCGGAATTGCTTATGCAGTAAACGGCAAATTATATGTAACAAAAGGAATTTTTAAACTTGATGATTTTATGAAAAATGTAAGAGCAGTAGAAAAAATTGCTGAAGGTGATATTTTAATCCATTGTCGTATCGGAACAAGCGGAAAGAAAGATAAGAATAATTGTCATCCTCATTGGGTAAATAGTTCAGTTGTAATGATACATAACGGAATTTTGGATATTGATGTGCCGGATAAAAGCGAAGTATCAGATACTATTCTTTTTATAAATGAATATTTAAGTAATTTACCCGAAGATTTTATTAAAAATACTTCAATTTTAAAACTGATTGAGCAAGTTATCGGTAAAAATAACAAATTTGCTTTTTTAAATAATAAAGGTGAATCAGCAATTTGTAATATAAAATCCGGTGTAGTTGATGAAGGCATTTGGTATTCAAACGAAACCTATAAATATAACAGTTATTGCGGTTATAGATCTTATTCTCAAAGAGAAATTCTTGATTATTTTGAAGATTATATCGGAACATTGGAAGATGATGAATATGAAAATTTAGGCGAATATCCTCTTATTGATAGATATGATTGGGTATTAGTGCCTTTTTCAAAAGAAAATTACAGGGATAGATACAATTACATAAGTTTAAAAAGTTATTCTGAACAACTTTATAAACAGTATCAAAAAGGATTTAAAGATTTTAGCAAAAGATACAAAATTGCATCATAGAAAGGGGGAAAAATGGCTGATTGGAATTGGAAAGTTTTAGATGACGGAACATTACAAATTTATAACGGCAACATTTTGTATTGGGAAATTGACAACTGTAACGCAGAAAATGAAGATGAAGTTGAACGAATTGCCCGAAAAGCAATAAGGGATTACATTTATCTTCTAAATGACATATTTGATTGTGACGAAGAATATGACTGTTGCGGAAATTATTAAAAGGATAAAAGTATATGCAGCAATTAAGATTACAATTCAACCAATATACCGTACCGGAAGAATATGACTACGCAAATTTGTATGAAGGTGAACTGATAAAAGACAAAGACAGCAATATTTATTTTGGTAGCGGATATAACGGGAAAAAGACACTAACTTTTTATAACGACAAAAACACCGGCAAAATGTGGTCGCAAATTGAAGGTGCTGATTTGGAATTTATCAATTTTGCAGAGGCATATCAATTTATTCTTACAAATAATATCCCTGTTTATAACATGTCGTGTGGTTCTTGGGAAAAAGAAATAAAACAATATGAAAGGAGTAAATAATGAATGTTGCAGAAATTATTAAAATACTTAACAAATTACCTCAACATTTGCCTGTCGTAATGCCGGATATGATACCGATTACACAAGTTGTTGAAGTTCCGTATGGAAATGGTGTTGTCGTAATAACGGATGCAGAAGAAAGCGAGGAAAAATAATGAATATTTATCGTGTAGTTTTAAGCATACAAGATTATGACACTATGGAAAAAATTAATAAAATCACAGGCTCTTGTGAATTTAATGATGAAAATTGGGTAAATTTGGAAGTTATACAAGAATACCCAAAATTGTTGGAATACATAACTGATGAAGAATTAAATGCACTTAAAAACAAAGAGATTGATACTGTTGTTTTTACGGCATTATCTTCAGTATAAGAAAGAGGTATAAATGGAAACAAAATATTTTGTAGAATATGCTGATTATTTATTTAAGCCTGTTTTATATTCAGAAAAGCAATTAAAAGAATATGCAATAAGTCTTTATGACGAATACTTAAAAACAGGCGAACAGGAATTATTATTGGAAGATTATAACAGGAATGATTTATCTCATACTGATAAAGCATTAGATTTTTTAAACCGTAGATTTTCTGATGATGATATACCATTTCAAGAAGTAGAAATTTATAAGGAAAGGAAAGAAAAATGGCAGTAATAGACAAAGTTATTATGAGTTTACAAGAATCAGACGATATGGAAAGGATTAACAGTATTACCGGAATTAGTTATGACAATACTGATAATTGGGTGGATATTGAAACAATCGAAGAAAACCCCGAATTAAAACAATACATATCAGATGATGAGTATGATGCTATGTTAAATGGCGAGGCTGATTATATTGCATTTAGGATAGATTATTAGAGGTAAATTATGAAAAAAATAAAATTAACGGATATACTTGAAAGCATTGAATTTAGTTATGTTATAAATGACGATAACACTTTTTCTCTGCGTGATTGCCAAGATTGTAATTTAGGTAATATTGAAAACGATAAATTTGATATTGATAAAAATTTGGCTATGAATGTAATTGATAGAATAGAAATTTATATCAATGACTATTATTTGTCTGATATTGCAGAACGATTAAGAACGGAATGTAATGATAGCATAAGTATTACTGAAAATTATTTTGATTTTTTAGAAAAAATGCAGAAATATCCCAAAGTATTTAAAGATGATATTGATACAATGAAAACCTTTGTTAATCCAAATTTGCTTGATATATCGGATATAAAGCAAAATGCAAAAATAAAATTAAAATGTTTCAGATGTGGAACAAGATTACAAAAATCAGCCATTAAGGATTATACATATTTTTGTCCTAATTGTTGCGAAGATTTTTATAGGTTTGAACAAGAAACAAAGAAAGGAATATTTAGATGTTTATCAAAATTGATGCAGATTGGGTAAAAAATAATTATATTGATGATTATACAAATTATAAAAATAAAGAAGAAGTTATTGCGGATGCAACAAGATTTTATCATGAGCATTTTCAACAAGAAGATGATTATGACAAAGATTTTGAAGTAACAACATTTGAACAGGCAAAAAAATTTTGGGAATGTAACGGTTATGAAGTAAAGGAACGAAAAGGCAGGGAGTATATTTGCCCTGTGTGTGATTCTAAAAATACCGATTCTTCCGGTAGCGAAATAGAAGGCGGATATATAACCTACCATTACTACTGTAAAGATTGTGGTGCTACTTATGACGAAGATTTTGAGCTTGTATTTAGTGGTTTTGATAATGTATCATTATCTAGCAATACATAGAATGAAATAAACCGACAACTTGACCTACAATTCTAAAATTAAGTGTTTTGTCAATTATAAACGGTGGATAATTGGTATTCTTGGATATTGCAATAATACTGTTACCGCTTGTTTTTAATTCTTTACACATTGGCTGACCGTCATAACTAAATACATAGATTTGACCGTCTTTTACACTTGTTTTAGATTTATCAACCAAAATCATATCGTTATCATTAATATCCGGTGACATACTATCGCCTTTTGCGTATATAATTTCAGTTTCGTGCTTATCAGCATTAAAGTATTTTTGCAATAATTGACTTGGCAAAGGCAAGTTTTCAGATGTAAATTCGTCATAAACTTCTACACCAAAACCGCAACTTGCTGATACATCAGATTTAACAGGAACATTTACCATATTAGGTTTATCAGCAAATTGTTTGTATAATTGTGTATCAGTTTTGCCGATTTCTTCTAAATGTTGAACTAACATTAATTGTTCTTCCTTTGTTATAGCAGAATTACGGCTAAATCTTAACCCAATATTTTGTCTTGTAAAATTAAAGATTTTGGCATACTTTGATTGGGAAATTTTGCCAATTTCCTCTACATATTGAGCATAAATGCTACTATGCATGTACTTGTCGGAGCAAGCACAGTTGTCTTTCTTTTTCATATTACTCCAGCAATTTGTCAAATGTGATTGACGGTTTTTGTGATTTTACTATGACACTTTGTTAAGCATTTTGCAATAAATTTACATTTTGTCATAGGTTGTTTATAACTACATTTCGTACACATAAAATTTTATAATATCTTAACAAAAATGTCAATCGTGATTGACACTTTTTCCATATTGATAAATAATACAATCATAAAAGGTGTTTATTAAAATTTACTAGGAAAAAGAGAGGGAAGTCCAACTACTTAACCCTTAAATAAAGTTGTCTTTTTGTAACTTTATTTATGAGGTTTAGTTGTTGTACCAAAATTCAGAAAAGAGAGGAAGTTATGGCAAAAAATCAGCGAAGAAAATCGAGAGGTTTTCGTAACAGTTCGGGTAAATTCGTGCCGGATTATTATGCACAAATTAATACAAGAAACATTGATTTACCCATTGATTTGCCACTGTTTATGCAGGCAAAAGACATAAGAGAAACATTTAAGGAAAACGGATTAGTAGCAGAGAGGTAAAAAAATGAAAGTAAAAGAATTTGTTGAAAGTTTGTTAAGTATTGAAAATCAAGATGCAGAATTGATTTTTGAATTTACTGAAGGTGGTGAAACTACCGATTATTCTCTACAAGAAGATACCACAAGTTTTAGTGACTATGCGTATCTTACGGTTAGAGGTTGTTTAGAAAAAGATTTCTGCTAACAAAAGAAAGGAGTAATAATGTTTACCGCAGAAGAACGCAGAAAGTATATTGGTGGCTCTGATATTGCATCAATTTTGGGAATGAGTAGGTGGAAAACACCATTTACTTTATGGCTTGAAAAAACAGGCGAAGTTGAGCCTAGTGATTTATCAGACAATGAGGCGGTGCAACTTGGTACGGAATTAGAAGAATTTGTTGCACAAAAGTTTTCAAGAGTAACAGGCTTGAAAGTAAGAAAAAGAACGGCTATATACACACATAAAAAATATCCGTTTTTAGCAGCACATGTTGATAGATTAATAGTAGGAACTGATGAACTGTTAGAATGTAAAACTTGTAGCAGTTATAAGGCTGAAGAATGGGAAGATATTATCGTCAAAGAAGAAATTGACGGAAAAATTGTTGAAAAAGTAATTGAAAAAATACCACAAGAATATTTATTACAAGTTATGTGGTATTTGGGAATTACAAACAAAAAACGAGGCTATATTGCAGTTCTTATTGGCGGTCAAAAGTTTAAATATAGAAAAATAGATTTTGATGCCGAATTATTTGATTCTATGTTAAAAGCAGCAATCGAATTTTGGAATTGCGTTGAAAACAAAATACCACCTGCATTTATACCTAGTGATAATGAATTGTTAGTACAAATTTATCCTCAACAGGAAGAAAATGCAGAATTTATTAACGACCAAAAGCAAGAAAAATTGATTGATCGTTTACAAAAAATTAAGTCCAAACGAGCAGAACTCAAAGAAAAACAGGACTTAATAGAGGCAAGACTTAAAAATATCATTAATACCCATGCCGGAATAATGACTGAAAAATACAGAGTGTCTTGGCAAACAGGCAAAACTTCAACAATACGAACTTTTAGAGTTTATGAAAATAAGAAAAAGGCTGCATAGCCAAAGAGATTATAAAAGTGGAAGGTCGAAAGACGGAAAGGAAATTTATGAGTACACAAATTGCAGAAATTAAAGCACAAGTTGTCGAAAAGCAAAAAGGTGCAAAAACAATTCAAGAACTTTTACAAAAAAGTTTGAAAGAATTGGATAAAGCACTCCCCAAACACATAACGGCTGAAAGACTTGGAAGGATAGTTCTAACTTGCGTAAGAAAAAATCCCGAACTTGCTGAATGTACCCCCGAATCATTTTTAGGTGCAGTATTTCAAGCAGCACAATTAGGGCTAGAGCCTGATACTGACGGACAGGCATATCTTCTTGTATTTAATAATTCAAGAAAGATTAACGGAAAATGGACTAAACTCAAAGAAGTCCAATTTGTAATAGGTTATAAAGGTTATGTTGATTTATTTTACAGGCACGAATTAGGTTTGAAAGTAAGTATGCACACCGTTTATTCTAAAGATGAATTTAGGTATGAATACGGAACAAATGAAACAATAAGACACATAACTTATGATATACCGGATGCAAACGGTGAAGTTGATAGAGGTAAACCAATTAAATATTATGCTATTGCTCATTTAGCAAACGGTGAATGTGCATTTAAGGTAATGAACAGGACTGAATGTATCACTCATGCTATGAAACACTCTAAAGCATATATTGATATGGAATTTGATGATAATGAGAAAAAATATGTACCAATTAAAAATCCTCATTTTAATCCTAATTCCGCTTGGGTAACTGATGAAAATGCTATGTGTAAGAAAACTGTTTTAATACAGTTGATGAAAACCTTGCCTAAGTCCGTAGAAATAAGAAAAGCATTTGATATGGATAATACAACCAAAATAAAAGTTTTGGCTGATATGTCAGAAGTCAAAGATGTTACTGATTGGAGTGATAAAAAGTTAGTGGCTGATGATGAAGAAAGGAAGGTTGCATAGTGAACAGGGTAGAGATTATGGGTAGGTTGAATTGGAAGGAAATCAGATATTTTGAATCCGGTGCTTGCAGAACAAAAATTCTTTTGAGCAAAAAGAAACCTAACGCAAATAATCCCGATGAAACACAAAATTACGATTCCTTCCCTATAATATTTTTCAATAACAAGAATGATAATATAGCGGAAAGAATTGCTGAAGATGTATCAGAAGGTGATTATGTTCATATTGTAGGCACATTAACAAGAAATCAGCCTAAAAATAAAACATCTAAAGAAACTGAAATTATCGGTTGGGATTTTCGTAAAACAAAATGGTCTAACGATAAGAAAAGATATGTTTATGAAGATGATGAAAATGAAGTTGTCGGCTACGGCAAAATAGACAAAAAAGAAGTAGCATAAGTCCGATAAAATAAGAGAGAAAGCAATATATAATGAATTTACTCCACGACTATGAGCAAGAAATAACATCAATGCTAGTTGCATCACAAAAGGATATGCAAGAAGTAATTTTAGGACAGTTGAACAAAAATATGTTCATAAATCGTTTCTTTGCAAAAGTTTTTGATATAGCAGAATTATTATTTAACTCCGGTAAAGAAGTAAATTTTTATAATATTGCTGAAAAATTATCTAATATTGAGGAAAAACAAGACCTTCTCGCATTACAAGAAAATTTTATAACGAATATAAATTATAAATTCTATATTGATAAAATTCACAATGCTTATTTTGATAGAGTAACGCAGAGTGCAACAAGTTTTGATGATATAGAAAAAATCCAACGAGAAAAAGAAAAATATACAGATACCTCAATATTATTAGATATTACATACAATGCAGATAAATTGCTTGTACCAAAAGAAAATACAAGATTGATAAGGACAGGCTACCCTTCAATAGATAAACACTTAGGTTGTATGCTAGGCGGTGATTTTATCGTACTAGCAGGTGCAACCGGCATGGGTAAAACTTGTATGATGATTAATTTAATAGCAAAAATAGCAAGACAGGGATATAAGGTAAGTTTGTATAGTTTAGAAATGTCATTATCACAAATACAAAACCGTCTTATTTGTTCCCAAGCAAGCATTGATGCAAGTAAATTAAGAACTCAAACACTTAACGAATCAGAAAAAGATGAATACATAAATTACATAAACGGTTTTCTTCAAACATTGAGTATTAAAGTTTGTACTGACTATGAAATTGCAGTAAAAAAAATTAGGCAATTAGAGAAAAAGTCGAATAGTGATATTGTATTTCTTGATTACATGGGTTTGTTAAGTGGAAGTAATGCAAAAACAAGTTATGAGAGGGTTAGCGAAATATCAAGAGAATTAAAATTAACCGCTATGGAAATTAATAAACCTCTTGTTGCCTTAAATCAATTAAGTAGAGCCTTTGCAAACAGGCAAGACAAAACCCCGATTCTTTCAGATTTGAGAGATTCGGGAAAAATAGAACAAGATGCTGATACAGTTTGTTTTGTTCATAGACCTGCATATTTTGAGCCTGATAAATATAGATCAAACGACTTGCGTTTCATAGTAGCAAAATCTCGGCATACGGAAGGTAATAAGACCGCATATCTCTACTATGATTCGGTAACACAAAGTATAAGAGAGAGGTTTTAATATGTACGGTAATTTATATTCGCAAAATAATATGTCACAAGTTGATACAGTTTTACAACATCTAGTAGCCTTTGGCAAAATATCACCGGAAATTGCAAGCGATTGGTATGGAATAAAATATCTGCCAAAATGCATAAGCAGATTGAGAAAAAGAAAAATTAATATAAAAAAGCAAATGGGTGATACTGAAAAAAGATTTGATTTTGTGGTTGAAAATTATGTCTTATGCAAAGACCAACCCAAAGAAGTTAAAAAAATGCTTGATACCCTTAAAATAAATAATCTTAAAAAGAGTGCGTAAGAAGGGAGCATAAGGATATGGAAAAAAGCGGACTTTGGACTAAAAGAAAGACCGCAGACTTCTTGTTTGCGGATATGATTGATAACCCACAAAAAAGGTTAATCAAATTAAATAATTGGATTGCTAGGAAAATTATCCCTGCAAAAGTTATGGACAAAATGGGTAAAGAAATAGTATTTTTCGAGGATTCTTTAAAAGAATGGCTCGAAGAAAGAAAAAGAAAGGTGGCTTAATATGAGTGTATTTAAGAAGGGTAATAGCAATAAATGGTATTATCGCTTTCAACTAAACGGAAAAGAGTATTATAGAGCATGTAAGGGTGCGGTTGATCAAAAGACCGCACTCCAATACGAAGCAGTAGTAAAAGCCGAGATTATGAAAGGTAATCTCGGTATTTTAGATAATAAACCGAAACCTACTCTAAAATATGCAATAAAACTATATTTAGATTATTCAGAATGTAATAAAAAATCATATAAAGGTGATTTGCGAAGTACGGATATATTTTTAGAGTACTTTGGAAATATCAATTTAGAGGACATTACTCCGGCTAAAATAGAAGATTTTAAACGAGATGTTAAAAATAATACCGGAAATAAAAATGCCACTATAAATAGATATTTACAAGCATTAAGTAAAATGTTAAATATAGCCGTTGCAAATGAACTGATAAATAAAAACCCAATGTGGTCGGTTAAAAAATTAAAAGAAAATAATTATAAAACTAGAGTTTTAATGCCGGAAGAAGAAGAACGATTATTCAAAGAAATAGAACGAGGTTATGAAGTCATAGGCAGGGATAGGAAAAAGAAAATAATATATCCGTACCTTTATCTTAAAAACATAATAATTTGTGCTTTACAAACGGGAATGAGAAAGGCTGAAATATTAAACCTAAAATGGTCTAATATTGATTTTGATTACGAATATATAGAGTTGTATGTTACTAAATCCGGTAAATCTCGTAAAATACCAATATCAACAAAATTAATGAAAATACTCAAAGAGATATTGGCATCAAGCAATTCTGAATATGTATTTGTAAATCCTTCTACAAATGCCAATTATATTGATATACATAAATCTTTTGAAACTGTTTTGGAAAATGCAAAAGTTAATAACTTTAGATTCCATGATTTAAGACATACAGCTGCAACAAGAATGTTAGAAAAAGGGGCTGATATAAGAACAGTACAGGAAATTTTAGGACATAGTAGCGTATCGGTTACTGAAAGATATACACACACCAACGCAAAAAATAAGAAAAATGCTATTGAGTTATTATGCTCTTAATTTTACTAGCATTTATAATCATTTAGTATCTCGGAATATCAGTTGTATAAGTCGGGAAATAGTCGGGAAAAATGCAAAATTAACAAAATTTTGCTAAAATTTTAAGCAATAAAAAAAGACTAAAACCGAAGTCTAGTCTTTGTTTTAAATGGAGCGGACGACGAGACTCGAACTCGCGACAGTCTGCTTGGAAGGCAGATACTCTACCAACTGAGCTACGTCCGCATATTAAATTTTCAATCTTGACGCTTCTCAGTTGGTAGAGTATATATCTCAGATACGCTTCACTCTTGTTCCGCTTGGGCAACTGAGCTACGTCCGCATATTAAATTTTCAAGGACTGCTTTAACAGCTCCGCTTCATAAGCCTGCTCGTATTGCTCTCGCAACACAAGTATATACATATTAAAATAAATACACTTTTTTTTCAAGCAAAAATTTTATTTTATTGAGGTAGCGGAGAAGTTGCACCATTTATCGGTTCTGTAGGAATATCTTCTGTTTGCTCCGGTGACGTATGAGCATATAGTCTTAAGCTGATATTTGATATCAGTACCTTTTTATCTTTAGCATATGGTTTAACTTCGATATTATTAATTTTTATATAATATGGATATTGATAAACATCCTGAATAAATTTGCCAAGATTAACATAATTAGAAACAACTTCCATTTCTACATCACATACAAAGTACACGTCTTTACCAAATTTAACAAATGAATCAGTCTCAGGATTATAAGTGTATTCAATTGTTTTTATTTTTATAGAATTAGAATGAAGCATTTCAATTACATCATTATATAGAGTGAAAAATAATGTGTCATTGCCTAAATCAGATTCTATAGGTGAATAAATTTTCTTTTGAGAAGATACAATAGAATTTTTTATTTTTTTAATTTTATTCTGTACAATAGTTATTTTGCTTTTTAAGCTGCTTAATTGGTTCTCTTGATTTTCTATATTTGATTTTAAGTTGCTTGTTTCTGCTATTCTTGGCCCTAAAATTAAATAAACAGCCAAAAATAATGCAAATAAAGCTGCTGCAAAAATCATTACGCCATAATATTTTTTGTATTTATCCATTATTTTTTAACCCTTTACTCTTTTATTGGTTCTAAATCAGGCAAACCGTTGCCTTTTTTGTCACCTTTCTTTAACTCTTCTTTAGAAACCTCCGGTTCATTAGAAATCCTAAATTCGTAGAAATCAGCGTTCATAGAAGTTAGTATTGACTCAGTGTCAAATTCGTTGCTGCCGTTTAACGCAAAATTCTTTGATTTTGATGCAAGACCGAGTTTTTGCAATTTTATATCTGATTCAGGATCATAATCTTTTATACTTCTAAAGAAAGCATAAACACTTTCTAAATTATCAGCTTGACCTTCAATAGTAATGTTATTTCCAAATTTCAATTGAGTTAACCACAACTTTTTAGGGATTTCGGTTCCTACTATTGTATAGTATGAATAAATTGCTTTATTATGTTCAAGACCGACTCTTATTTCATCTCCTTCATCAAAAAGTTCGGACGAAATGTCTTCATTATCTTTTAAGAATTGGTTACTTGCTTTAATTTTTTCTGCTAAATCCTCCGATTGCTGTTTTTGAGAGTTAATTTTTGTAACAAGTATAATTAGTGATAAAAATGTTATAGCAATAATGATAATTGCAATCATAATAAACCATTTAGCCAGCTTATCATTGGAAAGAACATATGTTTTTTCACGTATCGTTATTTCCGGAGGTTGTTCTGAATAATAAACATCTCCCAATAATTTGTTAAACAAATTAAATTTTGCAGACTCATATGGTTCGAATTCTCTGTATATTGCAGCTCCGATTGCGTCCAATGTTATTTGACTTGCAACAGACGATTCTACTGAGTCATCCAAATTTAGAAAAACTTCATTGGAAAAAGCATTTGCTTCCTGATATGTAATCGGAGCAGAATAAGTGAGCTTGTTTGAAAGCATTTCTGCGCTTATTATATCTGTTTTTGATACTACACATAAGTATTTTGACGGCAAATTCTTAATAATAGGCTCAACTGCAGTCATAACTGTTGAATAATTCTCTGCATCACCGAGGACTTCACCAATGCTTATCTTCTCTTCGAAAGCATCAATATAATTGTTGCCATTCATTGAAAATACTCTGCAACAATAATTTTCCACTACAAGAAGCACCCAGTTAACATCAGGTTCTGTATTTACTCTCTCTAAGTACATCAAAGAATTTATTGTTGAATTTACTGATGTATCAAACCCATATATCTTATAGCCTAAGTCTTTGAAAATAAGAGCAATCTCCAAAATCATACTTTTTGAAGATGCAGTGTATGCGACTTTATTGAATTGTATTGTAGAATTCGGTAGTATTGAGTAGCTGTAACAAGCCTCTTTCTCTTGATACAAAGGTGTTCCGAGCAGTTCTTCTTCTATTGCATTGGATATCTGAAATTCATCTAATGCCGCAGGATAATCATTGACTTTGAATAGTCCTGCAGGAATATTCAAAACTATCTCTGCATTTTTGGGAATTTGCATCTCTATAAATAAATCTTGTACAGCATCTTTGAATAAGTCTAAGTCAGCTATTTCTCTCTGATTTATGCTAAATCCTAAGCTCCGAGTTCCATACTTCAGCAAAGTTTTTGTATCAAAATCAATTTGCGCAACTTCTAAGCCTTTTTCAGGAGTCACACAAACGCCAACTATTATGCTCTTCTTAAATAAATCCATCTTTATATTCTCCTTTTTTTATTGTACAATAAATTTGAAAATTTGTATATATTACAAACATTTAGATTTATTTTTAAGTTATTAAGAGGGTTTTATTCTAAAAATGGATGAAATGATAATTTATGGAAAAAATTCTGTAATAGAGGCTTTAGAGTCAGGAAATAGAGAATTTAATAAAATACTAATTTCTAATAATTCTCATTCGGATACCAAAATAGAGCAAATAAAAGTTTTATCCAAACAAAGGGGAATCGTATTTCAGTTTGTAGCAAAAGAAAAATTAAATTTACTGGTACCTGAAGGCAGGCACCAAGGTGTAGTTGCACAAATTGCACCAATTAAATATGTTGAATTAGAAGATTTTATAGAAGAATATAAAGGCGAAAACGCTCCTGTTGTAATTCTTGATGGTGTTGAGGATTCCCACAATGTGGGAGCAATTATCAGATCTTGTGTATGTGCAGGAATAAAGGGAATTATATTGCCATCACGCAGGGGAGCTCTGGTTAACTCTACGGTTGAAAAAACCAGTGCAGGAGCAACAAGTCATATTTCCATAATAAAAACAAACAGTCTTGTAAATGCGATACAAAAGCTAAAAGAAAACGACTGGTGGGTAATTGCATCTGATCATCATGCAGAGCAAAATCATTATGAAATTGATTATACAGATATGAATTTTGCACTTATAATGGGTGCAGAGCATGCGGGAATTTCAAAATCACTATTAAAACTTTCTGATTTTAAAGTTAAAATTCCAATGTTAACAAAATTTAATTCTTTAAACGTTTCAAATGCTGCTGCTATAATAATGTTTGAATATGTAACGCAGGTTGCTAAAAAACGAGAAAATAAATTGAGGTAAATATGAGCAAAAAAGGCGAAACTCTTAATATTATGGCCGACGAAATATCAGATGAAGGCGTTGATTTTAACAGTATTGATGCATTAGATGAAGATGATGAGTCAATTGAGATAGAAGAACCAAAAACGCAAGAGAGCTTGAATTCTGTCAATGCTGACGATTCAGTAAGAATATATTTGCAACAGATTGGAAAAATTCCTTTGCTTTCAGCAGATGAAGAATTAGAGGTTGCCAAAAAAATCTACGAAACACAAAATATTATGGCAAGAAAAGTTTTAATCAATGCAAATTTGAGGTTGGTTGTTTCTATTGCAAAAAAATATATCGGACGGGGTTTGTCTTTCCTTGATTTGATTCAGGAAGGTAATATGGGCTTAATAAAAGCTACTGAAAAATTTGATTATACAAAAGGGTATAAATTTTCCACATATGCAACTTGGTGGATTCAGCAGTCTATAACAAGGGCAATTGCTGATAAAGCAAGAATAATAAGATTGCCTATACATTTGATTGAATCAATTAACAAAATTAAAAAAGCTACTATGGACTTAACAACAAAATTGGGTCGTATACCTAATAAACAGGAAATTGCAGATGAAATGGGAATTTCTGTTTCTAAATTAACTTCAATCATAAAGTCAACTCAATCGACAATTAGTATTGATACACCAACTGGACAAAAGGATGATTCGAATAAAATTATAGATTACATAGTTGATGAATCAACAATTGCACCCGATAACATGGTTTCACAAGAAAGTATGATTGATGATATAAAATGTATGCTTGAACAATTAAGTCCAAAAGAACGAGATGTTTTGATTCTCCGTTTTGGTTTGAACAATGACGGTAACAAAAAAACGCTTGATGAAATAGGTTCAATTTATGGCGTTTCCAGAGAGAGGATTCGTCAAATTGAGAATAGGGCAATATCTAAGTTGAAAAAATTGTGTAAAAACAGAAATTTAACATCAGGACTCAAAAATTATTTTGGCGGTTAAAAGTTATATAAGACGATAGTAGGATTTATTATGGTTGATATAGACAGAATTACAGAATTAGTTGGGAATAAAAATTTTGAAGAAGCACAGACTTTGTTAGCAGAAGCATTAAAGGAAGATGCGAACAATATTGAACTGATAAAATTGGCCGGACTTACTGAGGTTAACCTACAAAATTGGGAGTCTGCCAAGACTCATTTTGAAACTGTTGTCAAGTTTATTCCGGAAGATGCCACATCTTGGTTTTATCTTGCGAGTTGCTACGATAATCTTGGAGATTTTATTTCTTCAAAAAATGCATATATTAAAGTTATCGACTTAAGAGCAGATTATGTTGATGCATATAAAAATCTCTGTGTTGTTCTATTGAAGTTAAATCAACCGTCAGAGGCGATAAGTTTTGCATTCAGGGCAAATGCAATAGCAGAAGAAGATTATATTTTTGATTTTGTAGCTGGAACTGCATATTTGAAAATTAAAGAATTTGATAAGAGTATAGAACCTTTTATGCGCGCGTTGGAAAAATCTCCTAATAATGTAGGTATATATAGTAGTTTAGGAACTGCTTATATGGCAGTCGGTAATAAAGATGAGGCAATAAAGTGTTATAAAAAAGCTCTTGAACTTAAACCGGATGACCCGATGGTATATTATAATTTAGGTTCTGCATATCAGGTTCAAAATTTACATAGAGAAGCAAGTGAATATTTACGAAAAGCAGTGGAAATGGATGATGAAGACGAATCATTTAAAGTAGCGCTTGCCATGTCTTTAGTTAAATCGGAGAATTTCAAAGAAGCAGCTGATATTTATAAAAAACTGCTTGTATACCATCCTGAAAAAGAGAATTATAAATACAATTTGGTCACTTGTTATGAAGCGTTAGGTGAACTAAGAACCGCAATTACAATGCTTGAGAGCATGGTCTATTTGAATCAAAAATTTATTTTACCTGCGCAGAGGCTTGCTTCATTGTATATAAAGGTCAATCAACCGGCTAAAGCAAAAGAAATATATGATAATATTTTATTGAAAAATAATCCGAATGCTGAAACGCTTCATCAGTACGCAGTTCTTTCATCAAGCCTTTGTGATACAGATACGGCAGAAAGAATTCTGAAAAAAGTCATAAAGATGAATCCTAATATTGCAAGAGCGCACAAAGATTTGGCAGTTATTTATCTTAACAAGCGTTTATTTGATTATGCAGACGAAGAATTTAAGACTGCGATGAAGCTTTCTCCGAATGATTTTGAAATATTGTTTGAGTATGGCAATTTTTTATATTCTATATCTAAGAATAATGAAGCTGAAAGGTATTATTCTGAAGCTCTTGAACTAGAGCCGAACAATATTTTAGCTTTGACGTTTATGGCTTTAAATAAGCTTGTTCTAAATCAACTTGATGAAGCTAAAGAATACATTATGAAAGCATTGCATATTGATCATCATCATGAATATATATTATTTTGTGCGGGAAGAATAATGCTGGCAAGAAAAGAATATGAAGATGCTAAAAGGTATTTAATAAAAGCTGTTGAGCAAAATCCTGATATAGAAACTCAGAATGCACTTGCACATTGCTATTATGAGCTTGGAGATTATCAGCAAGCTTTAAATATTTTCAATAATATCTTAGCAAAATACCCTGAAAACATTTCCGTTCTTATGAATATTGCTAAATGTTATGAAGGACTTAATGATAATGATAGTGCATTGGAATATTTGGATAAATTGGTAACAATTTTCCCTGAGGATGAAGATGCTCACGACATGATAAGAAAATTATCGTAATTTATATAGGAGAGAAGATGTTAACAGGGCCATTTTTAGATAGAAATTGGATGGGAGAAAATAAAGATTACAGTACAGCAGATATTGTTATGTTAGGTTTGCCTTTTGATGGTACGGTTTCTTATCGTCCTGGTTCAAGGTTTGCGCCTGAACAAATTCGTCTTGCAAGCTGGGGATTGGAAGAATATTCACCCTATTTTGATAAACATCTTGAAGATTGCAACTTTCATGACGTTGGAGATTTAGAATTCCCTCTTGGAAATACAGTTAAATCATTAAACTTAATAGAAGAAAATGTTAATCAAATTTATAAAGACGGAAAAAAAGTTTTTGGTATAGGTGGAGAACACCTTGTAACTTTGCCTGAAATAAAAGCTGTTTCCAAATTTTATAAAGATCTTGCTATTGTCCATTTTGATGCACATACAGATTTGCGAGAAGAATATTTAGGAGAAGCTCTCTCTCATTCTGCCGTTATAAGGCATACAGGAAATATTGTCGGATTCGAAAATCTCAAACAAATTGGAATTCGTTCCGGCATGAAGGATGAATTTGAGTTAATGAAAAAATATAATACACGGGCAGAAAAATATGAAGATTTGGATGTCTTAAGAAGTAAGAACATATTTATTACTGTAGATTTGGATGTTTTAGACACATCAATATTGCCCGGTACAGGAACCCCGGAAGTCGGAGGACTCAGTTTTAACGAACTTATTGGGTGGTTTAAGTACTTATCTGATTTTAATATTGTAGGAGCAGATGTTGTCGAATTAGCTCCTGATTACGATTCCAGCGGAGCATCAACTGCAGTTGCAACAAAAGTTATTCGAGAACTTCTTATGTCAATGTAGAAAAATGTGAATGTATGTAATTTTGTTCTAAATTTCCACCTTTTGAATGATGCCTGTTTAATAAAATACATTTATAGTATTAGTGGGGAGGGGTAGATATGATTCTAGCCTTCAAGAATGGTAAGTAAAAACTAACTATAAGTTACAGATGCTTATGTGTCCGTGACTACAAGGGGAGAAATATGAAAAGGCTGATAGTATTGACCATGTTGCTATTATTCGGGTTTATGCCAGTGGAAGCGGCAGCAGTAAGAATTATGGATATTGCTCATATTCAGGGCGTCAGAGAAAACCAATTGGTAGGATATGGTGTAGTGGTTGGTTTGCCTGGAACCGGTGATAACTCCAGATCAACCCAGATTACTAACAAAATGATGTTAAGAAACCTTGGTACGGTAATTGAACAGGAAAACTACATCCAAAAAGGTGCTTCAGCGGCTGTTATCGTAACTGCAACGGTCCCTGCTTTTGCCAAGAACGGAGATAAAATTGATGTAACAGTTTCTGCAATGGCAGATTGTAAAAGCTTGGAAGGCGGTGTGCTTGTACAAACTATCTTAAAAGCACCAAATGGGGAAGCTGTTGCTGTTGCTCAGGGTCCTATAAGTGTTGGTGGTATCAATAAAATTGCCGGAGCGTCTTCTGCCCGTACAGCAATTACGACAACAGGAAGAATTCCAGGGGGCGGAATTGTAGAAAGAGATATTTATACAGAAATAGGCGATGAATCGTCAATAACTCTTTCTTTGGATCATTCTGACTATACCTTAGTATCAAGGATAGCAAAATCTATTTCTCAGATAGCACCGGCAAGAGCGATAGACGGTAATTCGGTGAGAGTTCAAATCCCTGCAAAATTTCAAAATGACAGAGTAACATTTTTGTCAATATTAGAAAACTTAGAAGTTATGCCTACTGCAGAAAAAGCAAAGGTAATTGTTAACGAGAGAACCGGAACAGTAGTTATAGGAGCTGACGTCAAACTTCTTCCTGCTGCTGTAGCACATGGAAATATTACAGTTACTGTTTCAGCTCATAATGAAGTTTCTCAGCCGAACGGATTTTCTAACGGAGCAACTGTAGGTTTTGAAAATGCTGATATAGAAATTAACAAAACACCGGGCAGTTTAATAAACATGCCGGCAAACAGCAATCTAAATGATTTAGTAAGAGCGTTGAATTCTATCGGTGTAGCTCCTATAGATTTAATATCAATATTACAGGCGCTTAAAAAATCAGGTAGTTTGCAAGCGGAGTTAGTGATTATTTAATTTGATGAGGGAAATATGGAAATCGGAAAAACATCAGACATAACAACACCTACATTAGATTTGATTAAGCATGGTCTAAACCATGCACAAACAGTTAATTCTGATCAGGTTCTTTACAATAGAATAAAAGAATCAGGAGATTCTAAAGAACAGTTGAAAAAAGCAGCAACAGAATTTGAATCTATTTTTATTACAAAAATGTTATCTGAGATGGATAAAACTACTATGAAGGATGAAAATGGTTTATTTGGGAAGGAGTCCCAATACGAAGATACATTCAAGTCAATTGTATTCCAACAAATGGGCAGAGATTTGGCAAATAATCCAAGAACAAGCTTCGGATTTGCTGATTCTATATACAGGCAGATGGAAAAATATGTACGTTAAAAGGAATAAATAATGAGAGTTGAACAAAACAATTCGGGTGTAAATCAAGTACAACAATTTAGTGCAATTAATGTTTTTAAAAACAACAAAAATATTACTAAACCGACTCAAGAAGAGGAAACGGTTGAAGCACATAGTGGTGTTAAAACCGGTTCAACACCAGGTCTGTTAGAGAGAATTGATGTAAATGAAGTTAAAGAATGTGCAAAATATGCAGGAGAGTTTAATATAACAGATGAAGATATAAAATATGGTCTTTTGTATGGCAGAAGTGTTATAGCGGAATGGCTTTGCTGAAGAAATCAATAAGTCCTAACAATAACAGAAACTTTAGGAATAAGAGGTAACAGATATGAGAATACAAAACAAATTAACGAATATTATAAAGGATAAGTTTATAACTCACTTATTGCCTTATTACCTTATTGCCATGTTGGTTTTCATGATACCGACTGTATCCGTTAAGGCAGAATCTCTGTTCACACTTGGAGCAGCACAAAATTATCAAGGCGTTCCGCGTTCTTTGTTTGGAGGTGTTCAGGCACACCAAATAGGAGATTTGATATCCATAAGAATGACAGAAAGTGTTCAATTAAGTGATAATTTAACATATTCATCAGGTAAATCTTCCGAAACGACAGATTCTTTTACATCTTTTTTGAAAGATTGGTTTCACTTGTCTAAGTTAAAGAGTGCTGGCGGATATGGAGGAAGTAATACTGTTTCAAATTCTGCTAACGGTCAAAGAGCTTTAACAATAGGCGATAGGATTGCTTGTCAGGTAGTGCAGCAATTGCCAAACGGAAATCTTGGTATTCAAGGCAAAAAAACACTTGTTAACGGAAATGAAAGAGTTGATTTTATTGTGACAGGTATTGTAGACCCAAGATGGCTTAACGTAGAAGGAGAAATTTTCTCATACAATGTGTCTAACTTGCAATTCGCTCTTTCAGGCAGAGGCTCTGTATCGAGAAGTCAAAATGAAGGTATATTTAACAGATTTATCAGGTACTTATTCTAGTAAATTATGTTGATTAATTTAAAATTATAGTTAAAGGAAATAAATATGGAAAACGAAAATTTTCAAAAATTAATACAAATACTTGATAAAGAAATTCGAGCATATACAAATTTGATGGAATTATTTTCGGAAAAAAGAGAAATTCTCAAAAAAGCAAAGCCGGATGACTTGGGTGTTTTAGATAACAAAATTATTGCACTGAATAATGTTATTACAAAACTCAATAAATCCCGTCAGGAATTGGCAGTAGAAATGCTTGGTAAAGATGCAAATATGTCTGAATTTATTGAATTCGCAGAACAAAATGCATTAGATTTTGTTGAACCTCTGAAGGATAGAAAAGTTAAGATTTGTAACATTATTCCTCAAATTATGTTATTAAATCAACAAAATGTGGAATTATTAAAACATGGCATAATAATATCTAACAAGATGTTGGAAACAATTATTGATGCTTTCGCTCCGCAAGGAAGCTATTACAACGGAGCAGGAAAAACAGATACACATGACATGGACATGTGGACAGTAAACGAAGAAGTCTAAATGAGGTAGTGAAAATGAATTTATTGTCATCATTAAATATCAGTGCAGGAGCATTATCAGTAAATGAAAAAGCTATTAGCGTTGTTTCACATAACGTATCAAATATGAATACAGAAGGGTATCACAAACAACGAGTTAATCTTGCTGCAAGAAATATTGCAGGACAAATTGGTGACAATCCGGATAATCAGGTTCGTGCTAACGGTGGTGTAAAAATTCAAAACGTTATGAGATATAACGATGATTACCTTAACAATTACTACAGAGAACAATTGTCACTTAAGAACATGTATGAGCAGCAATTAGGTGATTTAGATGAACTTGCTAACATATTTGATGATATGGAAGGTGAAGGAATTGACGGTGCTTTAGGGAAATTTTATGAAGCTCTTAATAATCTTAATCAATATCCTGCAAGTTCTACCGCTCGTACTAATTTTATCGAAACAGCAAAGACGTTGTGTTCTGTTTTGAATTCCAAAAGTGCACAATTAAATAAGCTAACAGGAGAATCTCTTGGAGACGGTTCAACGATGGAATCTCTGCAAAATTCAAGAATATATTCTCAATATAAGGGATTGAATAGTGCTCTTGATGATTTAGCTGCAGTTAACAAAGCCTTGCAAACAACTCAGACCGGTACATTAACTGCGAATAACCTTCTTGACAGAAGAGATTTAATATTGCATGACATAGCTCAATATACCGATATAAATATTGATGAAAAACAGAACGGTTCAGTAGATTTATATATTGGTGATATTCCGATGGTTAAAGGTTCATCCGTTTTGGGTCACTTAGAATTAACTCCGGGAGAAATATATAAGCAAACCCACAGCGATTGGGATGATGAAACTGTTGTCATAAGTATTGTTAATAAAACAGATACAGGAATTCAGGAAATTGTTTCTAAGGCAAATTCAAGTTTTACCGGCGGTTCAATAGGCGGACTTTTGGCATCAGGTATGGATAAAGATGATGGTGAAACTACTGCAGCATCCGTACAAAACAGCCTCAACAAGCTTGCAGAAGAAGTTGCTAATATATTTAATGATTTGAACGTCAATTCAAAAGCTTTCTGTATTGATCCTACAAATACTAATCATCTTAAGGCAACAAATGCTAACAATAAAATATTTGTCGGAGGTAAAGACGGAACAGAAACTGTTACTGCAGCAAATATTCGACTTGCAGACGGACTATTAACCGATAGTGGTATTTGGAATATTTCTTGTGCATATTTTGATAACATGGAAGATTTTGATATCAATGCCGTAGGGAACTCAAATAACGTTCAAAAAATGCTTGAAACTCGCAGTCAAGGACAACAAGCGTTGGATGGTATGTCAATAGAAGATTATTATTCCGCTCTTCTTGGAAGAATTGCTTCGGCTGGTGACAGCTCAAAAACTTTATATGAAACTCAGTGTGATGTTGTAGATTCATTGGAAAATCAACTTGATTCAGCGTATGGAGTTGATTTGAATGAAGAATTGGTAGACTTGGTGAAATATCAAACAGCGTACGCAGCCGCAGCGCAAGTATTTAATGTTGTTAATAACTGTCTTGATACTTTAATGAGTTTAGGAAGGTAGGCAACTATGTATAGTAACAGAATTTCAACAGGAGCAAGATATAACTTAATAGCATCTGATATTAAACAAGCAGAGGCAAACTACAATAGGATTACAGCACAACTTGCATCAGGTAAAAAAGTTACGAGTATTACTGATGATCCTATTGCAGCAGTTAATATAATTAATACAAATCGTCAACTTGGTCAAATGGAAACTTTCAATAAAAACGTTTCAATGGGGATGAAAGAAATTGAAGAAATGGATGATTTGCTTGATTTGGCCGGCGGTTACCTTTCTACTGCCTGGGATAAAGCTGTTCAAGCTAATAACCAAATTTACGACGAAACATCTTTAAAAGCATTAAAAACAGAAATTGATGAAATTACTAAAACAATGGTTGACCTGGCGAATACAGAATTTAATGATAGTTTTGTCTTTGGCGGAGCGAATTCAAAATTAGTACCTTTTACAATCGAAGAAAACGGTGATATAGTATACCACGGTACACCATCTTCAAATCCTGAATATGCAAAAAAAACAGAAGTGGCTGACGGAGTATTTGAAACCATAAATACAACCGGTGATAAAGTATTTGGTTGTTACAGAGCTGCAGTTGAGGAGGGAAATGGTGTGTACACAGCTCCTGACGGCAGAAGAGTAATTGAAGACAATGGTATATACAAGTATGAAAACGGTAATTTATATAATACGGGTCGTGATTTGAATAATACTCTAACTCCGGTTAAAGATAAAGATGATAACATTACTCACTATTTATCGCCAGATGGTAAAAAAGTTATTAAAACCGATGAAACAGATACCGATGGAAATCCTTTGTATAAATATGCAGACGGTGGTTACTACGGCGACGGAAAAGATAATTATGGCTTAGGTGGGGCAGAAACAGGGAAAAGTTCGGGTGCCGCAGAAGTTTGTACAGGTGTAATGGGTGCATTAAAAAAACTCAGCAATTCCATACAAAAGGTTATTGACGGTCAGATGGCAAAGGATGACGTAAAAATTGCTGAAGGTTATGATGAGATGAACTCAACTTTAGACATGTTTAAAAATTCTTTAACCCAAATGAATACTGAGCAAACTAAATTTGGCGGAGTTTATAATCGTTTGCAAATGACAGAATCAACAATAGAGTCAAATAACAAAAACTTGAGCTCATATTTATCAGATTTACAAGAAGTAGATATAGCAAAAGCTGCTTCAGATTGGTACAATGCACAATATGCATATCAAGCAAGCTTGAAGGTAGCTTCTTCATCAATGGGTATGAGTTTGCTCAATTATCTATAAAAAGTAGTCTACAAAAATTAATATACTTACCATTTCAAGGACATTTTATGTCCTTTTTTATTATCTTCTGTTATTAAGGTATTCGCGTATGATGTTGGGGTTTTCTATGCAATAATTACTAAATTTTTGCATTTCATCAAGAATATTTTTTGAGATAATATGCTCTATTTTACAAGCATTTTCACTTGCTTCATCGGGACTTATATTCAGAACTGTTTGAAAAAAAGTTTTTAAAATTTTGTGTGTATCATATACTTTTTTGCCTTCGAGCGTTCCTTTAGGAGTTAACGTAACTGTTCCATAACTTTCATAATTTATAAGTCCCTTTGATACAAGCTTAGACAAGGCTTCAGAAACCGATGCTCGGGAGATATTGAGCATTTTAGCAAGTTCCGCACCTTTTACAGCTTTATTTTCAATTTTGGCAATATAAATTGCTTCTAAGTAATCTTCAAGCCCTGCCGTTATATTTGTATTTCCCATATTTTTGATTTTCTATATTTAAAATTGTAAGGCATGCCTAACAATTTGTCAAGAAAAATATTTTTATTGTTAACGAATGTTTATGCCTCGGTAATAACTCCTCCGCCAAGCAAGGTGTCGCCATCATACAGTACAACTGATTGCCCGATTGCAATGGATTTTTGCATATCATCAAATTTTACAAGTAGTTTGCCGTTATCAATTGTTGCATTAACTTCAGTCGGTTGTTGAGTTGAACGAATTTTTGCTTGTGCAGTAAAGCTTTTTTGCGTAGGTTCGATAATCCAACTTAAATCTGTCGCGATTAAGGAATTCTTCATAGTCTTCTCTTTCGGCCCGATAACAACTTCGTTAGAATCTTTTCTAAGTTCAATTACATACAGGGGCTCTGTAGAAGAAACTCCCACCCCTTTTCTTTGTCCTATAGTAAAGTTCCAAATACCTTTATGTCTACCCAATATTTTACCGTTTATATCAACAATATTGCCATCTTTTTCTTCAACTCCAAGAAGTTCGTTATAATCACCCGCGTAAAAGTCTTGACTGTCAGGTTTTTCCGCAGCGAGAAGATTATGTTCTTTAGCAATGGCACGTATTTCTTCTTTGGAATATCCGCCAAGAGGCATTAATATCTTTGAGAGTTGTTCCTGCTTAAGTCTATATAAAAAGTAAGATTGATCTTTTTTAGGGTCAATGCCTCTTTTAAGAATGTATTTGTCTTTTTCTTCAAAAATTCTGGCATAATGACCTGTTGCGAATTTGTCGAATTCTATCCCGTTTTTCTTAGCTAAATTAGGAAGTACGTTAAATTTTATAAGTGAATTACACCAAACACAAGGATTTGGTGTGTGTCCGTCAAGATATTCTTTACGGAAATTATTTAAGACAATTTCTTCGTATTGTTGAGCACAGTCGAAAACGTGGAAAGGAATTCCGATTTGTTTACAGACTAAGCGTGCACTTTCAATATCTTCTTTTTCGTCAGGGCCTAAACAAGCACCATGTTTTTGTGGAAGTTTATTTTTTAATTGTTCTTTTACTCCTCTGTCTCCCCAAATAGCCATTGTTGCGCCTATAACTTCATGGCCCTGTTCTTTTAGAAGCATAGCCGTAACAGAAGAATCTACACCGCCTGACATTCCGACTAAAATTTTCATTACACATTTCCTTTATTATTTAGTTTTATTTTTACTTTTTAGAATTTACACATGTGATTTCAAACATTTTGTTAATACATGCCATTGCTTTTTCTTGAGTATTTTTATCCAAAATAATTTCGTGTTCTTCTCTCATTAGTGAATTGTAGATATCGTCTAAATTGTTCCACTTCATATTCTGACATACAAGAGTATCTTTAAGCAGATGGAAAGATTTTTTAGGATAATCACGTACAAGCCTGTCAAAAACGCCTTTCTCCGTAGCGATAGTATATTGTTTAAAATCAGTATTTTTAACATAATCCATAATATCTTTTGTGCTTCCGACAAAATCAGCAAGTTCAGAAACTTTATGATGACATTCAGGATGTGCAAGTATTTTGGAATTTGGAAATTCTATACGGGATTTTTCGATATCTTCCGGAATCAATCTTAGGTGTGTCGGGCAAAAACCGTTGTATGTTATAACATTTACGTTTTCAAGTTGTTTTTCTACCCATTTGCCCAGGTATGTATCAGGAAGGAACAATACTTCTTTTGCTCCAAGGTTTTTAACTACATTCACTGCATTGGAACTTGTACAGCAAACGTCACATTCTGCCTTAATTGCAGCCGTAGAATTTACGTAACAAACGGCTGGTATGTTAGGATGAAGTGATTTGAATTCTTTCAATGATTTTACGTCAATCATATCAGCCATAAAGCATCCCGATTCCAAGCGAGGTAAAAGAACCTTTTTGTTTGGTGAAAGCAGTTTTGCAGTTTCCGCCATAAAGGAAACCCCTGCAAAAACTATGATATCAGCATTTGTTTCTTTGGCTTTTTGACTTAAATATAAGGAATCACCTACAAAATCTGCAACTTCATCAACTTCAATATTTTGGTAGCAATGAGCTAAAATAACAGCATTTTTTTCTTTTTTAAGAGTGTTAATTTTTTCAACTAGTGCGTTCATTTTTTGTGAAACTATCCTTAAAGTTGTCCTTTTTATATCAATATAATTAAGCCACAGATATATTTTAAAGTCAAAGATTAAGTTTTTCTAAAATATTCCGTTAGAATAAAGATTGTTTAACGAAACGTTTATATTGTTGCATTTTTGGCACACTTGCCTAGAAAACATGTTCATGCGACAATTATTAGGACTGGTTATCAGTATAAATAGTAGTAGGGCAGATATTCTGCCAAAGTAATATAGAAGGAAAAAAGAAAATGGCTAGAAAAACTCCATTAGAAAAAATCAGAAATATTGGTATTGCCGCTCACATCGACGCAGGTAAAACCACTACAACTGAACGTATTTTGTTCTATACAGGTAAAACTCACAAACTTGGTGAAGTACATGATGGTGCTGCTGTTACCGATTTTATGGAACAAGAAAGAGAAAGAGGTATCACAATCCAATCTGCTGCTGTTACGGCTGAATGGAAAGGTCACCAAATTAACATTATCGACACACCGGGCCACGTTGACTTTACAATTGAAGTAGAGCGTTCACTTCGTGTATTAGACGGTGTTGTTGCTGTATTCTGTGCAGTTGGTGGTGTTCAATCACAGTCAGAAACAGTTTGGAGACAAGCTAACAGATATGAAGTACCTCGTATGGTATTTGTTAACAAAATGGACAGAACAGGTGCAGATTTTTATCGTGTAGTTGAACAAATCAAAACACGTTTGGGCGGTAATGCTGTTCCTATACAATTACCAATCGGTGCAGAAGATAAATTTACAGGCTTGGTAGACTTAATGACTATGAAAGCCGAAATTTATACTAACGACTTAGGTACAGATATTAGAGAAGAAGATATTCCTGCTGAATTGCAAGAAAAAGCCAAAGAATATCACGATGCTATGGTTGAAGCTATTGCAGGAGAAGATGATGATTTGATGGAAAAATTCTTTGAAGATCCTGATTCAATAACAGTTGATGAATTAAGAGCAGGTTTGAGAAAAGCTGTTTGTAACAACAAAATAGTTCCTGTATGCTGCGGTACAGCATTTAAGAACAAAGGTGTTCAATTACTTTTAAACAACGTTGTTTACTATATGCCATCACCGGTTGATGTTAAAGCTATTGAAGGTGAATTGGAAGACGGAACAAAAACAGAAAGACACTCTTCTGATTCTGAACCGTTCTCAGCATTAGCTTTTAAAGTTATGACAGACCCGTTTGTAGGTCGTTTAACATTTATGAGAATATATTCAGGTATTATTACTTCAGGTTCTTATGTATTAAACGCATCAAACGGTAAGAAAGAACGTATTTCAAGATTGGTTCGTATGTATGCTGACCAAAGATTAGAAGAAAACGAAGTATACGCAGGTGATATTTGTGCAGCAGTAGGTTTAAAAGATACAACAACAGGTGATACACTATGTGACGAAAAAGCACCTATTATCTTGGAAAAAATTAATTTCCCTGAACCTGTTATTTCTGTTGCAATTGAACCAAAGACAAAAGCAGACCAAGATAAAATGGGTATTGCTCTTCAAAAACTTGCAGAAGAAGATCCGTCATTCAGAGTTAAATCTGACACGGAAACAGGTCAAACAATTATTTCAGGAATGGGTGAACTTCACTTGGATATTATCGTTGACCGTATGCTTAGAGAATTCAAAGTAGAAGCTAATATTGGTAAACCTCAAGTTGCTTATCGTGAAACTATCAGAGGAACTGCTGATCAGGATTCTAAATTCATCCGTCAATCAGGTGGTAAAGGTCAATATGGTCACTGTAAAATCAGAATTATGCCTGCTGAAGAAAATGCCGGTTTTGTATTTGAAAACAAAATCGTCGGTGGTGCTATTCCTAAGGAATATATAGAACCTGCAAGAAAAGGTATGGAAGAAGCTCTCGAAGGCGGTATTTTAGCAGGATATCCTATGATAGACGTTAAAGTTGAACTTTATGACGGTTCTTACCACGAAGTCGACTCTTCAGAAATGGCGTTCAAGATTGCCGGTTCTATGGCAATTAAGGATGGTTGTAAAAAAGCTCAGCCTTGTATTCTTGAACCTATGATGAAGGTAGAAATTGAAATTCCGGATGAATTTACAGGTACAATTATTGGTGATATTTCAAGACGTCGCGGACGTGTTGAAGGTCAAGAACCTCAAGGTAATACAGGTAACGTAATTGTTAGAGCAATTGTTCCTTTGGCTAACATGTTCGGTTATGCAACAGACTTGAGATCTAATACTCAAGGCCGCGGAACATTCTCTATGGAATTCCAAAAATACGAACAAGTTCCGGCTAACGTTGAAAAAGAAATCATCGAAAAAGCAGGAGCGAAAGCATAAGAAAATAAAACCGAAAAAAGAGGGCAACATTGTTGTCCTCTTTTTTTATTTGCATTTATATATAATAATTCAAAAATTCATTTATTTCATCAGGTGTCATTTGATTTGAAATAATACTTACTGCTTCAAATCGGGCTTCTTGATATTCTTTCCATTTTGATTGGGCTTTAAGGATATTGTTATATTCTTGATTTGTGATTTGTTGTTGATTTTTAGGTTGAGAAAGTGTCTCGTCACTGTTTACAATAGTCGAAGTTGTTTGAGATAAATCTTTATTTACATTTATCCCAGTACAACCACAGGTAAAAATAGAACTATTAAGATATAAAGAGTAAGTCTTTTCATACTTTTATTATATATTTTTTTTAAAATTACCTATGAATTGTTAAGAAAAATTCACATCTTACTTGTTTGAGTTTAACGGCATTTCTGTGTTTTGCTTTTCATGCCAGCCACACTACAAGCAAAAACTCTCAAGTCTCAGCTCTCTCATGCATCTTAACATATGATTTAATATAAATGAGGTTTTTAGCTTTTAAATTGTCTTAAATAAGTATATACCTCGTTTTTAGTCTGTTTGATGTTTTATTCATATGTTTTCATGCAAAACAAATACTATTGATAATTTGAAACACATTCTCTTTTATGTTAAAATTGCTGCATTGAGTATATTATGAAAAAGGGAGGTTTATCTATGGAAAACTTAGCAGATATTGGTGTTTTTGGCGGTTCAGGGTTTTATAAATTTTTGGATGATATAAGAGAGTTTAAAGTAGAAACGCCTTATGGAATGCCTTCTGACAGTTTATTTATCGGTAAAATAGGGTCGCACAGTGTTGCATTTATGCCTCGTCACGGCAGAAGTCACACGATACTTCCTCATCTTATAAATTACAGAGCCAATGTTTGGGCAATGAAAGAAGTTGGATGTAAAAGAGTTATATCTCCTTGTGCGGCGGGTAGTTTACAAAAACACGTAGCACCGGGGCATTTTGTAATTTGTGATCAATTTGTTGATTGGACAGACGGAAGAAAGTCAACTTTCTTTGAAGGACCTATTGTTACACATCCGTCTGCGGCGGAAACTTATTGCCCTGAGTTAAGGAGGATTGCTATTAATACGGCAAAAGAACTTGGGATTACTGTTCACGAAACAGGTACAGTTGTTGTAATTAACGGTCCAAGATTCTCTACAAAGGCTGAATCTAAATTCTTTACTAATCAAGGTTGGGAAGTTATTAATATGACAGCTTTCCCTGAAGCGTATTTGGTCAAAGAAATGGATATGTGTCCTCTTAATATTTCATTGATTACAGATTATGATGCAGGTTTGGTCGGTGATGTTCCGCCAGTTTCACACCACGAAGTTATTAAGGTATTCAATAACAACATTGATAATTTGAAAAAGCTTTTGTTCACTATGATAGAAAAAATTCCTGCTGATAATAAAAATTGCGAATGTGCTAACACAAAAAAATCATCACAATTGTAGAGGTTAAAATGATAGCAAGAACAGTAAATCAATTATTTTATTTATATTATTTATTACTGATTATCAGAATATTTTTGAGTTGGATTCCTAATATTGATTGGGAAGCAGAACCATTCAGATTAATTCGTTCAATAACAGATCCGTTCTTGAATATATTCAGAGGAATAATACCGCCAATCGGTGGAATGCTTGATATCTCGCCAATACTTGCAATAATTCTTTTAAGTGTTTTGCAAGGAATTGTTGTTAGTTTTATTGCCGGTCTTGGACTATGATAGAACGTATAAAAGAAGCAATTCAGCTTGCTCAAAGAGGAAAATTTAGAGAAGCTGAACAAATATATCAAGAGCTTATGACGATTGAACCGGAAAACGGATTTTTATTGTCTGCGTATGGTTTGTTTTACGTAAATATTAATCAATATGATAAAGCTACAGAGTATTTGCGCAAGGCTTGCAAAATTTTACCGACATTTGGTACTTTATCAGCGCTTGGTGCTGCTGAGTATGAAATAAGAAACTATACGGCCTCTGCAGAAATTCTTGAACAAGCTATCACATTAGGAAAATCTCCGGATATTTATAATAAACTTATCACAAGCCTTTATGAGATAAAAAATTATTCTAAAGCGATAGAATATTCGGAAAAAATGAATAAAGACTATCCTGATGATTATCGTTCAGTTGTTAATCAAGTGAAGGCATTAACTCAAAGCGGTCAACTTTCAGCAGCTGAAAAATTATGTGTAGGATATTTGTCAGAGCATCCTGATGTAGCATCACTATGGTTTAGCTTGGGTTATTTAAAAGAACTTATTTATGCAGATGACAAGCAAGCTTTGAGGTGCTATAAGGCCGCTTATGATTTAGGCAGTGATGTAGCTGATTATAATATTGCAATAAGTTATCAAAAACTCGGAGAATATTCTAAAGCAGAAAAACATTACAAAAAGATGATAACAAATTATCCGAATGAAATCGAACCAAAAGTTTCATACGGTATGTGTCTTTTAAAGCAGCGGAAATTTAAGGAAGGTTATGAGTATTTTTATCATAGAAAAAGTAGCGCGATTGATAATTTGACAAAAAATAATTGGAAACCATATGACAAAATAGAAGACAACGTTGTTGTAATTTGTGACCAAGGATTTGGAGATAATATTCAGTTCGTTAGATATCTACCGTTTTTACCTTCAAAACATATTACAGTAGCTTGCAGAGATACGTTAAGAGATTTGTTCAAAAAGAATTACCCTGACGTTAATTTTTTAAGTTACCAGGAAATCGATTCAGATTTACAATCTATAAGAATAACCGATTTAGCATTTGCACTTGGTATGGATTTCAACAATATTCCGTTTTCGGATGGATATTTGCAAAGTGAGGCTGCAAATATTCAAAATAGTAAATTAAAAGTAGGATTATGTTGGGAGGCAGGTAGTGCTGCTATTAGGACTATGATACAAAGGACAATTCATGTAAAATGTTTTGAACCGTTTTTTGATTTAAGTGATGTGCAAATTTATTCATTGCAATGTAACGACACTTTTAAGGGTAATGAAAAATATCCTCAAATGATAAATTTAACAACAGACTTTAAAAATTTTGCCGATACAGCAAAAGCGTTAAAAGGGTTGGATGTCGTTGTAACTGTAGATACATCTGTTGCGCATTTGGCGGGTGCTTTGGGTGTAAAAACATTTTTACTTCTTCCATATGTATCTGATTGGAGATGGTTTGACGACACAAAAACGACTCCGTGGTACAAAAGTGTAGAAATTTTTAAACAAACAGATACAATTTCTTGGGAGAAACCTTTAACAAGTATTATGGAAAAACTGCAAACTTTGGCTAAACGCCGGAATTAGTTTTTATATCAATTTTCTTAAGTCTTTGCTCAATTTGACGATACCACTTCAGCTTCATTTGGAAAAGTGTTTCATATCCTTGGAAATTTGCATGGCTAATATCGTAGAACTGTTTATCACAAATTTCTTCAAGTTTCTTCCCAAGCAGTGCCGTAAATTCTTTTCTGTCTGGCTTATCGTCTGTAAGTTCAATTATGTCTCCAAACTCAACAAAAACTTCAGGGCGATTATCTCTTAAAAAGAAATAGTTCACGCCAACCGGCATGAGAGCGACTTTTCCGTATTTTTTAGCAGCTTTTTCCGCAATATAAATCATGCCCGTTTGCAACTCAATTGGTCTGTAGTTTGGCGGTTTAATAATACCTTGCGGGAAAATATAAAGGATGTTATTTGTATCTTCAATAACATCAATTGCATATTTTAAAGCTTCCATTGATGCTTGAGGGGATTTCTTATTTACGCTAAAAGCTCCGGCCCTGCGTAAGATTGGAAAACGATTAAGTTCTTCTACCATTAAGCGGATTTCTTTTTTAAAAATTCGATTACAAATGTTGTACCCGACGATTCCATCCCACCAATTTGAATGAGGAGCAAACAAAATAATCGGAGTTTTAGGGTCTTTTTGTTGATAGAATTTTTCTGCACCACGATAACGGAATGCGTAAAATCTCTTTTCCAACATTCCATAAAAATATCTGTCAGCTACCCACAGCCAGAACGGTGAAGTCTGTGCAGGACGAAATTTCTCATTTATGTTCCGTAACTTTGTTGGCGGAACTTGTGAATATAACTCCTCTAAATTAATAACCATATAACTATCATACACATTTAACCTCATTTTGTTAATACTTATTTGACTATTTTTAATTAAAGTTTACAATATTTAATATTGAGAAGAGGAATTTATGAAAATAAAGTTATTCTTGATTTGCAGTTTTGTAGGATTATTTTTCTTTTATTTATTAAACAACTACACAATGACTTTTGTTTACCTTAATCCTTATTCATATACAAAACCGTTTGGTTATATATCTCGTGTGATTCAGGAGCTTGATGGAGCATTCAAATATGCTCAGAAATCATCTGAAAAAGATGGATATAATTATAAATACATTTTTTTTAATGCTTATGGTTCAGGATTTATTCAAGATAATAATATCTCGAATGATTTAGACTATGCAGTCGGAATTGACTTAGGAAAATACAAATACAACGGCAAAAATTCTAATGAAATAGCAAAACAAATATTATCAAAAATGAATTCTTTTAATAAGTCATTTAATTTTTATATAAATACATTAGATAATGGTCATACTTATATTACTGAAAATATATTTACGTCAGCGGCGCTGTTAGAATCTCAATATGATGCTTCAGTAAAGAACATAGAAAATTCTATTGATTTAGCTTTATTGGATAAGAGCTATTTGACATATACCTCTAAAAAACTTGAAGATAAAGAACAAACTGCAAAAGTGGATATCCCATATGTAATGAAATCCGGAGAAATTCTTTTAGAGGGCAGGCAACCATTATATTTATACAGTGATTTAGTAAGTTATAATCCATACAATATGCATTACATGCGAGAAATCTCCATAATACCTGAATATTTTGTCACGATTGATAAAGACGGGGTTTCAAAGGTTATAGAAATTGTACCGGAATCTTTCCTCGGAGAACGGCTTCAACTAAAAAGAAGATTGTTTGCATCTTGTGTTTTTGTACACAATTCTTCTGCTAAATTTTTAAAAGGAATGTCTTATATTAAAAATGACGAAGAATATCTGTTCTATAGGCGGTTGTCATTCAAACGACATTTACAAGAAATTAATAACATTTTGATAATGCAAGACAGACCTATAAAGTTATTTAAAAGGTTAGCTCAAACCGCAGATATGATGCAGCCGGTTTTATCAAAGGATGTTTACGATGAAATTAAACGATATACAGCTAAAAATCTTTCTAACAAAAACATTATTCTATTAAATGAATATGATAATATTTGCGCAAATATAGCAAATATATCAGAGCACCCTATTTTATACATACAATTATTAGAAAAAGGCAAAATTCAAGTTATGTATAATGATTTAGGCTCAATTATTAATGCACTTGAAAAAAATAATGTTGATAAATCATATTTGGCAGTTTTAAAAGATTTTAGGGTGAATAGTATTGCTCCTATGCTGAAACTAAAAAAACAAAATAAAGTCAGACAGTATAGAGAAAAGTTTATAAATGAAAAATATGAAACAATGAAAAATGCTTGGCATAATGCTGTTAAATCTCAGCTTGAAGAACCCGAAAAATTGGAAAAATATATAGCTATGTTTAACAAATTCTATATTGATGCAGGTTTTCATAAAGTTACATTATGCTGGTTGGACAACAATAATATAGGAATATTGGAAGACTCTTATACAAAATCGATTAAAGATTTAAAAGCATTTGCAGAAGCAAATAACCTTATTGATGTAAATTACAAACTGATTAAAGAGTCAGAAATGCCGGATATTTCGCTGGAATACGATGTTTTAACCAGATATAATACAACACCAGAAGAGGATAAAAAATTAGAGATGATCAATAAAAAATTCCTTGATGATAAGAAAAATTTTAACATTAAGAGAAAAATAGTGATTATTAAATAAGTACGGCTTTTCTGAAGGAATAGAGTATCCCATAGCTCATTACCAGGTAAATAACTATGCTCAATGCACTAATTAGGACGTTGTCATACTGTAAAAATACTTTGACCGCAAAGGCACAGATACATGCAACAGCCAGAATCAAAGCAGTTGTTGTAATAACTTTTTTATAGTTAATGTAATCTGCATCTTTAAATTTAATAAAAATATTAAAAATTAATAACAATAATTCTGTCAGAAACATTATGATTGCCACAAAAATAATTGGTAAAATTCCTGCATATTTCAAATTTATAAATGAAAAAATACTTATAATGAAAATAGCGGTAAGCATTTCCCAATAAGTTTTATTTATAAGATGAAATTTTATAGTTATAAGTTTTAAAAGCTCATGTGTAAAAAGTTTAAAAGCAAAAAATGGCATTAAAAATGCTGCTATTGAATAGTCACCAGGTAAAACTATTTTTACAATATTTTCGGAAAAGAAACAAAAGCCAAGTACTATAGGAAACAATATAAAGAAATAAAGCTGTATTGAATTTGTAAGGTAAGGTTTAATTTTTTTATTATGTTCAAAATTTTTGATAAGAACAGGATAATTTACAAATGAAAATAGCCCTGCTAGCGGTTGTATTGTATTTGAAACAAGAGCAAAAGATATTCCGAATACAGATGTTTTCATATAAGAGCCTGTGGACTGGAATATAAAATTTGGTAAATATAAAACAAGCCAATATAAAATGTTTGTGATAACTAAAGGTAGTGAGTATTTAAGAGTTTCCAGAATAATATCTTTATTTATGACAAATTGCACTTTATATTTTGTATGTATTTTACCTGTTGTGTATATATCTATTGTAATAATTGCAAAAGTCATTGCTATTATTATTGCAGCAGCATTATGGATAATATTTACAAGTCCTAGAAAAGCAGCTATAAAAATAAATTGATATAAAATTATACTTAAAGTATAAAGCCAATGTTCGTTATTTATTCTCAGGATCTGATACAATGTTTGCCTTATACCGCACGGTATTACAAGTACAATAGTAAGCACAAATATAAGATTTGTTATTGCAAATTTTGTTATTAAGATATCTTTGAATAAAAAATATAATATAAGCGCAAAAGTATAAACTATAGCAGAAAGCCAAAAAATTGTAGAAAAAAACTCTTCCAATTTGTTTTGTAATTTATATTTTTCATAAAATCTAAGAACAGCTTTTGATATCCAATCAAAAGAACAAGTACAAATCAAGTTAAGTACTTGGAGCGCTATAAGATATATACTCACTTCTTTATGGTTTAGCGCATATGTAAAAATAGGAATAATAAAAAAAGAATTTATTATAATCAACACTCTTGATGGCATATAATGAATCAAGTTTGATAATATAGAGCTGTAATTATAAAAAATTCTTTTTTCCACTGTTTTTTATCTGTATATTAATAATCGAATTTAAACCCGTTTCTTATAAAGTGTCCGAAACAACCGCCGTAATTCTGTTCTTTACAGCTATCAAAGCGATCTTTAATTATACCGTTGACGTAATCTATTTTGTTATAATCATTTTTAATTTTCGGATCCAAAGAACTTTCATCTATACTTCCGTCATAAAATATGTCGAAATATTGAAGGTCGTATCCGATTTTATTTGGCCCTTTTTTACCGTTAGTGTCAAAGTAAACCTGTATAGGATAGCCTTCGTCTCCCATGCATTTATAGCCTTGGAGTTGAAAAACAGTTCCGTCAGCAAGAACATACACAGGACATTCTTCTTTTTCAAAAGTAAAAGGCTCTTTTGCCGGATGCTTTCCCTCTCCTTCGATATTTGAGTATTCTTTTGGCAAACAATCTTCCTGTTTTTTACAATATCCGGATATATTAAAATATTTTTTTACAAATTCTCTTTCGTCAAAGTCTATGCCAGTAAGTCTGTTTACATCATTTTCAGCCATAAACGTTTTAACTGCAGTTGTCATATTAGCATAGAATTTAGCAACTTGCTTTTCTATAGATTGTTTTGCTATATTAGATTGTAATGCAGGAAGTGTTAACGCTGCCACCACTCCTAATATGGCCATAGTAATCAAAACCTCTGATAAAGTAAACCCTTTTTTCATGTTAGTACCTTTCTAGTAATCAAATTTAAATCCGTTTCTTTTAAAATGTCCGAAACAACCATTGTATCCAAAACTGTTACAAGCTTCAAAACCTTTGTCGATATCTTTATTTCGCTCATTAGAATCTTTTGTTTCATGTGTTGTTTCGTTAATATAGGTATCTTCAATACTGCCGTCTTCAAAAGCTTTAACAACCCATAAGTCATATCCAATTTTGTTAGGTCCTTTTTTACCGTTTACATCAAATACAATATACGGTGAATTGCTTATGGAAAAAACTGTTCCGTCAGTTAATTTATAAACGCTGTAGGATGAAAAAAGGTCATGCGGACTAAAAACGGAACCTTTTATATTTGTATATTCTTTTGGTAAACAATTTTCCATGGGGTTACAATTTTCTTCTACGTCAAAGTATTTAGTAATAAAATTGGAAGGCTTGAAAATCTTATAATCAATACTATCCAAATCATTCTCTGCTTTATACAAATCAAAAGCTTTACTCAACTGGGTATAAAATTTAAATGTTTGTTTTTCTAAAGCTTGCATAGCCATATTTTGCTGCAACTGCGGCAAAGTAAGTGCTGCAACTACCCCAAGAATACCCAGCGTTACAAGAATTTCAGCTATTGTGAACCCTTTTTTAAACATATAGAATCCTTTCGTTCTCTCTATTATATTTATTTTATCAAATTTATTGAATTATATCAACACGATATTGAAGGGCCTGCGTAACGTGTTCCAGAACGATGCTTTCACTGTTATTCAAATCTGCTATTGTACGGGATAGTTTTAAAACTCTATCGTATTTTCTTCCGGATAGTTGATATCTCTGTGCTGCAAGTTTTAAAAACTCTGCGGTTTTATCATCAAGTTTACAGAAAAATTTTATCTGCTTTGAATTAAGCTCTGAATTAGTAAAAATGCCTTCTTTTTCGTAACGTTTTGCCTGTATTTTTCTTGCTGCAATTACACGTTTTCTTATATCAGCAGAACTTTCCGCGTTAGACTTTGCATTTATAAGTTCATCTGTTGTTAATCTGGGAACATTAACGACCAAATCTATTCTGTCTAATAGCGGACCTGATAGTTTTGAACGATATCTTTGTATTTGAAACTCAGAGCATGCACAATTCTTTTCCCTATCTCCGAGGTATCCGCATGGGCATGGATTCATTGCACCAACCAACATAAATTTCGCAGGATATTTGATAGAATTTTTTGCTCTTGATATAACAACTTCGCCGTCTTCCAGAGGTTGACGCAAAACTTCAAGAACTTGGCGTGGAAATTCTGCAATTTCATCAAGAAATAGTACACCTCTATGTGCAAGAGTAATTTCTCCGGGCTTAGGATTAGAACCGCCACCAATTATTCCGTTTTGGGATGCCGTATGATGCACCGCTCGGTATGGACGCTTTGTCATAAGAGGATTATCAGGCTGCAGAAGTCCGCTTATGCTGTATATTTTAGTAAGTTCCAATGCTTCTTTTAGCTCAAGCGGCGGCAGAATTGATGCCATACATTTTGCCATAAGGGTTTTGCCTGAACCGGGAGAACCTGACATTAGTATGTTATGTCCTCCTGCGGCTGCAATTTCCAATGCTTTTTTTGCTTTTTGTTGCCCCTTTACATCTTTAAAGTCAAAAGGATAATCAATATTTGAGTTAAGAGCAAGATATTCATCTATATTAACGGTAGTTTTTGTTATAGGAGTATCTGTATAGTGATTTACTATGTCAATTAAGTGTTTTGCACCATACACATCTATGTTTTGAACTAAGGCAGCTTCTTTTGCATTTTCTTCCGGCACAAAAACCGTTTTTATACCAGCTTCTTTTAACCCACTTACCAGAGGTAAAACACCATTAATCTTTCTTAATGTTCCGTCAAGTGAGAGTTCTCCCAGAAAGCCGATTGTTAAATCATCAGAAATGTTTATTCCTTGTTCTTTTAGTATACAAATTGCTATCGGCAAATCAAAGTTCGTTCCTTCTTTCCTTATATCCGCCGGAGCAAGATTAACAATAACTTTTCCGGTAGGGAATGTGAAGCCGGAATTTTTAATAGCGGAATGAACTCTTTCTCTCGCTTCCGAAACCGCACTGTCGGGTAATCCGACAATGCTTATTGACGGTAATGAATTTGCTACATCAACTTCCACTTCTATTTTACAAGAATTTATGCCAATGGCTGCAGCCGTAATCGCTTTTGTTACCATATGACAATTATAACATAAATTGATGCAATAAAATATACATTTTGTTGCATTATCTATATTAACTATGGTAAATATTACAAGAATATAATATTATATTTCTGTAAAGATGAGGAATTTTTATGTATCGATTAAAAAAAATTTTTGTAATATTAGTTTTATTTATTGTTACAATTTCTGTTAATTCAGCGGATTTTACGACACAAAAACTGCCAAACGGGCAAACGGTAGTTGTATATGAAATTCATAACAATCCGATTGTAACTATAGATACGTGGATTAAAACGGGTTCGATTAACGAAAATGACACCAATAACGGAATTTCACATTTTTTAGAACATCTGTTTTTTAAAGGAACAAAATCTCATCCTACCGGAGAAATGGATAGAATACTTGAGTCAAAAGGTGCTGTTGTAAACGCGGCTACCAGTAAAGATTTTACCCATTACTACATAACAATTCCTGCATCTGACTTTGATACAGCTCTTGACTTACATTCAGATATGCTTCTCAATCCGCAAATACCAAGGAAAGAACTGGAAAAAGAACGCAAAGTTGTGCTGGAAGAAATTTCTAAAGACAACAATAATCCTTCTAAGAAAGTTTATGATAATCTTAATAATTTAATGTACACTTCTCACCCCTACAAAAGAAAAGTAATAGGCACGGCAGAAAACGTAAGTACAATGAGAAGAGAAGAAATTCTGGATTATTTTAATAAGTATTATGCACCATCAAATATGATAACTCTTATAGTGGGTGATGTTGATACGTCCAAAACATTGCAAAAAATTCAAAAAAGTTTTAATCAGGAATATAAAAAACCTGTAAAGAAAAGTTTTCACAAAGAACACCTGATTTCAGCCCAAAGACGCAGCACAGAATACACTCAATCAGCATCAGGTTATATGATGATAGGATTTAGAAGTGCAGAAATTTCAAGCAAAGATACATTTGCTCTTGATGTTTTAGCCCAAATACTCGGAGGTGGTAAATCATCAAGGTTATATAGAGACATCAAAGAACAAAAAGGCCTTGCTTACTCTATTTCAGCTTCTAATGGAAGCTATAGAGATGACGGCATTTTTTACATAAACGCAAACTACATACCTTCAAACCAACAAAAATTGGAAAAAGCTATTTTTACAGAAATAGAAAATATACAAAAATACGGAGTAACCTCTGAAGAGCTTGAACTTGCTAAAAAAGTTATTATTCAAGACACCTTCTATTTGAGAGAATCTACTTCTAATATAGCGTCAGAACTTGGATACATAATGGCATTAACAGGAAGTTCTGATTTGTATAAAAATTATGTAGATTCAATAAAAAAAGTATCTCCATCAGATGTTCAATGCGTTTCGCAAAAGTATTTAGGATTAAATAAAAGTGCAGTTTCCATAGTACTGCCCGAAAATACAAAAAATGAAGTTTCCAACCCCGCGGTTAATCATACAATGCAAAAACTTTCCGAGAATAACGGGACCGCAAAATATTTGATAGATAATGGAGCAACTTTACTTATAAACGAAAATAATGCTAATGATATTATTGCAATTGAAATTTTAGCAAAAGGCGGAGAATTTATAGAAACGGTCGCAGGAGAAGGAACACTTACTGCCCAAACTATGCTTAAGGGTACTAAAAAATATTCTGCTCAGGAACTTGCATATATTTTGGACGAAAACGGAATTGAAATAACACCAGTTTGTGATAGTGATTTCTTTATAATTAGCGTAAAAACAACGACAGCAGGAATCGACAAAACGTTAGAAATCCTGGATGAAGTGTTAAACAATGCCATCTTTGACGAATATGAAATAGAAAAAAAACGTTCGGAAATTTTATCAAAAATCAAACAAAAACGAGATATTCCGATGAATATAGCACTTGAAGAATTTAAAACTCTGATATTTGAAAACAGTGTTTATTCGCACACAAATAAAGTTCTTGAAAAAACACTTCCTCGGGTCACACGTAATGATATTTTAAGATATTATAATAGAATCTTAGATTCTAAAAATGTTGTTATATCAATAAGCGGAAATGTTGATTCTGCAAAAATGGGACAAGCTTTTGGCTCAATTCTCAGCGACAAAAAAGTTGCTAAATTTGATTATCAAAAATACTCCATAACAAAACTTAATTCACCAAAAACTACCACCAAAATAATAAAAGATTTGGAAACTGCTTGGTTATTCTTGGGTTGGCAAGTATCAGGCGTTCAGGATAAAAAAGATTTTGTAACATTGAAAGTAATAAACACATTGTTAGGTTCAGGCTTAAGTTCTCGTCTTTATCGTAATTTGCGGGAGTCAGACGGTCTTGCATATCAATTAGGCTCAAGTTATTCTCCAAAAATGCTTGGCGGAATCTTTCTGGGATATATAGGCACAAATCCTTCAACTTTAGAGTATTCTCGTCAAAAAATGCTCGAAGAAATAAACAAATTGAAAATAGAATTTGTATCTGATAGTGAACTAAATGATGCAAAAGACAGACTCAAGGGCGGATTTATACTTGCGCTTGAAACAAATACGGAAAAGGCCTCCAATATAGGTATTTTTGAATCATATGGTTTTGGGTATAACTTTTTAGATAATTACATCCAAATGATTGATAAAGTAACAGCTTCCGATATAGTAAGAGTTGCCAATAAATACTTTACAGTTAATATAGTCCAGTCTGATGTAAGGTAAGCAGTAAAGTATACTGCGGTAAATCTATGATAACCGTACCATAAATGCTTATTTCTTATATGTTTGTAAAAATCTAAACTCGATTCGAGTTTTTAAGTTTAAATATTAACTAAAACTTTGTTTTCACCGATTATTTTACCGTTATAAACTCTTTTGTAGTTTTTATTTTCAACGTTTATATAATCGCCTAGCATACCGTCAGACATTGCAGTTCCGTCAATTGAAATCATCACGGCGCCGTTAGACACAAAGAAAACTCTTACCTCAGAATTTCTTGCAACATCAGGACGCATTTTTACAAATCTTTTGTCAATAATTTCACCTTTTTGGAATATTTTGCGGGTCGTTATTTCTTTGTCTAACATGCTTTCGTCAAGTACATAATCAGCTTTCATTGCAACATCAACTTTTTTAGTAGAAGTACATTCTTTTGTAAGAGTTTGTTCTCTGTCAATAAAGTCATTTGCTACAAGAACATCTTTGTATACACTTGTTTGAGCAGGTAAACTTAATGTTCTGAAGAGATTCTCATTGATATATAAATCCACTCTTTTGATATCTCTTGGTAAAATCTTATCTCCGCCACCGACTATCTTATATGATATTTTGCCATCCGGAACTTGCAATTCTGCAAATTGCGTGGCTGTTATCTTTACTTGTATATCACCGTTAACAGTTTTTTTGTAATGATTCTCAAACAGTTTGCTGACATCATTTTTTATCTGTGTTGAGGTTAAGATTTGTGCTTGCGCTGCGGATGCAAATAAAATTATTGCGAAAAAAAGCACAAAAACTTTTGTCGGGTTATATGCCTGACCAAAAGTTTTTGTCATTTTAATTCTATTTAAAAAACGCTTAATCACTTAACCTCCTGTTCACTCAATCACTTGCTAGGTCATATTATTAGTAATTTGCAGAATATTACTTGATGCAGTAATCAATCTTGAATTAGATTCAAAAGCTCTTTCTGCCTTGATTAAGCCGACAAGTTCGTCTACAATTTGAACGTTAGAACCTTCTAACATGCCCTGTTGGATTAAACCTAAACCGTTCTGCCCCGGAGTATCTTGTACAGGGTTACCTGATGCTTGAGTTTCTTGATACAAATTATGACCGATAGATAACAAACCTGCAGGGTTTTGGAACTTAACCAGCTGCAATGAACCAACGGTTGATTGTTGCGTCTGTCCCGGAAGTGTTACTGAGATATTACCATCTTGTGTAATAGTAATTTCTGTCGCATCTCTCGGAATTGATACAGAAGGCTGTATTAAAAGACCATCATTTGTACATAGCTGCCCCAGTGAGTCAACTTGTAAGCAGCCGTCGCGTGTATAAGCCAGTGAGCCGTCCTCTTTCATAACTTGTAAGAAACCGTCACCTTCAATTTCTATATCAAGCTGCCTGCCGGTAGAAATGGCAACACCTTGAGTAAAAACACGAGTTGTAGCCGCTGTTTTAACACCAAGTCCGATTTCTATACCTACAGGTTGGTAAGTTCCTTGGTTCATCAAAGCACCTGGAGTTCTTGCCGCTTGAGATAACAAATCTTGAAATTCGATTCTGGATTGTTTATAACCGGTAGTGTTAACGTTTGCTACGTTGTTTGCAATAACATCAAGATAGTTCTGTTGCGCTATCATACCTGTTGCTGCTGTAGTTAATGCTCTTAACATTTTTCCTCCGTATTATTTATTCTTTGTTGTTTTAACTTCTTATTCTGCCTAAAGATACTGCCGAATTCAGCATCTCATTATTTGTTGTAACGATTTTAGCTAAACTTTCGTAATTTCTTGTGGTATTAATTGTACTAATCATTTCTCTGATAACATTAGAGTTTGAGAGTTCAAGCATACCCTGTTGAATACAAAATTTTTCTGCTTTTAATTCGGGATTATTGTCTATATCTTTTGGTACAAATCTTGTATCAGAAATTTCAAACAAGTCATCTTTGTCTGAAAAATCCCACATGCCAATAGTTTGAAGCGGAAATTTTTGATTTCCTGCATTAAATTCAATATTTCCGTTTTCGCCTACAATTACTTGAACTTTATCTCTGACCAAATCAGGGTCTAAATCTTCAGGAACCATTCTTATACGCTTATTACGTACGTCCAGAACGTATTCACCTTGTTTTGTAACCAAGTAATCATCATTATTTACAACAAAAGATCCGTTTCTTGTATAAGAACGTTTCCCGTCAACATTTTCTACTTTAAAAAAACCGTCACCTTCGATTGCCAAATCATAAGGATTATCCGTTTTTGTAAGTGCGCCTTGAGAAAAATCATGAGTGTATCTTAAAGCTTCAGCTCCCATGCTTACCGAACCTAAGTATCTCGAATCATTACTCCTTAAAACGGATTTTGCTTGTGTATATACAGCAGATTGCATAACATCCTTAAACCTGAGGGATCCTTTTTTAAATCCGACGGTATTTACATTAGCAAGGTTATTTGCTGTGTTATCATGCGCATCCATCAGAGCCAGCATTCCGTTAGCGCATGTTGTTAAACCTCTTACTATCATAATGCTGCTCCTTTCATACTTTCATATTTGCCCAAAACGTTTTTAACATAATTCTGAGTTTCTTGATATGGAGGAATCCCTCCGTATTTTTTAACTGCATTCGGTCCTGCATTATATGCAGCAAGCGCCAAAGATTTGTTGTTATTAAACCTGTCCATTAACCCTTTTAAATATTTTGTTCCGCCTTCAATATTTTGCTCAGGGTCATAAGCATTTTTAACACCCAATCCTTCTGCTGTTCCAGGCATTAATTGCATTAATCCCATAGCTCCGCATCTTGAAGTTGCATTTGGGTTAAAACCGGATTCCTGATTAACAACTGCTTTTACAAAATCTGCATCTAAACCGTTTTTGTCTGCATATTTATCTATAAGGTTGTTAATTTCTGTTTTTGATGCGATTGTCGGATTTTTCTTATTTTCAATCTTGGTATCTAATATTTTTTGAAAATCTTCGCTCGGCTGCTGAGTGCCGTAAGATATAAGCGATTGAAATTGATTTTCAATCGTATGAATTCTTTGCAAAGTTATGTCTAAACTCGTAAGATTCATCTTACGTTTACCTCTCTTCTATACCTACCAATTTTAAGCGAGTATATTTACACTCATACCAAGTCTACAACTATACTATATTATGTATTCCTGCAACTAACATCAATCATATGGTTGAAATTTTAATTATTTTATAGACCATGTGGTTAATATAAAATTTTTATAAAAAACCTTGTAAAAATATCAATAATGTTGTATTATAAGACTTGCGGAGTGTATCATCGTATCCCATAATATTAATGCCGAAAATATGAAAGGAAACTTGTGACACAGTTATCTGTAAACAATAATATATCTTTTCGTTCTTCTTTTTACAGCAGATTTTTTAAATCAGTTCCTGAAAAAGAAATTAAAAACTCTGCAAAATATACAAAACTGGGACATATGTTGGCAAGTCCTCATTGGAACAGGGTTGCACTTGGTGTCGGAGCAATTACAACCCAACCTGCACTTGATTATTTTAACCCCAGAGTAGACAAAGATACGGCAACTTCGTCTGCATTAAGAACTATTGCTAAAATATGTGTTTGTACAAGTGTAGGTTTTATTGTTCGTGGAAGTGCATATAAGCTTGTTGAAAAATATGCTCATGGATTGCCATCAGAGGGTTCTACGGTGTTAACACCTGAAGCAATACTTAAAATTAGCGATAAGGTGTTAAGAGATAACAGTCTAAAGCTTCACAAAAATGCGCTTTCAACGGCATTAGCACTGGGTGTAATGTTCTTTACTAACGTGCTTGTGGATGCTCCGCTAACCACAATAGCAGCAAATAAGCTTATTTCTAAATACAAGGCTTATAATGTGAAAAATAAAGGAGGAAATTAAAATGGCTAATTTCTTCCAAAAAGCAGGGAAATATATTGCAGAAAAAGTATTCAAAAATATAGAAAGCGGTTCCGGAAATATGATACTGATTACAAGTATGACAGGGATAGCATTTTCTTGTATAGCTCAGACTTTTGCGATATTTATTAATAAAAAATATTCAGTCTCTCAAAAAGCGTTTATGGTACCACAAGAACTTACTGAAGGTGTAATTTCAATAGCGTCAATGTTCGCTATTTCAAAACCTTGCCAAAAGGCAGCGAGTAAGATTATGAAATCCGGTAAAATCTTTACCAAAGATATGGCTACTTATATGAAAAAATATGATCTAATCGGTAAACGTGGAGAATACGATTTCGATTTTCAAAAAAGTGTTAAAAGTATTATTTCTAAAATTGAAAATTCAGATGAATTTATTAAATCCAATGCTTGCAAACAAGAAGAATTTTTAGCTGAGCATCACAATATAATTAAAGAGTTTAACGCAGTAAGTGATGCTACTTCCGCATTTGCTACTACAGCGGGAAGCATTATGTCGACAGCTCTGATTTCTCCATTATTGAGAAATTATGTTGCATCATACTATCAACAAGTAAACCTTAATTATTACAATAAGTTACCTCAAGAGCGAAAAAACAGTTTTATTGATTATAAAAAATATTCATTTTTGAACCCGTCTTGCTATAGTGGCAGAGTCAATAAAATTTAAAAATTTATAATTATTCAGAAGTAATTCTTAAGGATTAGATTGTTACATTTTTTAATAAATCTGTAAATCTTGTTGTTGTTGAATTGCAACTGAATGTTTCTGATTAGGAATTCACTCTTTTGATAAAAAAGTTGATTATATGCTATGTTATTGGTATATTAGAAAAGGACTTTTTTAGTTCTTTAGTAGTACGCACATAAGTAAGAAGGTTAAAAATTATGTCATTACCAAATGTAGCTTATTTCTCAATGGAAATTGCAATGGATCAATCCTTAAGCACGTATTCAGGTGGGTTAGGGTTTTTGGCAGGCTCTCATATGTTGTCTGCAGGTTACTTACAAATGCCGATGGTAGGTGTAACAATGTTGTGGTCATACGGCTATTATGACCAACGAATCGATCATTCAGGAAATGTTGAAGTAGCTTATATAAGAAAGTATTATGATTATCTTGAAGATACAGGTATCACTGTAGAAGTTGATACTTTTGGTGAAAGAGTAAAGGTAAAAGCATTCAAGGTAAATCCTGAGTTGTTTGGCACTTGTCCTGTATATTTGCTGACAACGGATATTGACGGAAACAGTGATTGGGCGAAAAGTATTTCGCACAGATTGTATGACGGAAATGAAAGAATAAGAATTGCTCAAGAAACAGTTCTTGGTATTGCAGGTGTAAGAGTTCTGCAAGCAGCAGGATACAATTTTGATGTTATTCACATGAATGAAGGTCATGCGCTTCCGGCAGCATTTGAACTTTTAAGACAATATAACGGCAGCTTGGAAGAAGTAAGAAGAAAAACTGTTTTTACGACTCACACTCCTGTTGCTGCAGGTAATGAAGTTCATTGGGTAGATACTCTTCTTGAAGGCGGTTTCTTTGCAGGAGCAAGCAGAGAAAGGGCTATACAACTCGGCGGTGAAAACTTCTCTTTAACAGTTGCTGCACTTAGAATGTCAAGAATTGCTAATGCTGTTTCACAACTTCACGGTCTTGTTGCTAACAAAATGTGGGAATGGGTTGAGGACAGATGCCCGATTAGAGCTATTACGAATGCTGTAAACCTTCATTATTGGCAAGATAAAAGAGTTGCAGCTGCTCAAAATGATCCGGAAAAACTTCTTGAAGTTAAACGTGAAATGAAGGCTGAATTATTCAAATACATTGCGAATGTTGCAGGTAAGAGATTCAATCCGGATGTATTAACTATTACTTGGGCAAGAAGATTTGCTGACTACAAACGTGCTTGGTTAATATTAATGGACAAAGAAAGAATCGGCAAATTATTAGATGAAGATAAGGTACAAATTATATTTGCAGGTAAATTCCATCCGGACGATGTAATGGGCAAAGAAATGTTTAATAAGTTGTTGAATCGTTCTCACAGCTTGAAAAACGTTGTTGTACTTCCTGGATATGAACTTCAATTATCAGGTATGTTGAAACGTGGTTCTGATATTTGGTTGAATACACCATTAAGACCTTTTGAAGCATCAGGAACTTCCGGTATGTCTGCTAACATGAATGGTGCTCTGCACTTATCTATTTTTGACGGATGGACTGTTGAGGGTACATTTAACGGTATTAACGGTTATACGGTGGAATACGAAGGTTTAGATGACGATATGCCTTGGGAAGAAAGACATTGGCAAGATCATAAGTGTGTAATGGATATAATTGAAAATCAAATTATTCCTACATACTACAAAAATAAAACTGAATGGGCTCGCTTGATGCGTCAAGCAATCAGAACTTCTGAGGCTTACTTCAACTCTGACAGAATGGTAATCGAGTACTACAACAGATTGTATCATCCGATTGCTCATGATGATTGCACCGGTGGTGAAAAGAAGAAAGAACTTAATCTTTCCGAGACTCCTACATTTGATGCTTGGACATATTCAAATATCAAATAGCCGAGGGTGTAAATGGTAGTAGATATGGGTAAATATATTTAACCTGTAAAAAGTAAGCAATAGATATATTTTGAGAAAACTGGGCGGATGCCATTGGCATCCGCCCAGTTTTCTTAAAAATACTCTATTTAAATGATGTCAACTTTAAAATTTAGTACTATTCTGATAGTTGAGGGAAAGTGTAGCCCTCAAGAGGGGATTGGTAATGCTAAATACTGCAACAAATGTTCAATATGCGGAAATTTCTACTTCAATAACAAAAAATTGGACAGAGCAAGCAATTGAATGTTATAAGTTAAACGGTAACTGTGCAGAATGTTCTATTCGCAAGGCACACTATTCTTTTGATTGTCAGATGCCGAGAGTCGTTGAAGTTCTTAAGCTGATGGGAGAGCCTGATTTAGAGGACTGATTGATAACTTAAAATCCTGTTTTTTTGATGTATATGTTGGGTTTGGAGTTTCCGTGCGGGTTTGTAATTAATTGTCGGGGGCTTATAATATAATTGTTTCCGGAAGGATAAAAGCAGCGTGGTATATATCTTCTTCCGGGGTAATATTTTCCTGTATTACTCCACATACCTGTAGAAAAGCTTCCTATTGGCATCATATTTTCATCGTAAAAATATTGTGTATATTCTGATAAAGTTTTTTGCGATGGTGCATTTTCTATAAGTTCTTCCGGTTTTTCGATTTTTTTGTCATAAAAATCGTATAGTATGAAGTTTTCACCTTCCTTCTTATATGTCCCGACTCGGTTTCCCCACTGGTCATAAACTTTAATTGCGTATGCATTGCAAGTTTGTATTGTTAAAATAGCGATCAGAAGAATTAAAATTATTTTATACAAGAGTTTTGCTCCTTTTATGTATTAACGATATTTTAACACTAAAGTTCATTTTCGTGCTATTATGTTAGCAAGGATAGGGGAAAGATTTATGTCGATAAGAAAAGTTGTTAAATATGGTACGCCATCACTTAGAGAATCATCAAAAGAAGTTCATAAAGTTTCTCAAAAAATAAAAATTTTGGTAGACGATTTGTTGGATACAATGTATGCTCAAAATGGTGTAGGTCTTGCCGCTCCCCAAATTGGTGAAAACTACAGAATCTTTGTCATAGATGTATCTACAGGGGATGAGCCTTTGAATCCTATGGTGTTTATTAATCCTAAAATAATTAAAAAATCCGGTGCATGTATAAGTCATGAAGGATGTTTAAGTTTTCCTGAAGCATTTACTGATGTAAAAAGATATGCAAATGTTATGGTAAAAGCCATGGATAGGAATGGTCGTTCTTTTGTTCTCGAAGCAAAAGATGGAACTCTTCTTGCTCGTTGCATACAACATGAGTTTGACCATCTTAACGGTGTTTTATTTATTGATCATGTTATTAATCGTTTTGAAGCAGAAGCAGAGCTTAGCAAAAACAACTTGCCGCCTCTTCAGGTGGACAAAATTCTAGATGAGCCTGAACTTGAGCCTGAAATACAGAAACTGTTGGCAGAAAAAACACAAAGTTAGGAACGGATTCACAGTATATGAAGTCTTTCGGGGGGGGTAAATGTAAAATGTTTTTATTAACTGTAATATCTTTCCCTTAGAATGACTAGATATTCTCTATACATTTTGTTAATTTTTGTAACGATTTCTAAATTTGCCTTAAAGTTTTCCAAAAAGATGCCGTTAATACATGTAAAGATGTCGAAATAAAGGAGTTTGGGCAATGAGTTTTGAAATCGGTAAAAAGATTAGTATGGATGGAATTACGCTTGAGGACTTGTTAAAAGGTGTTAAAAGCGAAAAAGAAAAGCAAAATGTCATATCTATCTTTAACAGGTTTAACACTGACAACTCCGATGAAAATGGTAAACAGGTTCTTGACAGAAAAGAACAAAATGCACTATATAGTTTCTTGGCGAAATTATCATTTGGCGATGGTAATGTAACAAGGAAAGATGTCAGAGATGAAAATGAACAAAGTTCAACTAAAAATAAATATTCTCAAATCAGAGATTTTGTGGCAGCTTTCGAACGTGTAATAGTAGGTTCACAAAAGACCATAGATGCTAAAAATTTTGTTATTGGCGAAGATGGTGGTTACAGTGTAACAGAAGATAACGGAATCGTAACAACCTATAATAGTAAGAACGAAGTTATTGAGAAAAAAGATTCTTTAGGCAGGAAACTGTTTGAAATTGGTGCTTTTGATAAGAAATTTTCTTATAAATATAATAATGACGATCCAAATGCAAAGCCGTTTCAAGTAACTATAGTAAAATCAAATGGTAGAACTGAAGATTACTTCTATATTGATAGATTAGATTGTTATTATTCATATACAAATTCATCTTATGATTACTTTACCCTAGGCCCAAATATAATGTTGCAATCCTCTCAAGTTGATATGATGCCTAAAATCATGAATTCTAATTCAGCGACCAATACTCAGGAGCAAGGGCAATCACAACAAACATCACAAACTCAAATTGAACAGCAAAACTATGAAATACCTGATAACAGACCAATGATGCCAGCCAAACGTTCAAGAGTACATATGCCTAAAGAATGGAATAATAGACAAACATCTCTTCCCGAAGGTATACAAGAATCAAAAACGGCAGACGAAGTTTTAGAAAAGTTACTGCCGTCAGGTGTAACTTTGACAGACGAGCAGAAAAATCAATTGAAAGCGGATTTGATAAAATATAACCCAAGCGTGTTTAATGCAGCAGGTCAAGTGTATAAAAATGCACTTTGGACGAAATTAGACTTTCTGTCAGAAGAAAATATTCAAAGAAAGTATGCCGCAGATACCGCAGCACAGCCAGAAGCAAGTATTAATGATGAAGAAGCAGTACAAACAGATAATCAACCTGATGAAACAAGGGCTAATGCCGCAAAACCACCAAAGAAAAAAGCAGTTGCTAGTGACGGTGTTATGAATCGGGATTATACTCCTGTCTATATAAAAACAGCTTGCAATGGTGTTGTATACAACGAAACGGACGGTCAACACTACAGGCAGCAAGGTGACCAATTCACTTTAATTAAGCCTAAATTTCAGGGATACAAAATTTCTGAGTTTAAATCAGATGGTTCTCATATAGAGAAGTTAGTAAAAGGCTCACAAACTGTACTTGTATCGGTTAGTGCAAACGGCAAGGCTACGGGACAAGATTTTTATGTAAACGGTAAAAAGACATCACATTACGGATTTTATAATAATGGAGCAAAAAAATCAGATACGAGATATGAAAATGGGCAAAAAAGTCACATTAATTATTTTGCTCCAGACGGAAAAACCAATACGGCAACTTTTGATTACAGAAATAGTGAATTATTTATAAAACCATACATAGTAAAAAATAAATATATTGTTTTTGTGAATGGATGTCATTATGAAGTTCCAAATGCAGGCACCGCATCACGGGATGCTGTAAAAAGAGCATTTGCTGAGCGTTTCAAAAGAGCAGGTGTTCAATTTCAAAAGATATCAGTGTTATTTCCAAATGGAACAATTGCTTAAAGTTTTGTAACTCCATATCTAAATAAAGTTCACATTCAACCGTTTATTGGTTCACAGACTCAAAAAGTAAATATACGATTTGTGTCTGTATTCTTGTTTTGGCTTATTGTATAATGTTTTCAAGAGTAAATGAGGATAAAGATTTGGAAAAAATTAGTATAGTATTTTTTGGAACACCTGATATCGGACTTAAATCATTAGAGCATTTTTATAATTCAGACAAGTTTGATGTTTTAGCAGTTGTCACTCAGCCGGATAGACCATCAGGGCGAGGTCATAGGCTTGTGCCAAGTCCTATAAAGCAATTTGCATTAGAAAAGAATATAAAAATATTTCAACCGAAATCTATAAGAAAAGAACCTGAAATTATTGGTGCATTAAAAGCTTTAAATCCTGATTTCTTTGTTACATTTGCATTTGGTCAGATTTTATCGCAAGAAGTTTTAGATATACCCAAATATGAAACAATAAATTTGCATGTTTCGCTTTTACCAAAGTACCGTGGAGCTAATCCGATACAAAGAGCTATTATTAACGGTGAAAAAGAAACAGGTATTTGTACTATGATTACTGAACTTGGTTTAGACTGCGGCGACATTTGTATGAGGTACCCGATAACAATTACGCCTAACATGAATTGTGTAGAACTCTTTGAACTTTGTGCCTCTAATTCGCCGGAATTATTAGAGCAAACACTTATAGGGATAAAAAAAGGAATATTAAAACCTGTAAAACAATGTGAAGAGGGTGTTTGTTTTGCGGACAAGCTTAAAAAAGAAGAATGTGAAATTAATTGGTCAAAATCAGCCGAAGAAATCCATAACCTTGTAAGGGGTGTTTATAAATGTCCCGGCGCATTCTTCAAATACCAGGATAAAATTATAAAAGTTATGGAAACCGAACCTATAGATGAATTTTTAGAAGGAAATTCAGGAGACTTTGTAAGGATTTCAAAATCAGGAATTGACGTTAAAACGAGTAAAGGTTTATTAAGGCTTATAAGAGTCAAACCTGAAGGCAAAGGTGAAATGTTGGCAAGAGATTGGGCCAACGGACTTCATTAAGAATGTATTCACGATTTATCTTTCTTGCGATATAATCATGTTATGCTAAAAAATAAAAATATTTTAATAGGTATAACTGGCGGTATTGCGGCGTATAAAATATGTACGCTGATTCGTTTGTATAAGAAAGCCGGTGCAAATGTTCGTGTTGTAGTTACTCCAAATGCGCTTAATTTTGTAACTAAACTTACACTTCAATCACTTTCCGGTAATGAGGTTTATGTTGATCATTTTGAGATTGATGAATACAAGCCGGAACACATTGCACTTACTGAATCAGACATGTTTGTAATTGCGCCTGCAAGTGCAAATACAATTTCTAAAATTGCAAACGGAATATGTGATAATCTGCTGCTTTCAACAGCCTGTGCTTTTAAAAATCCTATTTTAATAGCACCCGCAATGAATACAAATATGTGGGAAAATCCTTTTGTGCAGGATAATATAAAAAAGCTTGTCAAAAACGGTTACCATATAATAGAGCCTGATTCCGGTTTTTTGGCTTGCGGTACCAATGGCATCGGAAGAATGAGAGAGGTAGATGAAATTTTTGATAAATCGGTACAAATATTAGGAGCGCAAGCAGAAAGGCTAGGCGAAAAAAAAATACTTGTAACAGCAGGCGGAACAAAAGAAAAAATTGATCCTGTGCGATTTATCACAAATGCGTCTTCAGGTAAAATGGGACTTGCTATAGCTCAACAGGCGGAGAAAATGGGTGCTGATGTTACGTTAATATCAACATTCAAGGTTGATGGTTTCAATAATATAGTTGTTCAAACAGCTTTGGAGATGGAAAAAGCCGTAAAAGAGAACTTTGCGAATACGGATTGTGTGATAATGGCAGCGGCAGTTTCTGACTATAGAGTTAAAGAGTACAGCGAACAAAAGATTAAAAAGACTTCAGATGAAACATTAAATCTGGAGCTTGTAAAAAATCCTGATATTTTGAAAGAAATTTGTAATATGAAATCTGCCTCTCAAGACAAACCAATAATTGTAGGATTCTGCGCAGAAAGTGAAAATTTGTTGGACAATGCTAAAATAAAGATTAAGACTAAAGGCTGCGATTATCTGGTAGCAAATGATATCTCAAGGCGTGATATCGGATTTAATAGTGATGAAAACGAAGTCTATATTTTAGACAAAAATTTAAAGATAAAGAAATTAAATAAAGATTCTAAACAAAATATTGCAAAACAAATCTTGGAGGAAATTTTTGAATAAATACGAAATTGTCCAAAAAATAGAAGCTTTTGCACCATTAGAAACTCAAGAAAAGTGGGATATGAGCGGATGGCTTATAGATACTGCAAACTCAAATGTTACAAAGATAATGTTTGCACTAACGATTACAGACAATGTCCTGCATCAGGCTTTTGAACAAAACTGTGATATGATAATTTCACATCATCCACTTTTTTATGTGCCATTAAAATATAAAAATATTAATATGTATTGTGCGCATACAAATCTTGACAGGGCAGAGGGCGGAACTACGGATACTTTGATAAAAGAGCTTGGTTTCAAGAAAACAAGAACAGAAGATTTTGTAAGAATTGTTGAATTTGAAAATCCGATATCAATCGAGGATTTACGTTTAAGACTGTTGAAAATTTCACCGAAATTAAGATACATAAATAATTTAGGTACAAAGGAAATTAAATCTGTCGGATTTTGCGCGGGTTCAGGTTCTGAATTTTTATCAGAAACTAACACAGACGCATTTGTTACAGGCGATTTAAAATTCCATACAGCATTGGATGCTAAACCGGCAGTATTTGATATAGGCCATTTTGAGAGTGAAATTTTTGCCCCAAAAATTCTAAAAGAAATAACCGAAGTTGGAGAAAAAGGAGTAATAGCTGATGAAAAAAGTCCTTTTATTTAGTTTTCTGATATTGTTTGCGTTAACAACTTCGGTATTTGCTTATGAAACTGCAATAATAAGGTTTCCTGACGGAGAAAGATGGGACCCGGCATTTTACAAAAAAAATGGAAATGAAGCTATATTACAATATGTACCATTAGGACAAACAAATGATAATTGGGTTCGTTCCATTGTGCTGCACTCATATAATCATAATGAATATCCTGTAGATCAGTTTGTGTCAACGAACTTGGCTCGTATGCAAAAAGCGAATCCAACGGCTAAATATAAAACATTAAAACTAAGTAAAAATGACGCAATGTTTACTCGCTGTACGGATGATTATCAAAAAGTTCAGGGACAATGTGAATTTTACCGTGCAACACAAGCGCATGGCGGAATTATTACGATCCACTATATGAATAAAAATAAGGCAGATTTTAAGGACAATTATACACTATGGTTTGAAATTGTTAAACAGATTAAATTTTTAAATAGTTACTATCGCGGAGAAAGAACTTTTAATAAATCAGATTTTTTTGAATTGTAATTATTTACATGTTAAATGGTGTGATATTTGTAATATAATAAAATTAGTACAGCCGATTATTTTATATAGGGAGAAAAATAATGGATAATTTAACACGGGAAGATTATATAAAATTGTATGAAAAACCTCTGGATGAGTTAATAGAAATTTCATCAAAAATAACGCATGAGAATTTTGACAATACGGTAGAAGCATGCAGTATTATCAGTGCTAAAACTGGGGCATGTGGTGAGAATTGCAAGTATTGTGCTCAAAGCAACCATAATCATGCAGAGATTGAATGCCACCCATTAATGGACGTAGAAACGGTTAAAAAGGCAGCTTTAAGTGCTAAAGAAAACGGAGCAACACGTTTTTGCATAGTAACATCAGGAAGAGTTCCTTCAGAAGAAGATTTTGAAAAGATTTTGGAAATGATTAGAGAAGTTGCATCAATAGACGGACTTCATTGTTGTGCATCTTTAGGTTTGTTGTCGGAAAAACAAATTAAGCAAATTAAAGAAGCAGGTGTTGAAAGATATAATCATAATATTAATACATCTGAAAACTATCATTCACAAATTTGTACAACTCACAAATTTTCAGACCGTGTAAATACTGTTAAAATGATTCAAAAATATGATATAGAAGCATGCTGCGGTGTTATTATCGGAATGGGTGAATCACGGGAGGACAGAGTTGATATGGCACTTTCTCTCAAAGAAATTAATCCGAAAACCGTTCCGATAAACTTCCTTAATCCGATTAAGGGAACACCGCTAGAGGGGTATGAAGATAAAATAAACGAAGAAGAAATTTTAAAGACAATTTGTATTTTTCGGATAATTTTACCAAAAGCATTGTTAAGGTATGCCGGAGGCAGAACGACTCGTTTAAGCGAATATAACCAGACCTTGGGTATTAAAGCAGGTATCAATTCTCTTCTTGTTGGAAACTATTTGACAACAGCAGGCTCAAAAGCCGAAGAAGATAAAGCTATGCTAAAAGAAATGGATTTAGTTCTGGGTTAGTTTTGCAAGTTACCAAAAACAAAAAACGAGTTTAGCTTTTCGTGCTAACTCGTTGCTTTTTGTTTTCCTAGTAATGCTGACGACTAATCTTTAATTTCTGCGTCATCAGTGGCTTGAAGCTGTTTTGACTTGTAATTATGGATAACAGCGTCAACAAGCAAGTCGTAAGAAGAACTTTTCTCAATATTTGGAAATTCTTCCTTCAATTGTTGTCTGACCATTGCTTCCAGCCTTTGTTCGTCAGCACTTATCTTAAGTTCATTACTTGATAATGACTTTATGTAATCTTCGCGGCTCAAAGATTGAGAATTTGTAAATGTTAACAAATTAGCTTTCGGATCAAGAGCTTCTTTAATTGTTTTAATAAAATTTTTCAAGTTAGCCATAACGACCTCTTTTTGTTTACTACCTTCACTTTGTATCTATATAAAGTTCATGCAGGTTAAAAATTGCCTAAAAATTTCTAATCTGTTACAATTATTTACAATTGAGCAAAATTTGTCAACATTGTATATTTATTTTTCAAATTTTTCAATAGCGCAAGTCTATTATTTTTAATATTTTCGTCCTTATCCATAACAAGAACATCATCAAAGAACTTTGTTACAATCGGATTGATTCTGATTAAATCATTCAAGTACTTTTTATAATCACCTGTAAAACTTACATCTTTAATAGCCATATATAAGTCTTTTTCCGCTTGTTCAACAAACAAACAAGAATCAATTTTTTCATTTGCTTCTTCTTTTAGTATTCTAAGAACACGATTTGCATTTTCTAATAATTTTTCATCTTTTAATTCTGATACGGCTTTAACTCTTAGAATATAATCGCATAAATCCTTGCATGGATTATTAGCGGAGCATGCTTCTAAAACATTTTTTGAATATTCTGTATTCAAGAAAATTATCAATCTTTGTACAAAAAACTCTTCCACATCAGCCTTTACATCAGCTTTAACAGGTAAAAGTGCAAGCGCTTCGTCTATAAGTTTTGATAAATCCAGTTTTAAATTGTGTTCTAAAATAGTTTTAATAATACCTAAAGCAGCACGTCTCACACCCAGAGGGTCAGAAGAACCTGTTGGTTTTTTACCGGCTGCAAAAACTGCGCAAATGGTATCTATTTTATCAGCAATACCAACAATTTGGCCTTCAATAGATTTAGCGGTTTCTGAATCCGCGTTCAGCGGGAAGTAGTGTTCTTTTATACCGTCTTGAACGCCTTGTTCTTCTCCGCAGACTCTTGCATAGTCTGCACCGATGAAGCCTTGAAGTTCGGTAAATTCAAACACAAGGTTTGTTGCTAAATCTGCTTTACATAATTGAGCGGTTCTTTTAATTGATGGTTTATTTACGCCTAAAGCTTTTGAGATTTGGTCGGATAATTCAATAATTCTCTGCGTTTTGTCGTAAACAGAACCCATTCCTTTTTGGAAAGTCATACCTTTCAGGCTTTCAACATAACTTTCTAAAGGCTTCTTTGTATCTTCGTTAAAGAAGAATACGGCATCGTCGAGTCTGGCTTTTATTACACGCAAGTTACCGGCCTTTATATTTTCAAATTCCGAACCGATATAATTTGTTATTGTAACAAATTTATTTATAAGCTTCCCTGAATCTTTTGTGTAGAGCGCAAAATATCTTTGATGTGTTTCCATAACAGTTACTGCAACTTCCTGAGGAATTGTCAGATATGCCGTATCAAAATCACAAGTAACAGCAACCGGATATTCCGTAATGAATGTTACTTCTTCAAGTAAATCGTCTGAGATTTTTGTTTCGGCATTAAGTTTATCTGCTTCCACTTTCGTTAATTCCAAAATCTTTGCTTTGCGTTCATCTTGATCAACAATTACATGTGCTTCTCTCAGCTTGTCAACATATTCATCAGGATTGTCAATTTGAATGTTTTGTTTAGAAAATCTATGTCCGTTTGTTACATTTGAGGATTCTTTATCAATAATTTTAATTTTTACTTCTTCATTATCTAAAATTGATAAAACCCACCTTATCGGACGAGAGAATTTTACATCATTAGCTCCCCACCTCATGAAGTGCGGACCTTGAAGTTTTGAAAATACACTTGGAACATTTTCCTTTAACAAATCTTTTGTTTGCTTGCCTTTTATTGAGATTTTGGCAAAAACATAATTGTTTTCAACATATAAATCTTCTTTTTTAACACCGTTTTTATTTGCAAAACCTTCGCCTGCTTTAGTTAAATTTTGGTTTTCGTCATAAGCAACTGATGCGATAGGCCCTTTAACAATTTTTTCTACATCAGGCTGTGAAGCCGCAAGTCCGTTAACAATTACAGCCAAGCGTCTTGGGGTTGCCATAACTTTTACATCAGTATAGTTAACGTTGTTATCGTTTAAAAATATTTCAAATCCTTTTTTCAATTGTTGAATTGCCATAGGGATAAATTTGTAAGGTAATTCTTCAACACCGACTTCCAATAAATATTTACTCATTTATATTTCTCCAATACTCTTTTGTCTAATTATATAACGAAAATAAGAAATATTATATCATTACAATAAAATGAACGTTTTTTGAATATTTTCATCTAAATGGTTGATGACTACAAATGTAAAAACCTCTATGATAGGTTTGGACTTATAGTAGGGATTAGGTATGATAAATTCCGTATTCTTTGATGAACTTTATAAACAATATTCTTGGTATGATTCTTTATTCACGCCGATTGTTGAAGACTGCAGTAATGAATTCTTTTTTGATGGATTCGAATACAAATTAGCTTCTATAAGTACCAATATGAATGTTCTTGCGCAAAATGATACTTTTTTTGTTACAAAAGTAAAAATAAATTCTAAAAATGATGTTTATATAAGAATTTCGCAAGATGCTATAAATGTTATTTTGGATAAAGTTTTGGGTAAAAATAACAGAAAGTTTGAGTTAACTGAAGTAACTGAATTAGAAGCAAGAATTATTACCTCTTTTAACGATTTTTTATACGAATCTTTAGCTCCTAATTTTACTATAGATCCGCACAGAAGGTATAATGAAATATTGCATTTAACTTATTTTGTCAGAAGTGAAAGTTCTGATAACGCAGCTAAGTTTATAATTTCTGTTCCCAAGGATATACTGACACCTCCTGAAATAGAAGAATTAGCCCCAAGATTTACCGATACGGATTTTTCAGACAGCTTGGTTGAGGTTAATTTAAAACTGGGCAGTACAACTTTTCCTATGTCAGAGGTTAAGAAGTTGGACGTCGGTGATATTGTTGTTTTTGAAAACAGCAACTCTTCTGAGATGACCCTTGTGTGCGAAAATATTGTGCAAAAATTTAATGTTAAACAAAATATAGATATTATAGAACCATATGAAACAGGCGGAGGAAGCGGTATGGCAGAAAATATAGAAAATACTAATTTATGGGATAGTATTCAAGTTGATATGCTGGCAGAGTTTGACAAGGTGAAAGTAACTTTGGGCGAGCTTAAAAGTATTGAAGAAGGATTAATTGTCGACCTTTGTTCGGTTTATGATAATCAAGTTTCTCTAAAAGTCGGCGGCAAAACAGTTGCTTTGGGTGAACTTGTTATAATTAATGATCGTTTTGGCGTAAGAATACAAAAAGTAAATGATTCACAAACTTCAGGAGAACATATTGAAGCTTCAAACCAAAATTATGATGCCACTCAAGGGGATGAGAGCGGGGAAGATTTTGATTATAGTGATTTTGAGGTAGAGAACGAGGAAAACCCGCAAGGTTGATTTTGAAAAATAAATAATTAAAAAATAAATAAGTGATAAAGTGAATGAGGTTTTCAAAGTCACTTTTTCATTTATTAAAAAAGAGGTAAACATGGGATATTTAGCAAACTTTTTAGTATATGTATTTGCAATGGTCGGCGTTATAGTCGCTGCACTTTTGATTTTCAAAAATGCAACAACTGTAGGCGGTGGAAAATCTTCCAAATATTTAAAACTTATTGATACAATGTCACTTGGACCAAGAAAGACTTTATACATAGTTTCAACCGGCAGAGAGAAATTTTTGTTAGCTGGTGATGTTGATAAAACCTGTTTGATATCAAAACTTGAAGGCACAAAAGTTAATATAGAATCTGAACCTGTTTTTGAAGATTTCCGTACAACTATGGAAAATCTTCCAAAAAAAAATTATACAGATAGATCTGACATTGGTATAAAATCAAGTATTTTGAATAAGAATACGGAAAAAACGTACGGTTCTGTAATGAGAAATTTGGCAGAAAAAATAAAATAAAGGAATAATAATGGATAATGCACTGCAAAATATGAATCCTGTTTTACAACTGCTTACGGTAATGAGTTTGTTTTCACTCATTCCGTTTGTGTTTTGTTGTATGACATGTTTTTTGAGATTTACTATAGTATTTTCCCTTTTAAAAACGGCAATGGGTGTTCAAGTCCCTCCTGCAATCGTAACAATAGGACTTTGTATGATTTTAACTTTTTATACAATGGGTGGAGTTTTTCAGCAAATGTATGAGAAAGGTTCTGTGCCTTATCAGAAGAACCAAAATTTGATTGCGGCAGTTGATGAAGGTTCCAAGCCATTAAAAGAGTTTATGTTAAAACAAACCAGAGAAGGTGATTTAGCCTTTTTCTTAGAACTTAAACACAAAACTCAGCTTAAATCCCCTGATGATGTAACTATTTGGGAAGTTGCTCCTGCTTATATCTTGAGTGAACTTAAGACTGCTTTCGAAATCGGATTTATAGTTTTTGTACCATTTATAGTATTAGACCTTGTTGTAGCAAATATTTTGCTTGCACTTGGTATGTTTATGTTGTCGCCGACAATTATTTCTCTACCGTTTAAGCTGCTTATATTTATTGCAGTTGATGGTTGGGCACTTATTGTACAAGGGTTGGTACAAAGTTATAATTAAATAACAAAGGAAACTTAAAAAATGGAACTACTAACAGAATATTTGGCAAAAGGTTTTATGGTAATGCTATCAATTTCAATGCCTTGCGTGCTGACAGCAGCTGCAATCGGTCTTGTAGTAGGTATTATTCAGGCTGTAACTCAGGTTCAAGAACAAACAATTGCTGCAGCTCCAAAAATATTTGCCGTATTTTTAGTAATCATTATTGGCGGATTAGGATTCATTAAGCTTTTAACAAATTTGTTTACTGAAGGAACAAATTTAGCATTTAATACTGTCACAAAACATGATTCATACGTACTTCCGGCCGATTATTACAGGTACACAACTCCTTTTGATAATGAAATGAAAGCTGATAAATTTAAAGATGTTCCTACTGTTAATGAAATTATGAAAAATCCCGGTAAAGTTCCGTATATAGATAAAGGACAGAAAATCAAATATCAGCCTGCTTCAAAGGCTCCTATGCCAAAAGGGAATTTTGTTGAGATTAATAAAATGATTGGGAGATAGATGTTAAAAAAAATATTTTCGATAATTGCAATCATACTTACTGTGTTAAACGCGAATGCTTATGAAGATTGTATAATTTCATCAGATGATAAATTAACGGATATAAATGTTGAAGGTAATGGTATTATTAATGTTTTTTCTTTGATTACAATAATGAATGAAAAAAATACAATAATAGTACATCCTCTAAAAGCCGGTCAAAGCAGTTTTGACTTGCTCAAGGGTGAAAAAGAGAGGATTCGTTTTAATGTAAAAGTAACGGAAGATTCTACATATATAGCACCGGTAAAAGGATTCGAAATTTTAACAATTGATTGTCCGCCGGATTTTTTTGAGTACGAATTAGATCTTCCTCCCGGGTTGATTATTTACTCTAAAAATACAAATGAGGAGGAATAGTTGGAACAGTTAGTACATCAGATGTCAATACTATTTCCTGAATTCTCACGTTGGTTTTCAGCGGGATTTATTGTGTTTGCACGACTGCTTGGGTTTATAAGGTTTGCTCCTGTATTTAACAGAAAAGAAATAGCAAGTCCTGTAAAACTTGCGTTTGCATTTATACTAACTGTAATATTAACACCTATGTTGAAGCTGCCTATGCCTCCGGCGGATATTTCTCCGCTGCTTTTACTTACTGTTAATTTTGCAGCAGGAGCTATTATCGGTTATATTGCTCAATTGTTTATACTAGCAATAGAGGCAGGCGGTGATATGATAAATACTCAGATGGGTTTATCTTCCGCTATGGTTATGGATCCTACATCTAATAGCCAAACTTCTATTTTAAGTCGTGTTATTACTTTGATGGGTATGCTGATTTTTATAGAAATAGGAGGTTTCTATTGGCTTATAAATGCTTTAATACGAAGTTTTACAATATTTCCTATTTATTCGGTATCAATTCCTTTGGAACAGATAATAAATTTGGATTATCTTGTTACAACAACATCTAATGTTTTATATATGGGTTTACAGATTGCATCTCCGATACTTTTGGCCACACTCGGACAAGATATTATTTTGGGTGTAATTTCAAAAACTGCGCCTCAGGTAAACGTTTTTCAACTAAGCTTCTTATTTAAGCCTGTGTTTGGTGCAGCAATTATGATTTGGATACTTCCAATGTTGATAAGTGTTATATCTGATTTCTTTTTATCGTATTCAAATATATACTAAAATCCAAATTTTTTCCTAGCCTGATAAGGTAATGTAAAACCGAAAAATAATTCCATAATTAGTATGTAGGGGAATTTACAAAAGGTAAATTCTGCCAAGTATGAAAAGGAGGTGAATTATGAATGCAATGCATATCCTAAGAACAATAGCATATGCTCTTGTAATAACCGGAGCTGTTGTCTGGGGACTTGTAGGCTTCTTCAATTACAACATTATCGCTGCAATGTTTGGTGATGCCAGCTTGCTATCAAGAATTATTTATTCTCTTGTAGGTATAGCCGGTGTCTTTATGCTTGCAACTACAGAACAGGAAGAATGTTACTGCGATTGTTCGGATACGAGCTATCACGATTAGGAATTACAATTAAATCAAGACTAAAATTAAGCAAAAGCGGCTCACTTTGTAAGCCGCTTTAAAAATTTTTATTGACTAATTACTACATTATAGAGAGCAAGCACAAACGCCGTTTTCGCAGTGATAGCCAAGAGCTCCTTGAGCCTCTGACATTCTTACCTTGATACGACCGTCTACTGCAATACCTTCGCCTGTTTTTTCAGAAATCAACAATGGGTTAATATCTAACTCATCAATGAATTTGAAATCAGATACTAATTGAGACAGTCTCAATAATGTTTCTTCAATTTGTTCCATTTGAGCAGGTGTTGTACCTCTTGCACCTTGAAGAAGTTTGTATGCCTTAACAGATTTAATCATATCTTTAGCATCAACATCTGTTAAAGGAGCAATTCTGAATGTTACGTCTTTCATAACTTCAATAAATACGCCGCCTAAACCAAACATCATCATTGGTCCGTATTGAGGGTCTGTTGCAATACCGCAAACCATTTCTCTGTTGCCTTTAACCATCTCTTGGATAATAACACCTTCAAGACCTTCAAGAAGTCCTTTAGCTTCCAGTTTAGAGATTAAGTCTTGGTATTCGCTTCTGAGTTGTTCAGCAGACTGAATATTAACACGAACACCGCCTACATCAGTTTTGTGAGAAGTTGTTTTAGAAGTCATTTTCATAACAACAGGGTATCCGATTGAATCAGCAATTGAAACAGCTTCATCTTCAGATTTTGCAAAACCTGACTTACAAACTCGTATTCCGTATGCATCTAATACATCGATTGATTCACGAGTTGTAAGTTGGTCACGACCTTCATTAACTGATTTTGCAATGATTTCTTTAGCACGTTTATAATCAACATCGTATGAAGGAATCTTGCCTTCAGGTCTTTCCATCCACAATCTTTGTTGATTTAATCTGTTAAATCCGTCAGCAGCTTCTTCTGCGTACATAAAGAACGGCATATTAACATCCATATCAGAAAGTGCCGTAAAGAATTCAGATTTAGTCATGAATACACCGATAACAGGTTTGTGCGGATATTGAGCCTTGATTTCCATAACTGCTTTTGCAACATCAATATCTTTCAAGCCCAAGAACGGTAAGTAAATAACCATAATCATATCAACATTATCATCAGCAATAACAGTTTCCAAAGTTTGTTTGTAGTGTTCGATAGGAGCTGAAGCAATCATATCGATAGGGTTTTTAACTGATGCTGCTGACGGTAAGAAGCTTCTTAATTTGTCTTTTGTAGCATCAGAAATCTTAGCCATTTGCATACCATATTCGCAAACTGCATCGGTTGCCATGATACCGGGGCCGCCTGAGTTAGTAATAATTGCAACTCTGTCACCCTTTGGAATAGGACAATTAGCAAAAACTTTTGCTGTAGCAAATAAGTTTTTCAAAGAATATTCTCTTATTACACCTGATTGGCCAAGTAAAGCATTCGCAGCTTTATCTGCACCTGCTAAAGAACCTGTGTGAGACGAAGCTGCAGAAGCACCTGCTGCACTGCGGCCTGCTTTAAGAGCCAAGATAGGTTTTTTCTTAGAGATTCTTGAAGCTAACTTACGGAAGTTTGATGGGTTAGCAATTGATTCCATATATAACAGAATTTGTTCTACGTCAGAATCATTCTCCCAATACTCCAAAGCTGTTTCAGCGTTAACATCAGCTTGGTTTCCGATTGAAATAAATTGTGCAAAACCAAGGTTAAGGTCTTTTAGTATATTTAAGATACCACCACCTAAAGCTCCTGATTGAGAAACAAAGCCGATGTGACCTCTTTCGGGAAGAGATTCTGCAAAGCATCCGTCCATAGAAATTTCAGGTAATGTATTAACAACACCTAAGCAGTTTGGACCAACACATCTCATACCATATTCTTTAACTTTTGAAAGTAAAGATGCTTCAAGTTCAGCACCTTCTTTGCCAGTTTCTTTAAATCCTGCTGTGATAACGCAAAGACCTTTAATACCTTTTTGGTGGCATTGATCAATTGTGTCTAAAACAAATTTAGCATTAACAACGATAATAGCCAGGTCTATTTCACCTGGAACTTCAAGAACTGAAGTATAAGCTTGAAGTCCTTCTATAATACCGCCTTTAGGGTTGATTGGGTATATATTCCCCTTAAATTTGTATTCTTGAAGTCTTTTCATAATATCAGAGCCGATAGTGTGTTCTTTTGTAGAAGCACCAACTACAGCAATTGATTTTGGTTTCATGATTTTGTCTAAATTGCTCATTTTTTCTTCCTTTCTTTGTTTCTGCGACATTAAAATTATATTACAAACAAAAAACTTTAGGGAAATCTTTATAAATCATTTATATGTATGATGAAAGACATGCAAAACACATGTAAAGTATAAGAGGTACTAATTGTACCCTTGGTGAGGTAGGTAAAATTGAAACGATTTAAATTCCGTATGCAAGTTGTGCTTGACATGCGGGAGAAAGAGCTTGAAGAGCGACAAATGGAAATGGCAAGGATTTTGTCAGCATTAAATGCTCAAAAAGAAAAACTTCAAGGAATATTTACCGAACAAGAAACAAACAGACAGCACCTTGAAACTTTATGTACTTCTGACAATCTTAATATTGAGCAAATAGAGACCCATAGAGGTTATGGTATAAAGCTTATTATGGATGCTAAAAATCAAGAAAGAATTATTTCTAATACGGAAGCAATTTTAAAAGTTAAACAAGAAGAGGTACACGAAGCACACAAGAAAGTAGAAATTCTTAAAAAGCTCAAAGAAAAACAAGAGGAAGAGTACTATAAAGAATTTTTACAATCAGAAGTTAAAGAAATAGATGACATAACGTCAGCAAGATTTAGACTGGGTTAAAAGATGACACAAGCATTATTAAATAATTTAAATTTATTACAAGACAGTTCTTGTTTGTACAAGAATAAGTCTTCTGCTGAGTCGTTAAATAAAGATTTTGAAAAAGTTTTGGATAAAAAACAAAATGTAAAAAAACAAGAAACAAAGGAAGATAAAAAGAGTCCTGATACAAAAAGCAGAGAGCTTTCCGCTGCAACAGATCCTACATTGAAAAGCTCAATTCAAGAAGAAGTTGTTCTTGATATGCCGAAAAAAGAAGAAGATATTTTACCCGATGATAACATTAATGAAGAAATAACCAATATCACAGAAGAGGATTCAACTATGGAAAAAGATTTAACCCCCATTACAAACCCCACAGTGGCTATAATGCTGCAGTCTCATTCAACTCAAAAGCAAGACCTGCCTGAAACTGAGAATGAAACAAAACAACTATCAACTTTTGAGGAGAATGAAACTATAGACAGTAAGAACTTCCTGCAACAAAGAAGGAATGAAGTATTTTTGTCTAAAGTTACGAAAAATGCTGAGATTAAGCAGTATGAAACAAAAACGCAAAATTTGTTAAATGATGAAATGGCAGAAGAGTTAAATATAGAATCAGTAAGTTCGTCTGACGCCAATAATTCATCCGGAGATGTATTATATAACCAAAATCCTTCGGAACAGGGTATAAAACTTATGATTCAAGGTGATGTAAAATATGAAGATGTAAACCTCAAAATTATATCTTCGGCAAAACCGGCTAATAACGGGGTGGAAATCTCATCATCAAAAATAATTGAGCAAATAACAAAACAAATGGAAGGAATGTATAATTCCTCAAGAGTTAATATTGTTTTAAATCCTGAGTCACTTGGCCGTGTCGCGGTGCAAATAATAAATTCAAAAGAAGGTTTAGCAGCGCAGTTCATAGTTAATAATCAAGAAACTCGAGAACTATTAATGAAAGGTATGACTAGTCTTAGAGAAAGTCTTTTGGCACAGGGTATTAATGTGGATAGCGTTGTTGTAAAAATGAGTGAAGACGCAAGCGTAGCGAATGATAATTTAGACTTCAATTGGTCGGAAGGCTCGAGAGGAGGAAATAAAGAGCAAGGCTCAAAACAACAACAGGCTGATGACAAACAATTTGAACAAGCGATGTTTGAAATCAGTCAGAACGGTTAAAAACAGGTAAGTATATAAAAGAATTGGAGAGGAAAATGACATCATCAGTAGCTAATCAAGTAACAGCAATGAAAAACGAAACAGCATTTGCTAACAGTCAAAAAGAACGCACAACAGGTTTAAAAAATGACAGTAATATGTTTTTGACATTAATGTTGAAACAACTGGAAAATCAGGATCCTACAGAACCGACTGATAATACTCAGTGGCTTTCTCAGTTAGCGCAGTATTCATCTCTTGAGCAAATGTCACAAATGAATGAAGGGCTGACAAATTGCGCAAAATACATTAATGCTATGTATGAAGATATGTCAATAAATAGTGAAATATCTCAAACATTGTCTATGATAGGAAAAGATGTTACGCTTAATATTCCTAATGAAAATGATCCTAAACATCCTACTGTTGTTACAGGCAATGTAACGGAAGCAAGCTTTGAGGACGGAACAGGAAAAATTAAAGTAAACGGAAAATACTACTCTATTGCAGACGTAGTTTCTATAAGAGAAAAAGGACAAACTATTTAGGAGGTCCAATAAGTTTAAAGACATAACAAAAAAATTAACTACTTAATGACTTGGTAAAAAAAAGAGGAGAAAATATAAATGTCACAAGCATTACACACATCTAGCACAGGTATTAATGCAGGAACGTCCCAAATTAATGTTATTGCCAACAATGTTGCCAACATTAACACAGTGGCATATAAATCTGCAAATATGACTTTTGAAACCCTATATTCACACAATCTTTCTTATGGTAGCGCTGCCACAAAAGAGGGTGGCGGTACAAATCCAAAACAAATAGGTCTTGGTGTTAAAATTGGCGGTATTACACGTAATTTTACCAACGGCAGCTTCGTTTCAACAGGCAGAAATCTTGATACAATGATTTCAGGGAATGGTTTTTACGTGGTAAGAGATGCCAACAAAGCTGAATATTTCACAAGAGATGGTGTATTTTCGGTTGATTCAGCAGGCAACCTTGTGACACAAAGCGGTATGCGAGTGATGGCAGCTAAATCTACATATTCAAATGCAGGTTCAGATAAAGCTGTTACTATTCCTAAAAATATGCTTGCAAAAGTTGAAGGTGACAGTGACATGGCGAGCAAACCAATTGCTGAACTTAACAATGCAAGTATTACAGAAGGTGAGGTAGCTGTTGTTGTTACTAATAAAACAACAGGTGCATCTACAACAAGCTATGTTAAAATTCCGGACGGAACAGGAACTGTTTCGCAAATAGTCAGTAATTTCGATGCAGTAACAGGCATGAGTGCTCAAGATAACGGTGACGGAACAATATCTTACAGTGTGGACGATGGTTATACTGTTGCTTTTTCATCAGATGGTACTACAAGTAATTTTCTCGCTGAATCAGGTTGGTCAATGAGCCAAAAATCGTATGAATTAAATAAAAAAGTAGCTCTTCAAGATGTCATAAATTATAATAGTGCAAACACAATATCTCTTAATGATGTTGCTATTGGTGAAAACGGTATTGTGATAGCATCGTATAATGACGGTTCTATATTAACTCAAATGGTTGCGAAAGATGGCAGCGTTCAATGGAAATATACGACACCTGAAGGAATTTCAATTGTTGGTAATGATGTAAAACCTGAAGGTTCTTCTATAAGAAATGCAAGTTTTACACTTGAGTTAGCAACAATGATAAATCAAGAAGGTTTAATTTCACTTAACAACAACTTATGGAAATGGGGTCCTGATGTTGGTGATGTGTATTACGGTATGGCCGGTGAAATGGCTCTCGGTGCCATTGAATCAGGCGGATATGAAGAATCAAATGTTGATATTGCAAGTGAACTCTCAAATATGATTTCTGCTCAGCGTATGATACAGATGAATTCGCGTGTATTTTCTACTGCAAGTAGCGTAATGGAAATTCTGTCATACTTAGGACAATAATAAGTGAAATCATGGAGCATGCCATGAGCATGCCAAGAGTATGGTAAATCATGTCAAGTTCTTAACAAAAGCAAGAAATCTTTACAAAACTTAACAATTATAACATGGTTGAAATCCATGTGAAACATGGCTTTTAGCATGTTTCACAAAAAGAGAAAAGTTGTTACAAATGAAGATTTGTGCAGGTCATGTATGTAGTATATAATGAAAAAGAGGTCAGGGAGAAATGTTTATTCCAAAACAGAGCTGGGGTGAAGATATAGCAATCGATAGCTCGTTTGTGAAAGCAAATCTGAATGACATTCAAAGTAATATTGCACATTCAAAAACGAAAATAATCGCAGTTACAAAATATTTCGGACTTAGATCGATTGTGGCCGGATATGAAGCGGGAATACGAGACTTTGCAGAGTCTAGGGCAAATGAATCTATTGAGAAGTTAAAATCTTTGCCTGAAGAAGTTCTTAAAAATTCGACTTTTCACTTTATAGGTCATTTACAATCGAATAAAGCAGAGAAGGTTGTAAAGCATTTTGATGTTATTCAGTCTGTGGATTCTTATAAATTGGCTGAATTAATTTCAAAAACAGCTTGTTCTCTCGGTAAGAGGGAAAAAATTCTTTTGCAGATAAATAATGCAGAAGAAGAACAGAAGTTCGGATATTCAAAAGAACAACTAAAAGAAGAGCTTGGGAATATTAAATCTTTAAAAGGATTAGAAATTCTCGGACTTATGAATATGGCTCCGCTTGGTGCAACTGAATCGGAGCTGAGGAGATTGTTCTCTGATGTACGAGAGTTCAGAGATGAACTTCAAAAAGAATTTGGTATCAATCTTCCTGAATTATCAATGGGAATGAGCGATGATTACATAGTTGCTGTTCAAGAGGGTGCGACTATGATTAGAATAGGCAGAAAGTTATTTACATAATTAAAAATATATGGAGGAGAAATGGCATTATCAGAAGGATTAAAAGGGTTTGTTAATTTGTTAACAAAGGGTTTCAGCACAGATGAAGGCGACGATGCTTTCATGGATTTAGTGGATGATAACGGAGAATACGATACAGACGGAACTTTGGCATTGGATACTATGTACGGTACAAGAGTAAGTCAAAAACCCGAGCGTTCTTTTGAAAGAGAATCAAAAGTTGTTTCTCATCCTAATTCTTATAAATCAGGTGAAGTTACAGTGATAGAACCACGTTCTTTCTCTGAATCAGCACATATTGTAAAAAAATTATTGGATAAGAAAACAGTTATTCTTCATTTAGATTTGTTAGATAAAGAACAATCTCAAAGAACAATTGATTTTGTTTGCGGTGCTGCGCATGCAATTAACGGCACAGCTCAAAAAATCAGTGATATGGTGTTTATTTTCACACCAAGCAATGTTTCGCTTTCTGTTGAAAATGCACAATTACAAAACAAGTTTGCAGAATCTCTTTGGAATAAACCTCTATAGGAGAGGGCAAGTAACAAGGATATTTTGATTCCTTTGTTCCGGCTTGATTAATTTCAAGAGATAAGGTAGGGAGAAAGAAGAGAGAGAAAGATTAAACATTTACTTCAAAAATAAAAAACATATAATATATTGATTTGTGATAGTTGGATTTTCAGGGTGCATTTGCACCCTTTTATTTTTTATATCAGAAAAATTCCCAAAATGAGTATTGATATGAACCGGTATATATAGCTTTTATTTGTGGTATTTTTCACCTTTAAGAATTTTGAAAGCTCTGTAAATTTGTTCTACAAGAATTAATCTGGCAAACTGATGTAAAAAAGTCATTTTAGAGAAACTTAGTTTAAAATTTGCCCGATTGCTGATGGTAGGAGCTAGTCCGCAGGACGAGCCTATAACAAAAATAAGTTCAGAAACTCCGCTTATGCTGATTTCATTAATTTTTGCAGCGAAATCTTCTGATGACAATTGCTTACCAAGAATTTCCGTGGTAATAACAAAAGAGTCATCTTTTATCAATGATAAAATTTTCTCTCCTTCATCTTCTAATATTTTATTTTTCAGATTTTCATCCCTTATTTCTATTGGGTTAAGTTCAATGATTTCCAAAGAAGCGTATGGAGACAGACGTTTTAGAAATTCATCTATACCGTCTTTAAGAAACTTTTCTTTTATTTTCCCGAGAGCTATGATTTTGATTTTCAAGAAATTCCCCCGACCCAACCTCCATATATAGTGAGGAAAGGGTAAATTACTATTTTCCTGTTTTTTCTATGTATACACTTGTAGAAGGGAAAGCAAATTCTATACCTTCTGCCCTGTATCGTCTTATGATTTCTTTTAGAACTTCACCTTTTATTTTTTTATAACTGAACCAAGAAATCTCCGGTGTATAAGAGAATAACCTTACGATAATGGCACTGTCAGCAAGTTCTTCTACTGCAGTAAAAATGCCGTCACCGGTAATATTCTCATTGTCGTGTGCAATTTCTCTTAAAATTTCTACAGCTCTGTCAATTTTTTCATTCGGTGTACCGTATTCAATCGAGACATTAATATCAATGCGTCGTTTTGTAGCTTGTGAAACGTTTGTAATAGCTTGGTTTGCAATAGTATTGTTAGGAACGTTTACGATAAAGTTGTCTAATGTCCTTATTGAAGTCGAACGAAGATTAATTTTTTCAACATAACCTTCATATTCACCAAATTTTATGTAATCGCCAATCTTATAAACTTTATCTCCCAAAAGTCCGACAGAACCAAAGATGTTCCCGATAGCTTCTTTAGCAGCAAAACCAACGGCCAAACCTGTGATTCCGAATCCGGCTATAAGTGATGAAACATTGTACCCAAAGCTTTGTAAGAAACCTGCTAATAAAAGAAAAACAACAAGTCCTTTTGCAATTTTAGTCAAAACAGGCATCAAGTTTAGTAAAGGTGAATCAGAATTTCTTTCCTTGAGGCGGTTAACCAACTTGATTTCAAAAGCGTCAAGAAGCTTGCTTGCACCCATAATTAAAGCAATATTAACAATAACACCAACAATAAAAGGAGAGTGTACACCTAAAAATTTTAGAACAGGTTTTACTATAACATTAAGAGTTTTATCTATCATTTTAACTATTCCTTATATTTTTTTCTTTTATTTCGTTAGCTTCATCAACATCTTCGTCAATGGTTGCTCCTATAAGAGCCACAGTACCGGCCCCGATGCCTGCTAAACCAATAGCAGCCAATCCTGGTGCCAAAGCAATAGTGGCAGCAGCTCCTGATATAAATCCTACAATTTTAAAAAAATTTGATTTCTTGAAATTTGGTGATTTTACTTGAGTATTATTTTGTATTTTTTGCGTACTGTCAAAATTTCTGCGTAATTTAGTTGTTTTATTATAGTTGTCATAACTTTGAACGCAGCTAACCTTCATACAAGTCCTTTCCTTTAAGTTCTATCTTTTAATGCCGCAAGTTCAGCTTGGAATGGTGAAATTTTAGTCAATTTATCCATAATTATTGGCATTTTTTCTATAACGCAATCTATATCTTTTTCAGTATTGAATCGGGAAAGACTGAATCTTATTGAACCATGCAGAGCCGTGAAAGGAATTCCCATGGCACGGAGTACATGGCTTGGTTCCAGCGAGCCCGATGTGCAAGCACTTCCGGAGCTTGCGCAAATTCCTAAATCGCTCAAGTGTAGTAATATTAACTCCCCTTCAACATATTCAAACCCGATATTCGTTGTATTTGGAACTCTGTTAGTAATTGATGTATTTAACCTTGCATTAAATACATTTTTCAAAATTCCGGCTTCAAGTTTGTCACGCAATCTCTTAACTTCTGTAGCTTCGTATTTCAAAGCTTCTTGTGCTAGTTCGGCAGCTTTACCGATTCCTACAATATAAGGAACATTTTCCGTCCCGGCTCTTAAGCCTCTTTCCTGATGTCCGCCTGATATTAATGATGTTATTCTGACATCAGGTTTGACGTATAAAGCTCCGATTCCTTTCGGTGCATGAAATTTATGACCTGATACACTTAACAAATCAATTTGGGTTTCTTTAACATTAATAGGAATTTTTCCTCCAGCTTGGACGCCGTCAACAAAAACTCTTGTATCAGGAGATTTTGATTTTACATAATCTGCAATTTCTTCAACCGGGTGAATTACACCTGTTTCGTTATTTGCATACATTACTGATACCAAAGCAGTATCTTTTCTTAATTTTGATTTTAATTCTTCTGTATTAAGTTCACCTTGAGAGTTAACTCCAATATAATCAACTTCATAACCGTTTTTCTCAAAATATTTGTAAGTGTTTAAAACACAGGGGTGTTCAACTTTTGTTGTTATGATATGTCGTTTTTCTTTATTGCAGTCTAAAACACCTCTTATGGCCATATTTGCGGATTCTGAACCGCAAGATGTGAAGAAAATTTCTTTTTCATTTTTTGCACCAAGAAAATCTCTTACTTTCACCCGCGCGTCTTTTATGGCAGCAGCCGGTTTTCTTGCAAAATCGTACATACTGGAAGGATTTGCATATTCGCTTTTTAAGAACGGAAGCATTTCTTCCAAAACTTTTTCATCTATTTGAGTTGTTGCGTTATTGTCTAAATATATCATTTTTGCCTTTCAATTTTGTCGTATAATACCTGACTTGCTTAATGTTGCCAAATTATAAATAGGGTCTTATCCGACAATAATTTTTAAATTTGTACAACTTCTAAATTTTTATCAACTTTATCTTTTAAAATTGATTCAACAAAGTTTTTTATGGTCATTTGGGCATTTTTACACCCTTGGCACATGCCGATAAGTTTAACTTTTACTTTATTGCCGTCTAAATCAATAAATTCAATATCCCCGCCGTCTTTTTGAAGTTCTGGCGAAATTTGTTGTTCAATAACCTTGTTTATTTTTAGAATTTTTTGAGTAGCAGTTAACGGTTTTGTTTCTTCTTTTTCCTTAACGTTCCAATATGTATTTAAAATATCTTGAATATTACTTTTGCACCTTCCGCAAGCACCTCCGGCTTTAGTATAGTTTGTAACTTCTTCTACTGTTTTTAAATTATTAATTTTTATTGCTTCCCAAATTTGATTTTCGGTTACATTAAAACAAGTACAAACAATCTTATCTGCAGTTTGTGGAATTTCTTCATTAATGCTGTCTTCCCCATAGTATTTTTTTAGAGCATCTTCAAGTGCCTCATGTCCCATTACAGAACAGTGCATTTTCTCTTGAGGAAGTCCTCCGAGTTCATCTGCTATATCTTTATTGGTAATTTTTTTTGCTTCATCCAACGTTTTACCTATTATTATTTCTGTTAATATGCTTGATGACGCAACCGCAGAGCCGCACCCGAAAGTTTGGAACTTTGCATCAACAATTTTTTCACCATCCAGTTTTAAGTATAATTTTAAAGAATCTCCGCAAGCTAAAGAGCCTGCTTCGCCGATTAAATCTGCATTATCTATCTTACCGACATTTCTGGGGTTTCTATAATGATCTAAAACTTTCTCTGAATATTCCCACATGAGTTTAACTCCTTATTTACAACTCAATTTTACAACAAACAATATCGTTGTACATTCTCTCAAATATTAAAACTTTTTTAATTTAGCTCAGAATTTTCCAGAGCTTGTTTTCTGATTTCTTCTTCTTTTAAAAATTCACAATCTGCTTCAAGACGTTTGTCTTCCATAGCGTCAATCAGCTCATGTATATCCTTAATTTGTCCAAGTTCAAATCCGACTTCTGCCAAAAGAACACAATCATTGCAAAGTCTATGGTGTCCGTATAGTACTGAACCTGCTAAATCTTTAGTCCCGCCGCAAGCGTCACAAGTAAAAAATTCGTGCTCGCATTCAGGATTTTCTTCTATATCGTCAAGCCTCATTTGCTCAACTACTAACTGCATTTCTTTAACAATATCTTCTCTTGACTTCATTTGACCTTCCTTTAGAATTTACTTAGGGCAGAAACCCAATATATGCTTTTGTATTCTCTATCTGATATTTACTCTGGTTATAAAAATAAGTAAAATCATTTACCCTTCACAAAGAGCTTTCATTTCTTTAACAGCCTGTTCTAACCCTACAAAAATCGCTCTGGCAATAATCGAATGACCGATATTCAGTTCAACCAAATGCGGAATTTCGTGCATTCTTTTAACATTATGATAATTTAAACCATGACCTGCATTTACTTTAAGCCCGAAATTTTGAGCAAAGATGGCAGCACCTTTCAAGTCTTGGAAAGCTTTTTCTTCTTCTCCAGACCCGAAGGCTTCCGAGTATCTTCCCGTATGAAGTTCAATAAACGGTGCACCTGTTTTTGATACAGCGGAAATCTGATGTACGTCCGGATCAATAAAGAAACTGACTTCAATATTTTTTTTCAATAAAGGTTTTACAAATTTTATTGCTCTGTCGAGTTGACCTTCAACATCAAGTCCTCCTTCAGTTGTTAGTTCTTGTCTTTTTTCCGGAACGATGCAAACCGCATGCGGACGAAGCTTAAGGGCAATTTCTTGCATTTCATCGGTCATAGCCATTTCTAAATTTAAACGAGTTCTTGGAAGCATTCTTATTGCTTCAACATCGGCATCCTTTATATGTCTTCTGTCTTCTCTTAAATGTGTTGTAATAGAAGCTACATCACATTCTTTGCATATTCTTGCAGCAGTAATAATATCAGGGTCGATTCCTCCTCTGGCATTTCTTAGTGTTGCAACGTGGTCTATGTTTACGCCTAGTAACATTTTATTTTCTCCTTAAACATTTCATTTTATTTATTGTGAGCAGTGCCGTATAAGTGGGAAGTATTGTAATATCATTATCGGCTGTTTTCCCGATATAATCAACAGCTTGTTTTATATCAGGCATAACTTTGATAAAACTGGTTTTAACTCCTGCATATTTAAGCCTTAACGCCATATCATTTGCACGAATTCCTGAAACAACAATTTCTTTTTTTATATCACTTAAGATTGTGAAATCCGCATCCCACAACCAAGAAACATCACGCCCGTCGGCGTAATTATCATTAATAGCAATAAGCAGGTTTGAATTTTTGTCAATTGTTTTTAAAACTTCGTTAGCACCGATTGGATTTTTTATTAATTGAATTAAGGTGCGTTTTCCATTTAAAAATTTTACTTCGCTTCTCCCAAATGCAACTTTAAAAGATGTAATATTTTCTTTAATATTTACGATTCCGATTTCTTTTGTAATTGCAATGGCGCTAAGAGCATTGTACGCATTATATAGTCCTACTAAAGGGGTATGGTATTCAACCCCGTTAACTTCTATAACAGAATGATCTTTGTACAAAGTAATGGCTGCTTTATATTTAGGCTCGGGACGATGATAACCGCAATCGCAGTAATAATGTCCCTGCTGCGCGTAGAATTTTTTAGTATATTTTAAAGTTTTTCCGCAAGGACAATTAAACGCTTCTTCAGTTTTGCTTTCTTTAGGATTGAGCCCGTCAGCGTATACAACTTCTTCAACACCGTAATATATGTGATTGTTCCCGCCGGAAAAACTTGCAACCAAAGGATCATCAGCATTTAAGATTAAAGTCAAATTCGGATGCAAGTCAATGCCGTTTTGTATAAATTTTTTTGTTGTAGCCAGTTCTCCGTACCTATCAAGCTGATCGCGGAATAAATTTGTGACAAGAAGGTAGTCTGCTTCAAAATTTTTGTAAATAACTTCCAAAAAGGCTTCATCGGATTCTATTACACTGTAATCGTATGGAGAAGCAAACGGGTTTAATTTAATTGCAATTGCATTAACGATTCCGTTAAGCATATTTGCACCCATTGCATTATTTATTAGACTCTTTCCTGATGTTTTAATAAGATGCGATATCAATCCAGAAGTTGTTGTTTTCCCGTTGGTCCCGGTTACATTTATTTTGGTTTTGAAATATTTATTTGCATGAATTAAAAATTTAGGACAGATTTTAAGTGCATACTTCCCAATAATGGCAGTTCCGCTTGAAAGTTTGGTTATGTCGAGACTAAATTTAGCCAGTCTTGCAAAAATTAATGATAAAAAGAAATCTCCCCTCATTAGTTAATACCACCTTCTAATTTTTTTAATTATGAAATATAATATTATAATAATACAAAAAGTTTAGGAAAAATATGCTATATTATATTTTAATATCAATAGTCTTTTTAGCGGAATTGATTATCGCAGGCACAATTGTCAATCATCTTATGAGGTTGGGAGAACTTTTTAGAAAGTATAGTTCTTGTATTGAGGATTCGAGAGAAAATATTAAATCCTTAGTCGAATCTTGTACTAAAATATCCGAACAGCTCTTAGAGCTGGCTCCAATATTTGTTAAAAAGATTCAGAGAAAAATTATTGAGCTTGTTTTGAATAACATTAAAGCAACTTTAATCGGAACATTATTCTGGGCGGTAAAGCAAAGTATAAAGCGCAATTAAAATTACCTGCTTATAGTACTTTAAATCCTAAAAAAAACATGATACAATACAATCGATAACAACAGAAGCGAGGTATAAAATGTGTAAAAAAGATGATTCTTCCGTAGGGTTTGGAGTTGGGATTCTTTTAGGTGTAGTTGGCGGTATAGTTGCGGGGATTTTATATGCGCCGCGTCCGGGAGAGGAAACAAGAGAACAATTAAAAGAAACTGTTTGTGAATTGGCAGAAAAGCATTCTCCTGCGGTAAGTGAAGCTAAAAAACAAGCTCTGGAATCAATTGATTTACTGAAATATAAGCTGGAAAAACAATACAAGAAGTTTTCAAGTATGCTTAAATCCAGAAAATTAAGAAAAGCAAAAGAATTAGAATCATTTATGAATAAACGCGAGAAATAATTGAGGATAAAGAATGGAAACAGCACAACTATATCAAAGTTTAACATTTTTGGCATATGCTACTGGAATTATTGTAGTACTTGTCGGTGTTATGTTGGTAAAAGTTTTGATTGATTTGTCAAAACTTACACGAAATCTGAACGAAACAACAGATATTCTTAGAACAGAATTGGCACCTACGCTAAAGAATGTTAATAAATCTGTGGAAATAATTAGCGGATTTATTATAAAAACAGACGAAACTGTTAATAAAGCAAAAGAGTGGATATCAAAATCACCATTGAATATTTTGTCTAAGATGGGTTCAATGACCGGTTCTGTTGCGAAGGGCATATTTAGCGGTTTATGTCTGGCATTCAAAATATTTGCCAAAAAGAAGTAATTATCTTGGGTAATTAAAAATATAGAGATGCGATTTAAACTACAAGTGTTATAAATATAAGGAGAATTTAATTATGTCAGTAGGAAAATTTTTTACAGGAGTTGTAATCGGAGCAGCACTGGGAGCAGTTGCGGGAATTTTGTTGGCACCAAAATCAGGCGCAGAGACAAGAGAAATGCTCGGTGAAATGGCTTCTGATATGGCAAAAAAAACAGATGAAACTGTTCAAGATATTAAAAGAAAAGCTGATACCTTAATAACAGATGCTCAAGAAAAATCGGAAGAAATTATGGGTAAGCTTCAAGATATGTTAGGAAAACAAAAAAACGAAGCAGAAGTTTAATTTTAAATTTTAATAGAACAAAAAAGAAGGCAATATATTTGCTTTCTTTTTTTGTTGACTAAAAAAATTTTTTATAATAGTATGGAGGGGTGCCTGTGACGGGTTGGAAATGGAGAAATTGAGTCAAGACGTGAGTCTTGCGAGACGTATAGAAGGTATACCTATTCCATCACTGGTAGCAGATTGAAAATTAAATATAGTAACATTGCGCTCCAGTGGCGGAATCGGTAGACGCGTTGGACTTAAAATCCAATCGGGGTTCACCCTCGGTGCCAGTTCAAGTCTGGCCTGGAGCAATTCTAAAAAGCTTGCCGCAAGGCGGCTTTTTTGTTAGCTTTTATTTATACAAAGTCAGATAATAGTCTTAAAGCTCTTTTATGTGAATATTTATATTGATATAATAAAATATTATAATTAAATAGAAGAGGAGTGTTTCCTGTGGAAAAAATTTGTTTAAATTGTACGAATGTAAGAAAAGTTGTTATAATCGGATGCGGTTTTGTTGGGGCAGCATGTTCATTTGCTTTGATGCAGTCAGGATTATTTTCGGAAATGGTTTTAATTGATTCTGACAGAGCAAAAGCAGAGGGAGAGGCATTAGATATAAATCACGGAGTTCCATTTGCTAAACCGATAAAAATATATGCAGGTGACTATAATGATATTGAAAAGGCAAGTTTAATTGTTTTGACAGCAGGTGCCAGTCAAAAAACTGGGGAAACAAGGCTTGATTTGGTAAAGAAAAATATTTCTATATTCAAATCAATAATTCCTGAAATTAAGAAAAGAAAATTTAACGGAGTATTGTTGGTAGTAGCAAATCCTGTTGATATTTTAACATCTGTAGCATTAAAATTATCTGGGTTGGCTGAAAATAAAGTTATAGGTTCAGGAACTGTATTGGATACTGCCAGGTTGAAATATGAACTTGGAAACTACTTAAATGTTGATTCCAGAAGTGTCCATGCGTTTATAATAGGAGAACACGGTGATAGTGAGATTGCGGCATGGTCTGGTGTAAATATATCAGGAGTACCATTGGACAAATTTTGTGAAATGCGCGGCTTAAGCATTCATGATGGGAATCTGCAAAAAATAGCAGAGGATGTTAAAAATAGTGCTTATGAAATTATTAATAAAAAACGAGCAACATATTATGGTGTTGCAATGGCTGTAAAACGAATTTGTGAAGCTATAATAAGAGATGAAAAATCAATTCTTCCTATTTCATCTGTAATGCACGGTGAGTATGGTATAGACGGAGTTTCTTTATCAATGCCTGCAATAGTCGGCAAAGAAGGTTTTGAAACACATGTACCAATACAATTAAATGAAGAAGAGATTACTAATTTACAAAAATCGGCAAAAATACTAAAAGCAATATTGGATGAAAATTTTGTTAATTAAAAAGTTCAAAACAGAATTTATTGTAAAATTGTGAAAATAAATAGCTATAGGAGGGAATTATGAGTGATAAAACCGAAAAAGCAAAAGAACTTTTTAAACAGGGATATAACTGTTCTCAAGCTGTTTTTGGGGTATTCTGTGAAGAAATGGGGTTAAATTTCGAAACAGCTATGAAAATTGCTTCTTCTTTCGGTGGAGGCATGGGACGGATGAGAGAAGTTTGCGGGACAGTAAGCGGAATGTTTATGGCAGCAGGCCTTGCTTTTGCGTCAGCCACTGATTCTGCAGCCGAAAAAGGTGCACATTACAAGCGTATACAAGAACTTGCACAAAAATTCAAAGAAAAAAACGGCAGTATAATATGCAGAGAGCTGCTTCAAGGAGTAGAAACTTCAACAACTCCTACTCCGAGTGAAAGGACAGAAGCTTATTATAAAAAACGTCCTTGCATAGAACTAGTTGGTGATGCAGTTGAGATATTAGAAGAATATATGAAGGAGCAATCAGTTCAAACCGTTAAACAAGCGTTGTAATATCAACCTATTGACGTTAACAACTTTGAATATTATAATTTATTTTATGATAGATATTAAAACAGAGCATTATGAAGACACTATTATATATTCTATAGACAAAATTATTAAGAGCTTGAAGTCGAGATTAAAACAAAAGATAGAAAGTCTTGACCTTGGTATAACAGCTGAACAATTTGTTGTGTTGGACACTATTTGTGCTCACGACAGTATTTATCAGCAACAGCTTTCAGATATCATAATGAAGGATAAGTCTAATACGAACAGAATTATTAAAATTCTTGAGCAAAAAGGCCTTATAAGCCGTCAATATGGCAATGTAAATAATCGTCTTGTGTATTTCTTGGAAGTGACAAGTGAAGGCAAAAATATAATTGAAGATAATATTACAACAATAAAGCAATTTATAACAGATATTTTTGTAAATATTGATGATAGTGAAATAGAAATGTTACATAAACTCAGCGATAAATTTGAAACAGACTTATTTAAAGAGTAGCTGATTTTACATGGTTTGAGACTGCAAATATTAAGTTTCGTAAAAAAATCTTGTATATTGCACAACAAGAAATACTTTTTTGGTATTATGGTTGTAAAATACAACCGAGTTTTTTTGAAACTTGTAGAAGAGATTAGAAAGTGATTGGGAGATATTTTTATGAAAAAGACACTATGCGCGTTATTATCAGTGCTGATTCTGTTTCTTTACAGCGGAACTGCAACCGTTATGGCAGCAACTGCAGCTCCGACTCAAGCAGCAAGATTGCAAGCCTCTCCAAATGCTAAAACTATTGATTTAGCATTTGTTTTTGACGGACCATCTGATAAAAATGCTAAGGTTTTGGAGGTTTTCCAAAAAACAATAACTCGTTCATTGTTACCTGATTTTAAAGCTAATTTTCCTAAAGATTTGATCTTTACAGGCGATTGGACGCAAAAAGGGGCTGTTTCAGCTTCAGATAAAGCACTTGCATCACGAGCAAAAATGGTTATTTCTTTGGGTTATATGTCAAGTGAATATTATATTAGTAAACCTAATAAAAAGAAATATGTTGTAACGATTGATCAGTATGGTTTAAGAGATTTTGGTGATAAGTTTTTTAACCCTATTCAGCAATCAGCAAACGATTTTGCTACATTCAAGGTTCTTGTTCCTGAAATGAAAAAAGCCGCTATTCTTATGAATGAAAATTACTATAATGCAAATAAGAATTGGCAAACAAGTATATCAAAGAAACTTAAAGAGAAGAAGTGTGATTTAAATTTTGTTATATTACCTGTCGGTACAAACGTAAAAGCATCGTTATCAAAAATACCTTCAGATGTGGATGGTGTTTTTGTAACTCCTTTGTATAATTTGTCAGAAGCACAACGCAGAGAATTATATAAAGAAATTAATAACAGAAAATTAGCATCATTCTCATCTGTGGGAAGAGAAGAAGTTGATATGGGTGCAATGTTGGGTACTTCAACAATGGATGTTGATAAAAAGTTAGCTGAAGCAACTTCTTTTAATATACATGGGGTATTGCACGGTAATGCCGTAAAAACTGAGAAAATACCTTTTTACGATGATAAGGTAATTTTCTTTAACTCAGATTCGGCAGAAGCTATAGGTTATGTAGCACCATTAAGATTGCTTAATAACTCAGTAGTTATTTCTCACAAACAATTACCGACTTATGATTTAGGTTCATTGGTAAATGCTCTTGATGAGAACAACCTGGATATAGCAAGAAAGCAATATTTAATAAGTGCGGCAAGACGTTCTGTTGCCAGTGCATATATGAGATATTTGCCGACTTTAAGAATTGATTTAGGCTACCAAACATATAATAGCAGTTATGCTGAATCATACGCAGATGTTCCGACAAGAGCAGGCGCATTTACTCTTGCTATGGATCAGGTACTGTATTCACCGGATTTGGTAACAAATATTATAGTTAAACACAAAAAGTTAAAATTTGATAAGGCTGAACACGTATTAACAAAAGCAAATATGGAATACCAAGTAGCCAATTTATATATTGATACTTTGATGCTTGAAAATATGATTAAAGTTCAGCAAGAACAAGTGCAGGAAATGAGAGAAAATCTTGCTATTGCACGTGTAAGAGAAAAAACAGGCAAATGCGGTTATGAAGAAGTTCTCAGATGGGCCGGTGAAGTTAGTGAAGCAGAAAAGAAACTTCTTTCTATGCAGGCTGATTTTAAAAATGCAAAGGTTCACATCAATAAACTTCTGTACAAAAATCAAAAAGAAGATTTTGCATTCAAACCTCTTACAGCCAATGACCCTGCATTCTTTACAACAGATTTGCATGTCATAGATCACGTAAGAAATCCGCAAAAGCTGGGAAAATTTACTGATATGTTGGTTCAAGAGGTAATATATTTATCACCTGAAACTACAAAACTTAAAGCAGCAATAGCTATGAAAAAGGCAGAAATGGCTAATTACGGTCAAAAGTTCTTCTTACCGAATGCTAAAATGTCTTTAGAATATACAAGTCAATTTGACAGACATATTCCGTATGAAGATGCTGGACATAAACAATTAAAAGCCGTCCAAGGTTCTACTGTTGCAGCAGGACTTGTTCCAGGTGTGCCGGCAGCATGGGCACAGCATGTATACGATACTTCTCCATACTTAGGGTTGGATAAGAATTCTTTCCGTTTCTTTATTGGCGCGCAATGGAAACCGATTGAAGGCGGTCATAAATTTGCAGAAATTGCTCGTTGTAAAGCAGAATTAAATGAACTGAATGCATATCTGGATGAAGTTAATACAGAAATCGAAATGAAAGTACGTTCAGTTGTTAACAGAGCAATATCAAAATACTTTATGATAGAAAAATCTTATAAAGCTATGTTTGCTCAAGGAGAAAACTATCAGACAGTTAAGGCAAAATACTTAATGGGAGAGGCTCCTATCAACCAAGTTGCAGATGCACAAGATTTGTATTTCAGTGCAAAGGTAGATGCTCTTAATTCCCAATATGAATTCTTTAAAGAATTAATATGGGTACAAAGAGGTCTATTATCTGTAAACTGGGTTAATGCAAGTGATTATGCTAAGAAATGGATAAACGGTATACCTGCAGTATTACCGGCAGAAGAGGATTTTGCATTGTAGAAAAACGATAATAACAAAAGGTGTAGTTGGGGTAAAGTAGTAAACACTTACATTTACCCCTTTTGTGTTAATATTAAAAAGAGGTTTATTATGGGTGTATTTGAAGAAACAGTGAAAATAAGATATTCAGAGATGGATTGTGATTTAGTTTTGAAACCGTCTGCCGTGATGCAGTTTTTGCAAGATTTAGCCAGTGACAATGCAGAAGCTTTGAATTTTGGATATTCATATATTATAAAAAATAATTTAGCTTGGTTTTTATTAAAGTATCGTATAGAATTTGATGATTACCCTCAAGGAATTTATGATTTAACAATATCAACAGAGCCGAGAGGGTATAATAAAATTTTTGCATTTCGTGATTTTAAAATCAGTCACACAGGAAAACAAGTAGGCAGAGCGTCAAGCACTTGGGCACTAGTTGATTTAAATTCAAAGAGTATGGCAAATGCTTCGGAAATACTTGCAAATAATAAGTATATGACTCCTTTTGAAAAACGCGATGATGATTTAAGCTACGGAAAAATAAAAGTTCCGGAAAACTTCGATATTGAAAAGATTTTTGAAATCAGATTTGATGATTTGGATGTTAATAGACATGTAAATAATGCAAATTATATTGTTTGGGCTGTAGAAACTCTTGATTTCGATTTCAGGCGAAATTACAAGCCTAAGGTAATTGACATGGTGTTTAAAAAAGAAATAACATACGGGAGCAGAGTTCTTTCAAAAACTCATAAAGAAGGCAATATTACTACTCATATTCTACAAAACTATGAAACCGGTGAAGATTTATGCCATATAAAAATTGAATGGATTATGAAAAGGGGTTAAATAATTATACATACTGAAAATTAAGTCAAAAGTATATTATACTTAAAAAACAGACGGCGATTAGCTTTAGCCAATCGCCGTCTGTTTTTATCTTTATATTTAAGATATTTTATTTAAGACATTTTAATTAATTCTTTTACGTCTTTACGTTTTACTTTTCTGGTAGTTGTTTTTGGCAGTTCATCTCTTGAGATGACAATGTTTGTTGGACGTTTGTATTGAGCCAATCTTTCAGATAGAGATTTGATATCTAATCTAATCATTCTGTCAATATCTTCTTCAGAATAAGTGTTATAAAGTTCTGATTTAGGAACAACAACTGCAGTAACTTCTTCTGTTCCGTCTTTTGCTCCAAAAGTTCTTGATGTGCCAAGTACACAAGCTTCAGCAACATAGTTGCTTTTTTCAATAACAGCCTCGACTTCTTCAGGGAAAACTTTCTTACCACCGTTTAATACAATCATGTTTTTGATGCGGCCGGTAATATATATATAGCCGTCTTTGTCTAATTTGACAATATCACCTGTGTGCAGCCAGCCTTCTCCATCAATAACTTCTGCAGTAAGTTCAGGTTGATTATGGTAACCTTTCATTATAGAAGGTCCTCTTAACCATAGCTCTCCTGTTGCAGGATCAATTTTTGTTTCATAGTTCTTTAAAGCCGGTCCTACTGAACCTAAAATATTGCGCTTATCAATATTAACTGATACAACAGGACTGCATTCAGAAAGTCCGTATCCTTGGTATACTTGTATACCAATTCTTTCGAAAAACTCTCCTACATCTAAATCTAATGGTGCACCGCCAGATATGCATCCAAAGAATCTGCCGCCAAAGTTATCATGGATTTTTTTGAACATCATTCGTCTAATTTTATATGACGGAATAAATTTAGCTGCGTGGTACATAATTTTGAATACATATTGAGCCAATTTAGGAGCCGATTTAAGTTCTTTTTCTATACCTGCTTTTAACAATTTTAAGAAAGCCGGTACTGCAATCATAAACTGTGTACCTTTTTCTTTCATTAAATCTGTAATATCCTTCGGTTTAAGACTTGTTGTGTAATAAACTGTGTGTCCGAAATTTAAGAATACGGAGAAGCCAACAGTCATTTCAAATAAATGGTTCATAGGTAATATTGATAACATAGTTATCTTTTCACCATTCGGTAAAATCTTATTAATCGCATCTGTTAAGCACTCCAACTGAGCATTAACGTTTCTGAATGAAATTTCAACACCTTTAGGAGCTCCTGTTGTACCTGATGTATAAATAATAAGTGCAGTAGATTTTGAACTGCGTTGACGCCATTTTGCGTTATATTCTTCCGGCATTGAGTATATGTTAGCAATGTCAGTATTTGATGAATGCTCATCAATTAATATAACATGCTTAATTTCAGGTATAGATTTTTGTAATTCTAAAGCTGTATTTAAGTAATGTTGTGAAACGAATATAACTGTAGGTAAGCAATCAGATAAAATAGATTTTAGTTCATAAATAGAAAGTTTAATATCCAAAGGAATAGTAACTCCACCGGCAAGAGTTGATGCAAATACGCATGCTCCGTATTCGGGTTTTGATTCTGAGAGAATCGCAATGCCGTCACCTTTTTTGAATTCTAAATCTTCAATAAGATATCTGGCGATCTTTCTTGAGAGTAAGCCGAGTCCTTTGTATGTAAATTCTCTCCAGCCATAACGTCCTCTAATACCAAGCGCTATACGATTTTCGTAATCTGCTGTTTTGTTTTCAATATGAGATAAAATTCTACTGTTTCTTAATTCTCCTTGAGTCATTCTTAACTCCTCCATTTTCTGCAATATGTCTCATACACACTAAAATTTCCAACTACAGAGATTATACAACCCACATGTAAAAAAATCAATGTTTATAGATGTTTTTTAAACAAATATTGCTTTTATGCCCAGAATGATTAACAGTAGCCCTGCAGAAACTTCTAAAATTCTTGTCGGGATTGATTTTAGTTTGCTGCCGATTACGAAACCTATATTTGAGTTTATCAAAGTAATTAACCCTATTAAAATAGCCGGTTTAAGAATATTATTACCGTACAGAGCAAGTGAAATACCGGCAGAGAAAGCATCTATACTTGTAGCAATCCCTATCATTAATAAGCATTTTAAATCAATGCATAGCTTTTCTTTTTTATGTTCAGAGAAAGCTTCAATGATAAATTTTATGCCAAGATAAACAAAGATTGAAAAGATTATTATTCTTGAGTAAGGTTGAATAAGGTTTTTAACGAATCCTGTTAAATAGTATCCGAAAAAAGGCATGATTCCTTGAAAAAATCCGGTACAACAAGATATGAGCAATGCGTTTTTGAATCTGTTTTTTTCATAAACCAATCCGTACGAAAACGAAACTACGCATGCGTCAACAGATAAAGCAAATGCTAACATTATAATTGTAAAATATGTCATAGATATATTTTAACATAACTACATAATTAGCTAAAATTGAAGTAATTTTATGATAAACTTTTAGTATTAGATTGAGAGTAGAAGAAAGTTTTGTATTATGTGTTGCGCGATAAATGTTTGTGTTGCTTGTGATGACAATTATTCAATGTATGCTGGTGTTGTAATAGCTTCAGTTCTTGCAAATGCTTCAGAAGAGGATTTTTTAAATTTTTATGTACTTGATGGCGGAATAACGGAAGAACACAAACAACAAATTACTTCCTTAAAATCAATAAAAGATTGTGAAATAAATTTTGTGCGAATTGATGAGTCAATGTTTGAGGATTATAAACAAGTAAAGACTCATGATTATATAACTTTAGCAACATATTATCGTCTAAAACTTCCGACACTGCTTAAAGACATTAAACGTGTTATATATTTTGATTGTGATTTTGTAATCAATTCAAGCTTGAAATGTTTGTTTAATACTGATATGGGAGATTATGCAATAGCAGGTGTAAGAGATATAAACAAAAAGATGCTCAAAAATAATCCTGATTATGTAAATGCAGGCATGTTGGTTTTTGATATATCAAAAATGCGAGAGCAAAATTTAGAATCTAAATTTTTAGAATGGACTTGTAAACATAAAGATACTATAAAATTGGGTGATCAGGAAATCATTAATGAAGTACTTAAAGGCCGCATTAAAATAGTTTCGGATGAATGGAATGTTCAATCAAGTAATTTTACAAATCGTTCAAGTTATACAAACAATCCTAAAACAATTCATTTTGTTGCCAAAAAGAAACCTTGGCATTTTGGTTCATTTAGTTTTCACAGACCGCTGTATTTTAAATACTTACAGATGACACCTTGGAAGCTTGATGAAAAAGAATACAAGCATTGGACTTTTGACAACCAAATTGTATCTTTAATAAAGTATTTAGAATACAGACCGTTGTTTATGTTTAGGCCAAGATTTTATAAAGCGTTATTTTGTACTTACTTATTGCCGATACTCAATTTATTTATTTCTGTTGAAGATTATAAAGAAACACATAACCTTTTGAGGTTTTTGGGTCTGAAGATAAAATATCCGAAAAGGGAATATATTGAGAAACAGAAAAATAATCCTTTTGAACATTATAAAAAGGATAATATTGATATAACTACAATTCCGCCGGCGGAGGGACAGATAAGAAAAATTCAGCTTGCAAATCTTGCTCTGTTGAAAGAGTTAGACTATGTTTGTAAACAAAACGGTTTAAAATATTGGTTGGATTTTGGAACGCTGTTAGGCGCAATTCGTCATAGAGGATTTATCCCTTGGGATGACGATATTGATACAGGCATGCTTAGGGAAGATTACAACAAAATAATAGAGGCATTTAAAACAACTTCAAGAAATCCGGATATTTATGCAGAAGTTTCTTGCTGTGGAAAGGGAGATTGTCTGATTAAAGTCAGACATAAAAAGTGTGAATACTTGTTTTTAGATATTTTCCCATATGATTTGTATCCGAGTTTACAAGAAAAAGAGCAAAAAATACTTACTAAATCTTGGAAAAAACTAATCAAAAAAGAAATTCGACCTTTATCTTCTAAGGAGGAAATAAATAGTAAGTTACAGGAATTAAGAGATAAAATATTTTTTAAAACATCTGAAAATCTGGATTTAGTTTATGGTATAGATTACAATCATCCTTATGACAATTGGTTTTGTAAATATGAGTTTGTGTTTCCTCTAAAAGAAGCTGAGTTTGAAGGTTATAACTTTCCGGTTATGAATAATACAGATGCATATTTAAGAAAAACTTTCGGTGATTATATGTCTTACCCTAAAAAATTCGGAATGGGGCATTCAATGTACTTGAATATATCTGATGTTGATAATAAAATTATTATGGAATTAGGGGTATTATAATGAAGTTTTTATGGTATGAATTTAATGATAATACTAAACACCACGTTTTTTGGATATTTTTCTTTAAAATATCAATAAAGGATAAAATAAGAGCGTTAGAAGCAATTAACAGATATCTTTTAAATGCTGTAAACAAAATGAATCCATCTAATATGCCGCCCGCAGAGGGAGGATTAAGGCAGTGGCAATTGGAATGTGTTGAGCTGTTAAAAGATTTTGATAAAGTGTGTAAAGAAAATAATGTTAAATATTGGCTAGATTTTGGAACGCTATTGGGCGCAGTCCGTCACAGAGGATTTATTCCTTGGGATGATGATATTGATACAAGCATGCTCAGTTCTGATGTGGAAAAAATTGTTCCGATTTTAAAAGAACACTATAAAAAAACAGATTACATTGTGCGCACAAGAGCGCTTACTTGTAACAATTTTCAGATTCGTATAAGGCATCGCAGGTATAATGTAGGCATAGATATATTTCCTGTATATGAATATCCTGCTTCTGAATTGACGACTGAATTGAATACGGAAATCAAAAACAACATACTCAAAGCGAGAAAGATGCTTGATAAAAAGTATCGCTCTAAGGTACTTTCAAAAGAAAGAACAGAAGAGGCTATAAAAGATATTGTTACTTTGCAAAATAAGTATGTAATACCTCAGGATAAAGACTTTCCTGCGAATCCAATTCTGTTTCATGGGATAGATTTCCCGTATGAAGAAGATTATTTCATCATGCCGTATAACGAAATATTCCCTCTTAGGGAAAAAGAGTTTGAGGGGAGCATTTTTCTTGTTCCTAATAAGGCGGAAGAGTATCTTGGACACTTGTGGAGCAATTGGGAATATTTACCTGAAAGTATGGCAATACGTTATGAATCTTATTTCCCGCATTATAAGGAATGTAAGCCGACATACAGAAAGGATGATGAATGAAACAATTTATAGTTGGTCCTGTAGAAATGTATCCGAGTACAAAGAATGTGCTTGAGAAAGGTTATACGTATTTTAGAACTCAAGAATACGGGCATATGGTTAAAGACTGCCTTAAAAAAGTTGCTGATATGATGGGAGCAAGTAATTCAAAGACAATATACTTGGCTGCTTCTGGAACAGGAGCAATGGATGCCGTTGTTGACAATTGTATGTCAGGCTTAGGTAAAAATGGCTGCGACAAAGCTTTAGTTATAAACGGAGGAAGTTTTGGACACAGATTTTGTGAATTATTGGAATGGTACAAAGTTCCTTATGATTCAATTGACCTAGAGTGGGATCAAGTTGTTAAAGCTAAAGATTTTGAACCATATGAAAACAAAGGTTACACAGCTCTTTTTGTTAATCTTGATGAAACATCATCAGGAAAGCTTTATGATATAGGTTTGATAAGTGATTTTTGCAAAAGAAATAATTTGTATCTGATTGTTGATGCGATTTCAACATTTCTGGCCGATGATTATAATATGGAAAAATACGAAATTGATGTTACAATAATCAGTTCACAAAAAGGTCTTTGTTTGTCACCGGGAATGTCTATTGTGTCATTCAGCAATAGAATGGTTGATAAAATAAATAGAGAGGGTTGTCCTAATTCATATTATTTTGATTTTAAATTATATTTCAGGAATATTGACAGAGGGCAAACACCTTTTACTACAACAGTTTCTATTATGTATGAACTTAAGGATATGCTTGAGTTAATTGAAAAATCTGGCGGTAAAGATTCTTGGATACAAATAGTTCAAGATAAAGCTAATTATTTTAGAAAAAAAGCTGCAGAATTAGGGTTAAAAATTCCGGATTATCCAAAGTCAAATACTCTTACGCCATTGTATTTTGATGATGTTAAAGCAAGTGATGTAGTAAAAGAGCTAAGAGAACGATATGAATTATTTGTTAATCCATGTGGTGGTGCTATGGCAGATAAGCTTTTAAGGGTAGCCCATATCGGAAATACTACAAAAGAAGATATAGATTTGCTGCTTGAAAAAATGTCTGTTATAGTAAATGAGCTAAAAAACAAAGAATTACAAGGAGTTATGTAATGATAGGAAATAAAACTGTAGTTTATACGTCAGGAACGTTTGATATGCTTCATATTAATCATTTGAAAATGATTGAGTATGCAAGGGCATTGGGTGATATTTTGATAGTCGGTGTTAATACAGATGAACTTGTTGCAAGTTATAAGTCAACTCCGATAATACCTTTTGAAGAAAGAATAGCTTTGATGAAAGCTATAAAGGGACCGGATGTAGTTATTCCTCAAAAATCACTGGACCACACTGATAAAGTAAAAAAATTAAATTTTGATATTTTTGTTGTCGGGGATGATTGGGTTGGAAAATATGATTATCTAAAAGAGCAGGGCGTTGAAGTTGTTTATTTCCCATATGGAGATGGTATCAGTTCTTCCGGGTTGAAAAAGAGAATTTACAATAATTACAAAAAATTACAAGATAAAGCAAATAATCATCTTCCTGCTGATGCAGAAGTGAAAAGCAGATAATAAATTCTTAAATTTTCTCATAAAAGTTATTTTAAATTAAGGAGGCTGTTTTGAGTTTTAAATTTTATGAAAAAAAAGAAACGCTAAAATATATCAGACATATAATTTGCGGTATCAAATTTACGAAAAAAAGAAAAATAGATGAAACAGCTTCTCTTAGAGATATCAGAACCTACACAATGGCAGCTGCTATGCATCGTAGTTTCGAAAAATATCGCGGCATATATGTTGATAGAGATATTGTTATTGTTGGCGGAGGTCCGACTTTAAAATATTTTCAAGACATTCCGGATGCTGTTCATATCGGATTGAATCTTGCATATAAAATGGAAAATGTTAATTTTGATTATTTATTTTGTCAAGATAGATTTCCTATAGAAAGTGATATAGAAGGTTTTGTAAATTATAAGCCTGATACTTGTACTAAAGTTTTTGGTTTATATAACAATCCGACTGATAAAGAGAGAGTTTTGAATTCAACAATTGGCAGATGTGAGAAAAAAGAAGTATATATTTTAAATAATAGGCGAGTTCCATATGCGATATATGCAACAGATATAAGTTGCGAACCTTTCGTCTGGTTTGCCGGAACTGTATTTGCGGCATTGCAATTCGCTATTTATACAGGTGCAAAGAGAGTGTACCTTGCAGGTTTTGACTGTACAGATGGAGTAGGACATGCTTTTTATGACACTAATATTAAATCCTACAGTCCATATAGTGGTCGATTTGCATATAATTTGAAATATCAACTTAAATCATGGCAACAATTCAAAGAATATTTGGGTTACATGCATTCAAATTTTACCGAGTTTGTTTCGGTAAATCCTGTTACTCTGCAAGGAATGTTTAAGGATGTTTATACTCAGTCGTACTTGAATGAGCATCCGGAAATCAAAGATGCTGAATTGTTGGGATCTTAGCCTTTGTTGTTACAGTTGTGAGTCTAAAAAACGTCAGTTTTTATCGGGTTTTTAAACTTAGTAATGCTTCCTTGGAACAGAAGCTTAACAACACCTATAGGTCCGTTTCTGTGTTTTGCAATTATAATCTCAGCTTCACCTTTATTTGCGGCTTTTTCACCTTCATCTTCATCTTCTGAAGCATTTTTGTAATATTCATCCCGATAAATAAATGTTACAATATCTGCGTCTTGTTCAATAGAACCGGATTCACGCAAATCCGAAAGCATAGGACGCTTATCGGTTCTGCCTTCAACTGCACGTGACAGCTGGGATAATGCAATAATAGGAACATTCAGTTCTTTCGCAAGAATTTTTAGTCCTCTTGATATGCTTGAAATTTGCTGCATTCTGTCTTCTCTGCCGGTTCCCTCAATCAATTGCAGGTAATCTATTACAATCAAACCGAGATTCTTTTCAGCCATAGCCAGGCGTCTGCATTTTGCTCTTAAATCAGTAATTGTACAGCCTGCAGTATCATCTATGTATATTGGAGCTTCGGAAAAACTGTTCATTGCAGTAGCAAGCTTTTCCCAATCTTTTGCTTGCATATTACCGGTTTTAAGTCTTTGTGTATCAACTTCTGCTTCAGCACATAAAAGACGCTGAACGAGCTGTTCTTTTGACATTTCTAAAGAAAATATAGCAACAGGAACATTTGAACGCAGTGCAACGTTTTGTGCTATATTAAGTGCAAATGCGGTTTTACCCATTGCAGGTCTTGCAGCCAGAATAATTAAATCCGATTTTTGTAATCCGTTAGTTAATGTATCTAAATCGTAGTATCCGGTTGCAACGCCGGTTAGAGTTCCCTTGTTATTGTATCTTTCTTCAATTTTTGCATAAGTATCATAAACCAAGTCTTTTATTGGAGCCATGGCTTTGGATGCTTTTTGAGAAGCTATATCAAAAATTAGCTTTTCTGCTTGCTCAAGAGATTCTTCTATAGGATTAAGGTCGTATCCTGCAGTAACAATTTCTGAACCTGCATTTATAAGAGAACGTTTGATAGCTTTTTCTTGTACTATTTTAGAATAGTATTCGATATTTGCTGTTGTTATAGTTTTGTAGCTAAGATCATTGATAAAAGCTCGCCCGCCAACGAGTTCCAGCTTTTGATTAATATTTAATACATCAGAAACTGAAACAATATCAATTTTATCTTCACCATTATATAGTTGAAGCATTGCTTCATAAACATATCTGTGTGCGGGTTTGTAAAAAGATTCTGGACGCAAACTTTCCACGATTCTGTTCATGCAAGCAGGATTTACCAATATTGCACCCAAAATAGCTTCTTCCGCATCGATATTTTGCGGCATGAGTTGTGATAAATCTTCGGAGTTTGTGTGTTTTTTTCGGCTGGTATACGATGAAGTCATGATTATTAACTCCTTATTATAAGGTTATCAATAATAAATTTATTATTCAATTAAAATTAACAAAACTTTATTTAAGATTGTGAACGGCAGTTACAACAACTTCTGCAGCATCTTCCGGTTTTATATTCAAAATCTCTTCTGTTTCACGGATTTTAAATTCTACTAAACCTTCGGATATGCCTTTCCCGACAGTAATTCTATACGGAAAACCAATAAGGTCTGCATCTTTGAATTTTACACCTGCTCGTTCGTCTCTGTCATCTAAAACGACTTCTACTCCGTGTTTTAGCAATGTCTTGTAAATATCTTCCGCAACTTTCATTTGAAGTTCATCTTTCGTGCTTACCGGAATTACAATTGCATGATAAGGCGCAATTGCAAGCGGCCACTTGATACCTTGTTCGTCATGGTGTGCTTCAACAGCGGCTGCTGCCGTTCTGGAAATGCCGATTCCGTAACAACCCATAATGTAAGGTTGAGTTTTGCCATTCTGATCTAAATATACCGCGTTCATTGGTTTTGAGTATTTTGTGCCGAGTTGGAATATATTTCCGACTTCAATCCCGCGAGTTACTTTTAACGGTTTGCCGCAAATTGAACAAAATTCTCCGGCTTCAACAAGACGAATATCCGAAACTACTTCCGGCATATTTACATCAACATTCCAATTATAACCAACCCCGTGTACATCTTTTTTATTTACACCAATAACGAAATTTTTCATATCTTTAACTGTTTCATCTGCTACAACCATAATTGGATAACCGTTATACTCTTTTAATCCGTTCGGACCAATAAATCCTTTTTCACCATCAAAACCGTTTACCACCATCATTTCTTCAATTTCACCGGTTGTTGCAATTCTAATATCTGAACCGCCCACTGCATTCATAAGTTTGGTTTCTTCAATAGCTTTATCTGCCCTTATCAGAGCCAAAACAGTTTTTTTATCAACAATGTAAACAAGAGTCTTTACGATAAGAGTTGCAGGTATCTTAAGGAATTCACATAATTCTTCTATTGTATGAGTATTCGGTGTATCAACAATTTTTGCTTGTTCCCAATCACCCGCAGTTTTAATATTTTCAGCTAATTTTGAAACTGCATGGTTAGAGTTTGCCGCATAACCGCAATCGCAATAAAATACATCATTTTCTCCTGCGTCTGTGTCGGTTATTACCATGAATTCGTGACTTACGCTTCCTCCGATAGCACCGGAGTCAGATTGCACTGCTTTTGTCTCTAGACCGCATCTTTTAAAAATTCTTGTATAAGCTTCCCACATGTTTTTGTATTCGGCTTCCATTTCTTCTTGTGATGCAGCAAACGAGTAGGCATCTTTCATTATGAATTCACGTCCTCTCAGAAGTCCAAAACGCGGGCGTCTTTCATCACGGAATTTTGATTGAATTTGATATAAATTAACAGGTAATTGTTTATATGATTTAAGCCCATCGCGAGCTATTGCGGTAATTATTTCTTCATGGGTGGGTCCAAGACACATTTCACGGCCGTGTCTGTCTTTAAGACGCATTAACTCTCCGCCGTATGCGCCCCATCTGCCTGATTCTTCCCAAAGTTCTTTTGGTTGAACAAACGGCATAAGAAGTTCTTGTGCGCCGGCTCTGTCCATTTCTTCACGAACAATTTTTTCTACTTTTTTTAGGACTCTCCACATTAACGGTAAATAATTATATATACCCATAGACAGTTTTCTTATAAACCCTGCTCTCACAAGCATTTTATGAGAGATTACTTCCGCATCTGACGGAAACTCTCTTAGTGTTTGTACAAACAATTTTGACATTTTCATATTACGAATCCCTCTAATTTTTATTTCAGCTTATCTATTCTACCACAAAGGAAAATTAAGGACACTTTCGGTAGGAAAAATTCAAATAAACAATTGTAACAAATTACACTTATTGATGTTACATTTTTTTATTATTTATAATAGAATAGTATGGTTAGGGCATTTAAGTCCTAAATTAATTTCTATAAACATGAGCATTAATTCAGAGGTTACAAATGTTTAATGAAGTAAAGACACATGAAATTACAGTTGACATTGTTATTTTAACGATTAAAGAGGATGCTTTACAAGTACTTCTAGTAAAACGTGATAATGAACCGTTTAAAGGTAAATGGGCAATCCCGGGCGGATATGTAAGAATGTCCGAGAACCTTGATGAAGCTGCAATTCGAGTTCTTAAAGAAAAAACTAATGTTGATAACATTTATTTGGAACAATTATATACTTTCGGAGATCCGCTCAGGCACCCTGTTTCAAGAGTTATCACTTGTGCGTATTTTGCGTTGGTACGAGCTGAAGATATTGAAGTTGAAACAACGGAGGATTTAGCTTGGCATAAAGTTTTTGATTTACCGCCGCTAGCATTTGACCACAAGGAAATTATTGAGTATTCGCTCAAGAGAACTCGCGAAAGATTGGAAATGTGTCCTGTTGCATATCAGCTTCTTAATCAAAAATTTACTTTAACAGAAATGCAAAAAGCGTATGAAATGATTATGGAAAAGAAGCTTGATAAAAGAAACTTCAGAAAGAAAGTTATTACAACAGACGGTTTAAGAGAATTAAATGAATTCTCAAAATCTTCATCAAAAAGGCCGGCAAGATTGTATACATTTGATAACATCAAGCTTAATTCAAAAAGAGCACATTTTATTAAAAAGGAGACAAAATGTTAAGTTTTTTATGGGTAGTAATGGTTTTAACCGCTTTATTGTTAATAGTTTTAGTTCTTATGCATTCGCCAAAAGGTGATGGAATTGCAGGAATTGGTAATGCGGCTCAAATGTTTACATCACAAAAAAGTGCAGAAAAGGGTTTAAATAAATTAACCGCAATCGTTGCACTGGTATTTGTTGTATGTGTATTTTTGTTGGGATTTGGAATTATTAAATAAAAATATAGAATTGTTTAAAAAATAAAAAATCGGATAGTAATATCCGATTTTTTTTATGCTGTAAACATTAAAATAAAAGGAGGTAAACATGTTTGCAAAAATTGATGAAGGAGCAAGACAAAAACTGGCAGAAGTTATTAAAATCGGCAGAATGCGCAAGAACATATCACAAGAATACCTTGCTGAACTTGCAGATATTTCCAGAAACTATGTAAGTAATATTGAAAGGAAAAATGCAAATCCGACCTTATCGGTTTTAATAAAGATAGCAAAAACTATAGATTTGGATCTAAACGAAATTATAAAAGGTTAATTTAGTATCATTCAGAAGGATGTTTGGCGTGCAATATTTTGCACGTTTTGCTTTGTGCTGCAAATTTTTGATATACAATGTTACTATGTCTGAACAATTTTTACGAACAGAATTATTAATAGGTAAAGACGGAGTACAAAAACTTTTGCAAGCCAGAGTAGCTGTTTTTGGTGTAGGCGGAGTTGGCGGATACACAGTTGAAGCTCTTGCTAGAAGTGGTGTTGGAGCTATAGATTTAATAGATAATGATAAGGTAGTTATGTCTAATATTAACAGGCAGATAATTGCTACTTACAAAACATTAGGTAAATATAAAGTTGATGCAGCAGAAGAGAGAATTTTAGATATTAATCCTGAGGCGAAAGTTAATAAATATAAGCTGTTTTTTACTCCGCAAACTTCTGATCAAATAGATTTTACACAGTATGATTATGTTGTTGATGCAATTGATACCGTTGTCGGTAAATTAGAAATCATAGAAAAAGCAAAGAAAGCCGGAGTCCCTGTAATATCTTCTATGGGAGCCGGAAACAAAATGCATCCTGAGCTTTTTGAAGTTGCTGATATCTCAAAAACATCAGTTTGTCCTTTGGCAAAAGTTATCAGGCAAGAACTAAAAAAAAGAAGTATTAAAAAAGTCAAAGTTGTATATTCAAAAGAATTTCCGATAAAGCCTATAAGAATTGCAGACGAAGCTTCTTCAAAGCGTCAAACTCCCGGAAGTAATTCATTTGTTCCATCGGTTGCCGGTTTAATAATAGCAAGTGAAGTTATAAGGGATTTGATAAGCTGAAAAGTTCTTAAAACTATTAGCGATAAAGCTTTACAATCTTTGACAAACTATTTTTTTTTAGAGTAAAATATAAGATAGTATATTATTAATGTATTTTATATAAACGAGGAAATTATGCAGTTAAAGAAAAGACATATTTTATCAATATTGGAAAATAAAACAGAAGATTTTGGAGATAGGGTTGCGCTTGGAATGCGCAGTGTATATGGGTGGAGAGAATTTACGTACAAAGGTGTCAGTTTGCTTTCAAGAAAACTTGCCACGTATATGATTAATGAATTACAGGTAGAAAAGGGTGACAAAGTTGCCATCTTGTCTGAATCTAAACCTGAATACGGGGTGTGCGTGTTTGCTTCAATTTTGGCAGGAACAGTCAGTGTTCCTTTGGATATCAAGCTTACAATATATGAGCTCAAATCAATTTTGTTGGACAGTGCACCTACGGTTGTTTTAGTGTCACAAACCTATTTGGACAAAGCATTACAACTAAAAGAAGAAGTTTCTTCTATAAAACACATTCTGGTTTTGGATGAAAATTCAGAAAATGAAGGTTTGAAAAATATTTATGAATTACCTGATAAATATGACGCAAAATGGAGAGTAAGAGGACCTAAAGCAACAGCATTTATCATTTATACATCAGGAACTACAGGTGCTCCAAAGGGTGTGGAAATATGCTTTAAAAATATTACATCTCAATTGGTAGATATAAAAGATGCTTTTGATAAGATACTTCCAAGAAAAAATATTGCAATATTATCGATACTTCCAATGAATCATTTATTTGAAATGACAGTAGGATTTTCTTCATTTTTAAATTACGGATATTCTGTATATTATACAAAAAGTCTTAAACCGAACGATATAATGAAGATGATTAGAGATCGTCAAATCGAATTTATGATTGTTGTACCTGCATTTTTAAAACTTATGAAAACAACAATAGAAGCGGATGTTATGAAAAAATATTCTTTCTTTAAAAAAAGGTGGTTTGAGTTTAAATATTTTTTGGCCAAGTTCATACCTTTCTATTGTGTGAAAAAGCTTATGTTCAGAGATATTCACAAACAATTTGGGGGTAAATTTATCGGATGTTTATCAGGTGGTGCACCTTTAGATATACACGTAGGAAAATTCTTTAATAGAATCGGTATAATGGTATTCCAAGGATACGGATTATCAGAAACAAGTCCTGTTGTTTCATTCAATAACGATAATGTCAGAGATTTAGTTTCAGTAGGTAAACCATTAAAAAGCTGGCAGGCAAAAGTTGACCCGACAAATGGAGAGTTATTGTTAAAAGGGCCTGCGGTTATGAAAGGTTATCACAACCAGCCTGAGTTAACTTCTCAAGTTTTAGAAAAAAATGGTTGGCTTCATACAGGCGATGTAGCAAAAATCGGTAAAAACGGTCACTTGTATATCACGGGAAGAATTAAGAATATGATTGTTTTATCAGGCGGTAAAAAAGTTTTGCCTGAGGAAGTCGAGTCTGTTTTAGAAAAGAGTGAATATCTGGCAGAAGTATGTGTTTTTGGCGCATCAAGAACATTCGGGGCTAAAGACGGCACAGAAGAAGTTGTTGCTGTTGTAGTGCCGAAAGATTATTTATATAATGAACAATCTGAAGAAGAAATAGAAAAATTAGTAAGGGCTGATATAAAGAATCTTTTACAAAGATTGACACCATATAAGCGTCCGGTAAACATTATTGTAAGACGCGAAGCTCTTCCAAGAACCGCTACAAGAAAAATTAAGAGAAAAGAAGTTAAGGCTTTGGTATCTGTTTAATATGTAAGTGGCGATTAAAGTGCTTGGACACTTCAACCGCTTACCAAGATAGAAATTTTATTAAATTATTGGGGGTATGTACATGAAAGTTTCCGCTATCCAAAATCAACAAAATTATAATCATAGTGTTAGAAGAATAAAATCTAATAATATCGGTAATTTGTATTCAGAGTCGCTGTCATTCAAAAATTTAAAAGGTGCAGCATTTGGAGCAATAAGCGGAGCGATGTTTGGAGCGTTGGTGTTAATATGTAATAACAGTTTAACAACAATAAATATGGGATTGAGTGCTCTTCTTACAGGAAGCTACAGCTTTATAGGTTCTCTTCTGGGTGATGCATTGACTGGCAACGATGATGACGATAAACCAAATAAAAATGCAATGTAGAAAGATTTAGGAATAAGTTGATTTTCTTTTATCTGTGAATTCTGCTAAAAAAGTTGATATAAAAGGAATTATACAGTAATAAGTTGTACCTAAAATGATAATTGGTTTAGCTATTTTTATACCTTGAACTTGTTTTGCAAGGTTCTTGTCATTTTTGTTTAATTCTTTATATTTATTAATAAAGTTTTTTGTTGGCTTATTTAACAATACATCCAAGATGTAACCGGAAAAAATGCTTAAAAATGTTGAAATTGCAGAATTGTATATGAGTGTATTTTTTCGTTCTTCTTTAATTTTGTTACTCTTTTTCGTTTGATGTATAAAAGCTGATGTTGCAACAATATCGGTTGCAGCAACAATATGCATAGGAAAATTTGATTCTTTATGTTTTTCAATAAAGTTTTTGTACCATTCCTTATTAAGGATACTTCCAATTTGTTTAGCAAGTCCCTCTTTTGGAGAAATTCCTTTAAATGACATATTATCAGTTTTCTTATGAGGATTTTTATCCTTACCCAAGCTGTTCATTATAAATGGCATTCCTGCTGCAACTAAAGCTGCTTTAGGAATAGCTATTATACCTCCGAGACCGAGTTTAAATATTTGAGTGCCTAATATATACCCCTTAGATTCAATTAGTTTCTTTGCCGGTTCTTTTAATTTTGAAATAGTTTTTCCTGATAGAAATTTTTCAGGAGCTTCATCTATTTTTTTTATTGAGTTTGACAGCGGTAATGACAGTCCAAGAGTCAGTATGAATCCAACGGCACTTGAGGATAAAGATTTTGAAACTGCAAGCAGCCTGTTTTCTTTTTCTGTTTTAGGAGTCATCCATATTGAAAGCGGCCTGAGAGCAGAGAAACCAACGGTTGCTGTTGCAGCAAAAAGTGCACCGTTATCGGCAGCGAACTCAAGTCCTTTCTTAACGGCTTTATTTGTGTAAACACTCTTGAATGAGATATCCCTGTTTGCATTTACTTTCATCTATGTTTATTAGATAACATAAATATGAGGATAGATAAAGCTATTACCGAAAATAATATTGAGAATGCCGCATTTATATTTGTATATATACTTTTATTTGTGAATGCATTTTTGGTAAAAGATTCATTAGTTGCTGTAATTTCAGCTTTTTGCGGTATAAGTTATACAATTCTTGCCGGAAAAGGGATTCCAGCGTGTTATTTAATAGGCGTAGTCGGTTCGGTATTTTATTCATATTTAAGTTTTAAAAGTGCTCTTTGGGGAAATCTTACACTATATGCAGGGTATTATGTTCCAATGCAAATTTTAGGATTTTTTCAATGGAATAAACATTTAAAACAGAAAAAAAATGAAATTATTAAAGTAATGTTATCATTAAAAGAGAGAGTGATGATGTTTATTTTGACAACGTTTGTGTCAATTATAGTCATATATGTACTTAATAAAACCGGTGACACAAGACCGTTTATAGACGGAATTACTACGGTATTTTCTGTTCTTGGCATGTATTTAACAGTCAAAAGGTGTGTAGAACAGTGGATTATATGGATAATTGTTAACTTTCTTTCGTTATTAATGTGGTTAACAATTGCTTTGAGTGGTGAAAAAGTATATTCAACTGTATTGATGTGGGCTGTATACTTTGGTTTGGCAATATATTTTTACATTTGTTGGAGAAAAGATTTACAAGAAGGTTAGCAAATTTTACTTAAAAAATCTTTGTAAGCTATTTTTAGTCCATCTTTAAGATTGGTTTTTGCTTTCCACCCCAGAGAGTTTATTTTTGTCACATCCATAAGTTTAAGTATTGTTCCGTCTGGCTTTGTTTTGTCATAAATCAATTTCCCCTTGTATCCTACGGTTTCTTTTATTAATTCAACAATTTCGGAAATAGGCATATCATATCCGGAACCGATGTTTATAAATTCTCCGATATCTTCGGCATTTTTATTCTCCATAAGGTACACAACAACTTCTGCTAAATCGTCTGCAAAAAGAAATTCTCTTCTGGGAGTGCCGGTACCCCATACCGTAGTTTGTTCTAAGTTATTTATTTTTGCTTCATGAAAACGTCTGATTAACATTGGAATTACATGAGCATTTTGCGGATGATAATTATCATTTATTCCGTAAAGGTTACAAGGCATAACAGATATATAATTTGTTCCGTACTCGCGGTTGTAGTAATTACATAGTTTTATACCGCAAATTTTTGCAAGTGCATAACCTTCATTTGTTTTTTCTAAGTAATCTGACAATAAGTATTCTTCTTTCATCGGCTGAGGGGTATTTTTCGGGTAAATACAAGATGAGCCCAAAAATAACAATTTCTTTACTCCTGTTTTATAAGAATTTTCAATAATATTATTTTGTATTTTTAAATTTTCAAGCATAAATTCTACAGGGTATGAGCTGTTACCTAATATTCCGCCAACTTTTGCTGCTGCTTGAAATACCCAGTCAGGTTTTTCTGTTTCAAAGAATTTTCGAACAGAATTTGAATCAGTTAAATCTAATTCAGAATGGGTTTTATATATAAGGTTATTATACCCTTTTTTTTCTAATTCTCTTTTTATAGCACTTCCGACAAGTCCTCTGTGACCTGCTATGTATATTTTTAAATTTTTATTCATATGCTTTAACCTCCAAATGTTGGCATTTTTTCAGATATTCATCTGTGTATGTATCTTTAAATAAACCTTTTAACCCGACAGGATTAATTGAAATTATTTCTATATCAGGATAATGAATTTTTGCAAATTCTTTTATCTGTTTCCATCCTAATAATACTCTGTCACTGTGCGGTAATGAATTTATTTTATCGCATTTATGATAAAAGTGTCCGTTTTGTGAACAATCGCATCCTACAAGATATATTTTTTGTGGGTGAGTCCACAGGGCAAATTCCATTGCACAGAATATAACAGAGCTCCATGTATTTAAAGGGCGTGTTGTTATATCAGGAGAAAAAATAGCATATTTTGATGCAGTAATTCTTTGGTCAATAAAGTAATACCTAAATGCATTTGCCTCCTGAACATCTTGTTGTGAAACTCCATTTACGATGTAGTGATATCCGTAGAATTTGATACAATCATTGACCCTATATTTATTTGCTTCTTTTTGTTTTTCGTACTGTAAACAATCTTGTATAAATAAATAATCTAAAGTTAAATTTTTATTTGTAAAAGCGTAGTTTGCACCAATATGGATAGCATCTTTAATTTGAGTATAATTTTTAAGTGTGGGTCCTGAACCGACAATAACAACAGATTTGCCATTATTAATGTTTTTAAATTGAGGGAAAATTTCGCTGTGCAATTTGACTGCAGGCAAATGGATGTATTTCAATTCCGATATTTGATTTTCTATGTCTGCTAATTCTATGATTATATTTTCAATGCGTTTAATGGAGTTTTTGATATTTTTGCCTCGCAAAGTGTCTATTATATTTTGTATTATACTAATTTTCATATAAACCTTTCATTTTTATACTTAACCAAAAATGTCACAATCTTTGCTTTCCAGATATAAAATAAGTTCTTCCACAGTTTTAAAGTTGTTATTTACCAATGGAGATATTATAGGTTTTTCAAATAATGTAAAATATTCAAAACCTTTAAGCAAATTTAATTTAAATGTGATTATTTTTTTTAAGAAACGTCGAAATCTGCGATAATTTAAATAAAAACGAATATCTATTATGTGCATTGCGTATAATAGCTTGGTAGGAATGTAATTTTTTAAAATAATATTTTCATATTCTTGTTCTGATAAATGAATATAGTGAGAGTATATTTTTTTAAAAATAGATAATTGTTCCGATATACTAATTCTTACATTAGTAAGGCTTTCTCCGTCTATGCGAAATGATACAATATTATCCTTAATCTCACAATATTTGTATTTTTTAATCATTAAGCGAATAATTAAATCATAATCAGATGCACTTTTAAATGTTAAATCAAATAATCTTTCATTCTTTATAACATCTGTTTTTACAAACATCGTTTGATGACAAAAAGGCATTTTCGAAAAAACGTCATAAATATTAGGCTCAAAATATCTTAAAAATTTACCAGTTTTATCAACAAAGTCCGCTTTTGCGAATGAAAAGTCAGAATTTGTTTTTTCTAATTTTTCTACAGAGATTTTTACCGCATCAATGTTATTAAAAAAGTCGTCTGAATTAAGGAAATTTATGTACTTGCCTTTTGAAATTTTTATGCCTTTATTAAATGCATCATAAATGCCATTATCGGGTTCAGAAATATATTTTAGTCCTGTATTTTTGATAAGTTCAATAGTTCCGTCGTCAGAGCCCCCGTCAATAATTATATGTTCTATATTTTGATAAGTTTGTTTTTTGACACTTTCAATTGTTTTTAAAAAATATTCTTTTCTGTTGTTTTTTATAATATTATATGTTGCTGTTATTATTGTGACTAATGGCTTTATATTTTTTTTCACGATTAATCCTTTCTCTGAGTGGTCAGTAATTTCAATAGCTGTTTTTTTATACCTCCTGAGGTATTAAAACTTTGTAACCGCTTTCTTTAAGTTTTTGTTCTTTTAATGCAAGCATATAATCTTCCCCAACCATTTCTTTGACAAGAGTTTGTAAATTGTACTGCGGCTCCCAACCAAGTTCTTTTCTTGCTTTTGCGCTGTCACCCAATAATAAATCAACCTCAGCAGGACGGAAATATCTTGGATCTACTTCAATTAATACTCTACCTGAATCAGAATCAATACCTTTTTCATTAATTCCTTTTCCAACGAATTCTATGTTTATACCAAGTTCCTTAAATACTATGGTACAAAAATCTCTTATGGAAGTTGTAACTCCTGTTGCAAGTACATAGTCATTAGGTTTGTCTTGTTGTAATATTCTCCACATACCTTCAACGTAATCCTTTGCATGTCCCCAATCTCGTTTGGCATCTAAATTTCCCAAGTACAATTTGTCTTGTAATCCGACTTTAATTTTTGTAGCTGCCATCGTAATTTTCCTTGTTACAAAAGTTTCTCCTCTTCTAGGTGATTCATGATTGAACAGAATTCCGTTTGATGCAAAAATTCCAAAACTCTCTCTATAATTTACACAAATCCAGTATGCGTACAGTTTTGCAACAGCATATGGAGAGCGCGGGTAAAATGGTGTTTTTTCGTTTTGTACAGGTTCTTGTATTAAGCCATACAATTCGGATGTTGAAGCTTGATAAAATTTTGTTTTATTTTCAAAATGGTTTATTCTGATTGCTTCCAAAAGTCTTAAAGTCCCTAATGCGTCACAATCAGCCGTATATTCAGGACAATCCCATGATACTTTTACATGCGATTGAGCTGCTAAATTATATATTTCATCCGGTTCTATATCGTGAACAAGTCTTATTAAGTTAGAAGAGTCTGACAAGTCACCATAGTGCAGCTTAAAATTTGAATTTTCATGTACATCTTGGTATAAATGGTCAATTCTTTGTGTATTATATGAACTTGCGCGGCGTTTCATTCCGTGAACTTCATATCCTTTTGCTAATAAGAGTTCTGCAAGATAACTCCCGTCCTGTCCTGTTATTCCTGTAATTAGTGCTCGTTTCATTGTATACTCCTTTTAATTTTTATATGCAATCCCAAAATGGTGATTATTTTATGCAAAGAATCACTTGCATTTTTTATAGAAAAAATTTGTTCCGCAAAAGAGTAGTTTTTCTTAATTTTTCTCTCCATATCTTTAATTTCCGATGAACTGAAAAATTTTTTTAGAACCGTTTTTCTTTCTTTTATTGCTAACACTTTGCTTTTTTTATTAAAAGATATACCGTAGCTGTCATAGTTTGTAATTATGTAAGCCAAGCGTACAAAGGATGCTTTGTGATGATAAAATTCAAGCCATTTTTCAAAATCAGCAGCAATCTGCAGCGTTTCATTATAGAAACCGTATTTTTTAAAAAGTTCTTTTTTTATAAATGCTGCTTGGTGTCTAATGGTAGATTTCAAAAGAAAGTCTTTATTTATAATTTCCGGCATGTACTCTATTTTATTTTGAGAGCAGTCTTTATAAACAAAGACTTCGTGCCCGTATAAGATATCAGATTCTTGATTTTTTGAAAAAATATCATTTAATACATCGTTATAAAAATACCAATCTCCAGCATTTAAAAAATTTAAATATTCTCCCGATGCAAGTTTAATTCCCTTATTCATTGCATTATATCTGCCTTTATCAGGTTCTGATATAAATTTATTAATTCGGTTTTTATATTTTTCAAAAATTTGTAAAGTATCTTTATTACTACCGCCGTCGATAACTATCCATTCAAAATCTTGCCATGATTGATTAATTATACTTTCACAAGTTTTGCTGAGATTTGGATCATTGTAGCAAATAGTAATTATACTCAGTTTTGTCATTTTATACTCTCAACTATTCCCTTAAAATTTATCTTTTTTAGCTTTTAAATGAATGTAAAAGCGCTGCAAAGCTCCCGTTTCAACCATTTGGGAGAAACTGTTTTTACAAGCTACCTGTAATATAAATAAAAAATTTTATAATTTGTATAGGATAAGTGGCTAATTTTTTAGCTAAAAAACGATCCTATTTTTATAATTTTATATACATATCGCAGCGATTTGAATTATAGTAAATACAATTATTTTTGAATATTTCTATAGGTTAAATCTATAATTATTTTTTAATTTTATATATTTTGAGCTTTATTTTTTCGGAAACCCTATATGATTCTTTTATTTTTTGCAATGTTTTGTTGAAAGTAGATTTATCCAAGCTGCATTTTGGGGACATAAGGTAGTTTAGGCATTTATTCGGATATTTTCCCATGATAGTTGCAAATGCCCAAGCTACACCCATTTTAGCGTAATAGCTATGTGTATTTAATTGGTTTAGTACTGTTATAACATTATCTATATATTTGTCATTTAGATAATGTGAAAGCAGCATTACAGAAATAATTCGGCTTTCGAATTCTTTTTTAGAATTTTTATATTTCATTAAAAATTTCCAAACAATTTCCGGATATTTACGCGCGATTTTAAAATTTTGGCATAAAGAGTCATTAACAGCCCAATTATCAACTTGAGGGATAAAGTCTTCAAAATATTTTAATAATATTTCTATGTCATTTTTGATGTAACCGATAAGAAAGGCATGAAAAAGTTTAAGTTCAAATGATTCAAAATTGTTTTCAGTCAAAAAACTTTCATAATTAGTTTTTGCAACATGTTTAGCCAGTTTTTTTAACTCGGGAACAGATATTCCAAAGGAAGTTCTTTTTGTGTTTTGTAACTCGGTTTTTATCTCATCAAAATTCATAGTATTATCCTTACAAAAATTTTAGCATATAAAAATTAACAAACTTATAATGTTGAAACGAGATTA
>CAMZGT010000003.1 GCA_947306495.1 uncultured Acinetobacter sp.
GGAATCAAAACAAACAATGGTTGATGCGGATTTGGTTGCAGTAACATGTGATGTCGGAGAGTTTAGGGCAGGTATAACTTTAGCTGAAAACCTTCCAAATGATGACAAATGGTCAATTATCAAATTGGATGGCGGAAGAAGAAATGTTTACCATAGACAGATTCGTTTGATAACAAGCGATGATGCCAGAGAGAAAATGCAAAAAAGGTTAGATGCTACTCTTAATAAAAAATTACATAAATTTTATAACGATGAAGCTGACCATTGGTTTACAGTCGGTCATGAAAACGGGCATTCACTGGGACCAAAATCCGGAACAGAAGGTTTAGGCAAGTACAAATCAATCATAGAAGAAAATAAGGCTGATATGGTTTCTTTGTCAATGGTTGATATATTGACAAATGCCGGCATGTATACTCCGGAACAAAGGTTACAAATTATTGTTACTTACGCATCTGATAATATGATGATGTCAAAGCCAACTTTAAGTCAGGCTCACAGAGTGCGCTCTGTTATGCAGAACTATTTCTTTATTAAGGAAGGTGCAATGACTATTTCCGAAGATGGAGTTTTAGATATTAATATTGAAAAAATGGTTCCTACAGCGAGAAAAATGCTTGAGGAAATCATAGAAGTTCAATTAAGCGGAGATTTTGCACGTGGTGAAAAATATGTAAATGATTACTTTGTATGGACTCCTGAGATGGAAAAGATGGCAGAAAATATAAAAAAAGTGTCAAAAACTTTGAATGGTAAAGTCGAATCACCGCTTGCTGATAAACTTGTAACGGAATAAAAGTTTAGTACAATTTGACAGTTTATTTAGCATTATTATTTATTACTAAATAATAATAAATGAGTCAGTTTTAGCCCGACCTTATTATTTACTTTAGTTCTATTTCATCAAGTTTTTGATAAACAGCAGCATAGAATAGGTACAATGGGTCAATATTACAATCTAATTCAGGGAATTTGAAATTAAATCCGGTATTATATAGTACTCCATTTGATAAAATCAATTCAGAATTAATTATCCCTATAAAATCAGCTTTTTCTTTAATCAGAAGAACATGTAAAAGATCTGTGTAGGCGTCTATAAGTTCTTTTGACAAATTTATTTGAGTTAAGTTAATTAAGTTTCTGCCGTCATATAAAGAAGACAGTATATATTTTTCTCCTTGAATATAGTTTTCTATGTAAAAAGATTTACCTAATTCTTCAGACTGTGAGTACAAAAACTTTCTTATTTCTCCAACTTCTTGTAATGATTTTGCCATATGCGAAATACCGTTTGCTTTGACAAGTACAGGAAAGTCGACAGGTAAGAGAATTTTCTTAGGAATATTTATTTTGTATCTGTCTAATAAAGTCCTTCTATAAAGATTAGAAATAGCAAGCTTCGTTAATCTTCCGGAGAAAGCAACGCTGTTAATAAAATGTTTCTTTAAAACATCACCAATTCCCTGTAAAATCCACATTTCTTCTTCTACGATTACCAAATCGATTTGCAAAACTTTGCATTTTTCACAAAGTTCCTTAAATGTGTTAAATCTTATGCTGATAACATTTTCGATTTCATAATCGTAAGTTGTGTATAATTTTTTTAAATACTTAGATTTCAGAATTAATTTTGCAAGATTACCATTAGGATTACTTTTTCCTGCAATAAGTACATTTAATGAATTTGGCTGCATTTTCTGTGCTCTCCGCACTGTTAATTAAAGGTGATTAAATTTTTTCTTTTACAGCACCTGTATTAATTGTATTAAGACGTTTTACAGGGTCGGTAATGTGCGTGATTCTTAATCCGAAACTATCTTCTATTACAACAACTTCACCGTGCGCAATAAGTTTACCGTTTGCATACAATTCAACAGGTTCACCTGCTGCTTTGTTTAGAGTTACGATAGAACCTTTCGTAAGTTCAAGAACTTTTTTAATCGGTAAATCAGTTTTACCAAGTTCAACAGATAATTGAAGTTTTACATCAAGAAGGATATTCAGGTTTTGATTTTGAGGACCTTGAACTTGTTCCAAATCTTCAAAAGAAGCAAACTGGACAGGTTGAACTGTTACTGTTTTATCGTGTGCCGCTTCCTGAACACTTTCTTCTGTCATTTCTTCAAAAGCTGCGGGTTCATATGCTTTAGCACTGCTTGTTGATTTTTCTGCTGCGCTGTTTTCTTCAATTTCGTTAGAATTTAATTCGTTGTTGTCGTCTTCAAGCATATTCCTCTCCTAAAAATAGTTTCTTAATAATTCGTGCATTTCATCATATACATCTGTTATTTTAACACAGATTTTGTCTTTTATTGTTCCCGGTCTGGCAAAAAACTTCTTTTCGCCATTAACTTTAACAATCAAATCATCTTCAACTTTGTTATCCAGCTTTATAATGTCACCTTCCGTTAACTGTATGAAATCGTCTAATGTGATGCTGCAAGACCCAAATTGTACTCTTACATCTACGGTTGAAGAGTTGATTTTTGAAATCATTTTCATTCTTTCGTCGTTTGAAGCAACTAAACCTTTTGTTTGGAAAATATGTTGAGTGCTCAAGTGTCCTAAAACGGTTTCTAATACAGGATATGGGAAACATATGCTGAATAAACCGAAATGTTTGCCGGAAATTTGTACTTCAAAAGTTAAAAGAGCAACGATTTCTCCCGCGGTAGCAACCTGAATGGACTGGTAGTTATCATCCAAGCTTATAAATTTCCCTGTTACAGGAATAATTGTGTTCCAAGAATCTTCCAATGATTTTATAATTATATTAATAATTTTTTTTGCAAGTGCTTTTTCGATATCCGTTAACTCTCTTGTCTGTGTATCTATTGAGCCGAGACCGCCAAGCATTCTGTTTACAATACAAGAAATAACCTCAAAGCTTATACCTAAAAGAATTTGTCCTGATAACGGTTCAAATTCAAAAACACCAACACTGATAGGGGATGGCATAGAACGAATAAACTCTTCATAAGTTAATTGGTCTACAGAAACAATTTCAATTTCCACCCTCATACGCAAATAACCGCTAAGAACGAGTGATATCGCCTTAGAAAATTCTCTGTGAATATCTCTTAGAGCGCGCAAATTATCTTTAGAGAATTTGTCAGGGCGTCTGAAGTTATACAATTTGTAACTTTTGTGTTCAGAGTCTGAAAATTCATCAAAATCAAGTGTATTTATTAAATTGTTTTGTTCGTCGTCCGTCATTTTTCCCTATTGAATAATAAATTGTCCAAAGCTTACTCTTAGGACTTCTCTTTCTCCACCCAAAATAGAATTTATATCATTAGTAATTTGTTCTTTTGAAAGTTCCTTGCCTGCTGCTGTTGCAAGTTCTGCAGAAGTTTTGCTTGAAAGGTTAGTAATAATAGCATCCCTGATAGCAGGTTTGTATTGATTCATTTCTGTTTGAATAGATGCCATAGGGTCAGCTGCAGGAGCAGCTTCTTCTCCGTGGCCGCCTTTCTTTTGCTCAGGTTGAGCCGCAAAATCATCTTCTTTTTGCGAAACCTCTATGGCTACATTAACCTTTAGATATTTCTTTTGATTTTCGTCGCAAAGATTTAGAATGAAATCACCCAAGTCAACGATAATGCCCTTTTGTATTTCATCACCGCCTTCTTCATCATCAATCTCTTCGCCGGAAGTTTGTATACTACTCATTTTCTGGCTAATAAGGTTTTCCATTATAAAATAGTTTACGCCGGCAAATACAACAAACATTATAACAATAGATGCTATTGTCATGATAAGAAATTTCGTTATGTCTTGCTGATTATTGTTTTTAGAACCTTCTATCGGTGCATCATTTTCAGGCATAAATCTCTCCGTTTCTGATTATTTCCATGAATTCTTCTTCAATCATTAATACTCAACTATATTATAGCAGGATTTTTTTATTTGTGCCAAAAGATATATAAAAAAATACTCTGTTTGTTGGATAAAAAAGAATAAAAACAACCAATCAGTATTGACAATGGAGTATTTATCCATTAAATAAAGGATTTCATATAAATAAAAATATAGTTTAATGTTACATAGAATAGTATACACTTCGGAGATAGTTATGGATATATTTGCAGTTATAGGTGTTTTCCTTGGTATAGGCTTTATCTTAACAGGTCAGGCAATGGAAGGCGGTAATATCGGACAATTACTGCAAATCACTGCTGCATTTATTGTATTAGGCGGTACTACCGGTGCTGTTGTATTAAGTTTTCCTCCTGCAACTTTAGCATCGGCTTTTAAAATATTAAAAGATGTGTTTATGCCTCCCAAAACAGATTTCAACGCTCTTATAACTGAAATCGGCGGATTTGCTACTAAGGCAAGAAAAGAAGGTATTATTGCTTTAGAAAAAGAGGCTTATAATGCATCAGATCAACTTTTGGCATTTGGTTTGGGAACTGTTGCCGACGGTACAGACCCTACTTTGGTAAGAGAAATGATGGAAAATCAAATCGGTCAGTTGGAACAGCACGTTCATAATGCAGCAAAAGTATTTGAATCATTTGGTGGTTATTCTCCTACTCTTGGTATTATTGGTGCAGTATTAGGTTTGATTCAGGTTATGCAAAACTTATCAGACCCATCTAAACTTGGTGCAGGTATTGCAGTTGCATTTGTTGCTACTATCTACGGTTTGTTTGCAGCAAACCTTGTAATGATACCTCTTGGAACCAGAATCAAGTTTGTGTATCAAAAAGTATTTTTATATAAGAATATAATAATGGAAGGTGTTTTATCGATTCAGGCAGGAGAAAGTCCTGTTTTGATTGAAAGAAAACTTCGTTCATTTATTTTGGACGATAAAGAAAGTGCAAAGGGTAATGGCTAAAAAGAAAATTCCTGAAGAACCCGAAAATTTAGAAAGATGGCTGGTTTCATACGGCGATTTTATTACACTTCTTTTCGCTACATTTGTGGTGTTATATGCTCTTGCGCAAGTCGATGCAACAGATTTTGCTAAGTTGGAAGAATCTTTAAAAAATGCATTCAGTCAAAATACACTTCTTGACGGGCAACAGTCTATAATGGACGGCAGTCAAAATCTTTTTGATCAGCAACAAGCAAACTCATTCATACCAAGTTTAATGTTGGAATATATAAGTCCAAAATACGAAGAGGCATCATTTAATGAAATAGAAGCAAGTATTAAAGAATTGTCCGACTTAGGAGATTTGGACGGAATTACTGCAAAAATGACAGATAAAGGTTTGCAGATTACTTTTGATGATAAATATTTGTTTGCACCGGCATCTGCGGATTTAAATAAAAAAGCACAGAAAATGCTTGATAAAGTAGGAGTTTTAATTTGTAAAAAATTCGTTCTGCATTCTATGCGTATAGAAGGACATACTGACAGCCAACCTATACATAGTAATAAATTTCCGTCAAATTGGGAGCTTTCATCTGCAAGAGCATCTTCTGTTGTCAGATACTTGATTCAGAGATTTAAATTTTCACCGGCATTATTTACTGCTGTAGGTTATGCAGACACAAGACCACATGAAGATGCAACCTCCCCGAATGATCCGGCAAACAGAAGAGTAGAAATTTTGATTATGAAAAACAGTTACAAAAGCAAATATGAAAGTGGTCCGGATATAGCTGCAAATCTTTCAAAATCACAGCAGGATGCCATTCAAAAATTGCGGCAGCAAGTTATTTCTTCTGTAGAAAAAGATTCTATCTCACCGGCTGCAAGAAAATTATTAGAAGAAAACAAAAGAAAAATTGATCGGCAAAAAAGTGAAAAATTATCCGAGAAAAACATGGAATTATATGTAAATATAGATAAAGAAAACAATGGTGATAAAGCAAAAGACTTGCCAAAAGTAGAACAAAGAGTAATAAAGTTGAAATCTAACATTCCAGAAGATGAGGATTTTGGTTTATGATAACTCATGCAGTAGGTTTATCCCTTGGTGCGTCTTCATCAATAGAGAGTGGTGTCGCTGTTATGGAGCTTACAACCGGAAAATTAATTCATTTGGATAAATTATTTTCTATGAGTGATATTCAGCTGTTCTTTGATAATTATCCTTCATTAAAAAATTCTGTAATCTGTGTATCATTGCCTTGGGATAATACTATGTTAGAAGGAAAGTGGAGAGTGCATTCTAAACAATATCAGCTTATTCATGATGAAGAAAATATGTTTTTGAATCGTGATAACTGGATGCAAAGATATTCAACAAGAGGGTGTGAGCTTTTGTCTAATCTTGTAGAGCAAGGCTGTGATGTTGCAAGGTTCGAAGTTTATTTGACAAGACAGAAACTCAATTTGTATTCGAATTATAAAGAACGTTCTTCTGCTGATTGTAAATTTTTACAGTCTGCGCTAAAATTTGAGTACGGGTTTAATGAAATGCCTGCAAATATGGTACCTGTGTCCCAATTAGAAGCAATAGTAGGTATATTATTAGCTCAGGCTAAATTAAACAATCGGACTCAAGAAATCTTTAATTATAAAGGTTTGAGTGTAATTAACCTCCTCTGATTGTAAATATTTGTAAAAAAATTTATTATGCGAGGCAAATTTAATTCTTTATAAGTTTTATTGATATAGAAATGTGTATATGTCGAAAGGAATAGCAAATTATGGTTCAATCAATTGATAGTTTATTTAACAGACCGGTTTATAATGCTGTTAATATAAAAATTAATAAGCCGGAAGTCAATTCAAAAGATAATGAAAATCTTTCGTTGATAACAGATAACGGAATTTATAATGCAGTAAAAATAAGAATAGATAACCCTTCAATAAACCCAAACAAAGAGCAAAAAATTTATGATTATCCGGAAGCAAAAGGTATCGTTACATACGATATGGCAGGAATTCGACCTGTTATGCCTGTAACACTTTATAGTGCTTCTGCTCATGTAGCTGTGCCGGAAGAAGCAGCTCAGGAACAAGCTCCAGAAGTGCCGGAACCGGCATTCACTACAGTTGAAGCAGAAAAAAAAGCAGATACTGCAGTTAAAGACGATACACAAAAAGAGGAATCGTTAAAAGAGGACGCAATTAAAGATGACAATGCAAATGTTCAATTTCATGGCGCAGCTAAAGCAGAAAAACCTGAAATTGTTCCATCAGAAGAAATTAAGCCTGAAGTTGATATGAAACAGCTTATTTCTAATTTAAAAAATGAGGACTATGATGTACAAGCACAGCAAATGGAAGAAATAGTAAGAATGTCTTTAGACGGAGAAGATAAGCTAATGCCATATATTGTGAAGGATGTTTTTACAAATATTATGGATATTGCAAATAAAGATACATCTGCGTTATCCGGACCTTCACAGGAGCAAATTGAAATCAGAAATAAGATAATAGCAAATGTTATAGCAGCACAATCAAAAGGAGTAAAGAAACTTCCATATCAATTAACAAAAGAACAGGTTACTGAAGCAAATAAACTTTCTCCTATGGAAATGGCTGAAAGAAACAAAGAGTATGCATTGTTTACATTGGCTGTTCTTGCAAAAGGGTATGTTGACGGTGTTGAAAAAGAGACAGGAAATGTAGTTCCTATTACAGACGTTCCGGGTGTTTCTACTATGATTGACACTCTTCGAGTTTCAACTAATCCAAGCATAAAAGCATCTGCGATTGAATCTTTGGTTTATATCCAAAGACCTGAGTATAAACAAGAACTCTCAACAGTTTTTGAAATAGCAAAATCAGATAAAAATCCTTTAGTGGCTGAAACCGCAAAATTTGCATTAAACGAAATTAATAAAGCATAAAAAACTTTCATTATATACTACACATAAAAACCCGAATTGAAATTTTCAATTCGGGTTTATCTTTTCTGAATCTTTATTTTTCAAATGGTCTTGGCGGCGGGCATGGTGTTATTTCAGCGCGTCTTCCGTGTTCAAAATTTTTTCTGCCTTCTTTTTTCATTTGTTTTAGAATTTTTCTTTGTTCTTTTGTAAGTATTGATTCAAAGTCTTTCATATTTTGTTTTCTTATAACAGCAGCTTGTTTTTCAAGTTCACGTAATTCTTTATCTATAACAATTAATTTTTCTTCTTGAGCCTCAACTGAAAGGTTAGAACGTCTTATGGCTTCAGCTTCTTGTTTATTTTGTCGTATTTTATCTATAACAGGTTTTATTTTTTCATGGCTTGTTCTGCGAAGTTCCCTTGTTTTGAGTTTTTGAACTTCTGTTAAACCAAGTTTTTTCTCAAAAGATTCTTGGTGAGCTTTTCTGATTTTTGCCATTTGTTCTTGGGTTGGCGGAGCCATTTTTTTTACAGGTTGAGTATTGTTTTCAGCTGCAATTGCTGATGATGTAAGTATGCATAATGAGCATAACATAATTGCAAGTTTTTTCATTTTTACCTTCCTTATATTAAATCTTGTAACACTTCTGCAAGTTCCTTTTTGGCATTAAAAATTCTGGATTTAATTGTTCCGATAGGGCAGCTTAATTTTTTAGCTGCATCTTCGTATGTGTATCCTTGAATTTCACAAAGCATAATAACTTCTCTAAATTTTGGCTTTAAATTTTCAATAGCGTTAATTATTGTTTTTTGCCGTTCTGAAACCATTAAATTATCTTCAGGAGATCTTTTTCTGTCTTTTATGTTAACAAGAACATTCTCGTCTGCAGTACAATTCTGTTCATGTTTAACAACAGCAGATTTCAGATAATCTTTAGATGTGTTTTTAGCAATTGTATTTATCCAACTTTTCAAGGAACCGCGTTCTTCATATTTATCTGTATTTTTCCATAGTTTTATATATACTTCCTGCTCAATATCTTCATTATCCTGTCTGGTAATGAGCCGGATTATATTTTTAATGTTTTGTTTATTATTTTTAATTATTTCATCAAAATTCATTCATCTACCATTAATAATCCGTAAGAATCAACAGGAAATCCTAAATCTTCAGCAGATAAAGTTGTTCCGTACCTTAAAGTATCAGCTAAATCTTCGTTTTTTACTGCAAGTCCCAAAGATAGACTTGAAACAAAAAGTAATATTGATGCGCAAGCAACTTTTGTAAATTGTTTGTGTTTAGAACTTTTATTTTTGTAGTAAAACTTTACCTCGTTGATTAATTCGGACACCTTTTGTTGTTTTTCATATTCAGCTTTGCAATCTTCGCATTCGTTGATGTGTGACATCAAAGCCTCGCTGTCTTGAAAAACAAATAAACCTTCATATTTTGAGCATCGTTCTTTCATAATTGACCTCTCTGTTTGTATAACGAATATGAGATAAATTTGTTCATTTTTTATTTTAAATTATATTTGCATAGCCTTTAGCACGTCATCTAAATTAGCAGAAGTCTTCTTTACATCAGCATTTGAGTGTTTGATAGCATTATCAGGGTCTTTTAGACCGTTGCCGGTTAATATACAAACAATATCTGAACCTTCTTGTACTAATCCTAATTCTTTTGATTGTATAAGTCCTGCTACAGAAGCGGCGCTTGCAGGTTCGCAAAGTACGCCTTCTGATGAAGCTAATAATTTGTATGCTTCCACTATTTTTTCATCAGATACACATCCGATTTTTCCATTGCTTTCATCTCTTGCAGCTTCTGCTTGTTTCCAACTAGCCGGATTTCCTATTCTTATTGCAGTAGCAAGAGTTTCAGGTTTTAAAATTCTTTCCCCTTTAACTATTGCAGCAGAACCTTCCGCTTCAAACCCCATCATTTTAGGTAAATTTTTAATAATACCTGCGGCACTATATTCTTTATACCCTTTCCAGTATGCTGTTATATTGCCTGCGTTTCCTACAGGAATAAAGTGATAATCAGGAGCTTTCCCTAATGTATCACAGATTTCAAAAGCGCCTGTTTTTTGACCTTCTATACGGAACGGATTTACAGAGTTAACCAGAGTTATTGGATATTTATCGGAAATTTCTCTTACGCATTCAAGAGCTTGGTCAAAGTTCCCTTGAATGGCAATAATTTCTGCTCCGTACATCATTGCTTGCGAAAGTTTACCTAAAGCAATATATCCATCAGGGATTAAAACAAATGTTTTTATTCCGGCTTTAGCTCCGTATGCTGCGGCAGAAGCAGATGTATTTCCGGTAGATGCGCATATAATTGCACCGGCTCCTTGTTCTTTTGCTTTTGTAACAGCCATTGTCATTCCGCGGTCTTTAAAACTTCCGGTAGGATTACATCCTTCAAATTTCAAGTAAAGATTTGCTTCCAGTCCGATTTTTCTTGCCAAATTATCAGCTTTAATTAAAGGAGTGTTCCCTTCATTTAGAGTTACAACAGGAGTTGATTCCGTTACAGGAAGATATTTTCTGTATTTGTTTATAAGACCTCGGTAGTACATAGCTATTCCTTTCTGTTTTAACATTTTATTCAGCTACTCGAATAAGACTGTTAACAATGCAATCATCAAGTTCGTTAACAACTTCTTTTATGAGTTTTTCTTGACATTTTTCAGTAATAACAACGATATCTGCAGTATTATTTGCCGAAACCTCTCTTTGTAAAATACTTGCCAAGCTGATATTTTTTCTTGCGCATATTGTTCCAATTTTTGCAATTATACCAATAGCGTTAGGAGCTGTAATAGATATATAGTATTTATTAAAAGTATCATCAATTTTTACCGGTTTCGCCGTGTGTGAGTGATGACACCTCATCATAGGAAGCATGTAATCAGTCGTTCCTTTTTCTGCTTGTATAGCAAGAATGTCACCAACAACAGAACTTGCTGTAGGAAATTCCCCTGCGCCAGGACCTGAAAGAACGATGTCACCAATAGGATGACCGCTCAATGCAACAGCATTTGTTACGTAATCGATGTATGCCAATGTCGTGGATTTTGAAACTAACATCGGATGAACTCTTACATCTGCATTGCCTTCATCATCAATAGATGCATTGGCAATCAGTTTTATTTTGTACCCGAATTCATTTGCCAGAGCCATGTCTTCCTTGCGAATCTTGGTGATACCTTCGCGGTATACATTTTCTATTTTTATTCTTTGTTTGAAAGCAATTGTTGCCAATGTTGTAATTTTATACGCGGCATCAAACCCTTCCACATCACCTGTAGGGTCTGTTTCTGCATATCCTAACGCTTGAGCTTCTTTTAAAACATCTTCATAAGAAGCTCCGTCAACATCCATTTTTGTTAGAATGTAATTTGTAGTTCCATTTAAGATAGCACGTATTTTGTTGATTTTGTTACCAGCTAAAATTGTTTTAATAGGCATGATAATCGGAATTCCGCCGGCAATTGCAGCTTCATATAAACAAACTCTGTTATGTTCTTCCGCCAAATTAAAAAGTTCTTCTCCTTTTTTTGCAAGTAATTCTTTATTTGCGGTAACAATATGTTTTCCGTTCTTAATTGCAGCAGAAATATAACTCCAAGCCGGTTCTACACCGCCAATAAGTTCAACAACAACATCAATTGATGAGTCATTAACAAGTTCATACGGGTTGTCTGTCAAAATTGAAGCCGGAACTTCTACCGAGCGAGGTTTTGAGATGTTCTTAACTGCAATTTTAACAATTTCTACATTCTCTATATTTTGCAGTGTTTTTACAACACCTGAACCAACTGTTCCCAGTCCTATGATACCGATTCTTAATTTATCCATTCTTCTCTCCCGATTTGCATCTTAATATTCTCAATTATACCAAAAAATAATTGAGAAATATAGAATAGAAAAATCAATTTACAGATAACACTTCGGTTCTTGGCCTTCTACACCTGCATAGAGTTCAACAAACTTTTTGGAAGGGCTGACGTTAATTTTTGTTAACAGAACTTCTTCAATTTGAAAGAAGCCGACATCGCCTGACATTTCAATATCAATTCTGATTGGTTTCTTTTCTCCGTGGTGAATCCCGATTCTGTTAATAGCATTAGCTGAATATTTGTGAATATCTCCGACCTGCGGAGTTGTATTCATTGCAAGAGGAATTCTTGCACGTCCTTTTGTCATATCACAGCCATCTGCAATTAAAATTATGCCTGCTTCAATTGAGTGAATTTTTCTCGAGGACATATGACCTATAATTGCTTCAATAGCAATTGATTTAATTACAACTCTGCGGTGTAAATCGTCAGGGTATAAGTGCAACAGAGCTCTTTCAATGATTGGTTTTGAAAGAATAACAGACATTTCTTCATGTCCTTGACGCCCGATTGACATTCCTAAATCGTGCATAAGCCCTGCAAGTATAATTCCGCACATACTGTCTTCGAAAGTTCCGATTTCTTCTGCCTCTAACGAAGTTTGGATTCCGCAATCATGTAATATGTTAAGCATTTTTATTGCATTGGCTGTAACCTGCCGCATATGAACAGGTCCGTGGTCATTATATCCTAAACGTTTAATAGATACATTATTTGCATAATCCTGCATTTCTTGAAGCTCTGCATCGTTAAATAAATAATTGACCAATTCTAAACATTTAGGGTGTGACTGGAGTCGTTTTAAAATTTTTGACTCAACTGATACTTCTTTCACTGATTTCATACTTACATTGTAGCATGAATTTTACCCGCAGTAAATCCTGCTTTTGTGTTATTATTATGTTTGGACGGAGATAGTTTGTATGAAAAAAGTTGTGTTAATACTTTTTGTTATTATGTTTTTCTGCGGAGCTTGTTATAGTATGAGTTCAAAGACACATGCGCAGGTTTATCAAGGTTCATTGATTTTGCCCTTTAAGGATATCAGTCACAATATAAGGGTGATTAATAAAATTAAAAATCAAGCAAGAAATTTATACGAAAGTGATAAATATGTATTAAGAAAATATATAATAGGCGCCGTAAAAGGCGAAAACACGTTTTTGCTTATAAATTGTAATTTACGTGGCAATTTAAAAGATTATATTTCGGTCAAAGAAATTACCAAACCATTACACTATAGACTTACATACTATTCTGATAATCTTTATAATGTAATATCCAAAACTTCATTGCCCCAAAATATGATTTTATATCAAAATGTTAACGAAAAGGAGATAAAATTAATATTCCCGCAGGTAAAAGAGTGCATAAGTAAATCTGTCAATCAAGAAAATTTAAAAATAATGCAGGAAAAACTAAACGGAAAAAAATATACCGAAAAAGGATTCATGCTTGTTTCATATGATAAGTCAGATGTAATTAAACCAAAAATCATGTTTGAATTGCAAGCACCCAAAAATCTTAATGCAGTTTTATTGTATGAATTAGGACAGGATTATACTAAAAAGATTTTGATAAATCGTGATACTTCTTGGGAAGTGTCAAATATTTCAATTGAAACTGACAAAAAAAATAAATCAGATTATTATAAAATAAAGTTCAAATATGTAATTCAATAATTTTTGGAGAAATAAATGTCAAATATGAGCAATAAAAATAGTAATGAAATCTTTAATAGTTCAAACACTTCAAAAATTTGTATTTTGAGTGACTTTGACGGGACTATTACCGAGCGTGACGGGCTATACAGCTTTATTGAAAAATATGCTCAGGGTGATTGGCAAAAGGTAGAACAGGATTGGGCAAACGGAAAAATCAGCTCAAAAAAATGTTTATTGGATGAATTTAATCTCATTCCGAATCTTTCTTCGGAACTTATTGATAATTTTGTTAAAACATTGAATATAGATGATAGTTTTGTTGATTTTTACCGAAAAGTCACCGAACAAGGAATAAGTTTTTTTATTGTTAGTGACGGAATAGATTATTTCATAAAAAGAATATTGGAAATACATGGACTGAATGGAATAAAAGTTATTTCAAATCATGGAGAATTTGTAAATGGTAAATTTAAGATAACATTTCCTAATGACAATCCAAAATGTATAAATAATTCCGGTACTTGTAAATGTTCTGTTTTAGAACATTTGGGTAAAGACTATGACAAAATATATTACGTTGGTGACGGAGTATCAGACTTTTGCATTGCAGGAAAAGCGGACGTTTTATACGCAAAAAAACGACTTTTGAAATATTGCGAACAAAGCGGGATTAAATGTATTCCTTACGAAAAATTTAAGGATATTGTTATAACGGAATAAAATTATCTAAACTGTTCTTTAATAAAAGTTTCAACTCGATTTTTAAAGTTTTTAATATATTTCGTGTATCCTCCGACAAGAATAGCAAAAGCATCTTCTGACATATTATTTAGAACGTCATTTTCAACCTCTATAATTGGCAAAATACTATTCTGAACGTAATCTAAACCTTTTTTAGTAAGATGTATATGCATGTTTGGATATTTACCGGCTTTTAGTTTTATGTACCCTTCTTTTTCAAATTTCTTGATAGTTGAATTTATTGTTTTTTTACTCATATGGCTGTTTGCAGCAATATCTTTTTGCAGACATCCTTCACCGATTGATAAAATTGAAATCATTACTACAAATTCAGAGTCAGATACGCTTTTTGCGGCCAACAAAGATTGGTATATGCTGTCAATTTCGCATAAAATACCATTTAATATCTGAACTTTTTCACTGATTTCAATTCTCATCAAAATATCCTCTAGCAGTATATTATCATGAGATATTTAAAAATTGTATACATTTACAATACAGAATTACAAATTGTTACAAATGTAAATGGTCTGAATATAGACTATTGCATTTTGAAAAATTATATGATAATTTTAATTTACACTATTTATGTTATTTTAAGGAGATATATTCAATGTTTGGTTTAAAAGAAAAAATATCTGATAGTAAGAATTTGTCAAGTAAAAATGTTACGATGCCAAGTATGAAAGAATCATCACAAAGCGGACTAAGTTCAACTTCACAAGTTACAATAACTGATGAAGAAGTAAAAAAACTTGATTCACTGTACAGCTCTTGGGGTGATACAGTTCATTATTCAAAAGATCCGAAGGTTTTCAGAGGCTGTGAAGGCTCATATATGTACGATGATAAAGATATTCCGTATCTTGATTTACAAATGATGTATTCTGCAGCAAATTTTGGTTACAGAAACCAAAGAATAACCGATGCTGTAATTGACCAAATGAATACAATGCCTCAATTAACTCCAAAATTTTTACAGCCATATAAATCATTACTTTCTGAAAAAATGGAAAAAATGATAGAAGCAAGATTCCACGAAAAAGGAAGAATGCACTTTAACGTGGGTGGTGCTCAAGCTAATGAAGATGCAATAAAAGTTGTAAGAAATTATACAAAAAGAAACGGAATGTTTGCATTCCAAGGCGGATATCACGGAAGAACAATTGCTGCAACATGTATAACTTCAAGTTTCCGCTACAGAGAAAAATACGGACATTTCGGAGACAGAGCTAATTTTGTTCCGTTTCCTTACTGTTTCAGATGTCCATATGGTATGAAATGTGAATCATGTAATCATTTCTGTGTAAAACAGTTTGCAAGAAACTTTGAATCGGAATATAAAGCGATTTATGATCCTAAGACAAAAGAATGTGAATACAAGGCATTCATTGGTGAACCAATTTTGGGTACCGGTGGCTATATAAATCCACCGGAATGGTATTGGAAAGAAATGAAACAAGTTCTTGATGAACATGGCATTATGCTTGTGATAGACGAAGTCCAAATGGGTATGTTCAGAACAGGTAAATTGTGGGCAATCGAAAATTATGGCATAGTTCCGGATGTTATGACGTTTGCTAAATCAATAACCAACGGTATGAATCCGCTTGCAGGTTTCTGGGCGAAGGAAAAATATATTGCACCGGACGTATTTACTCCGGGTTCTGCGCATTCTACATATTGCTCTAATCCGATTGGTGTGAGAGCAGCATACGAAGTTATGTCAATAGTTGAAGAACAAGAAAAACTTTTGGAAAGTGAAATTCAAAGAAAGTCAGCATTATTTATGCGTGGTTTAAATTGCTTGAAGGACAAATATCCTGAAGTTGGTGATGTTGGAGGTATCGGTTTTGCATTACGTATGGAACTTACTCAAAAAGACGGAATAACTCCAAACAGAGAACTATGTGATGCTATGCAGGAAGAAGGCTTGAAAGGTGACTTGAGTTATCAAGGTAAGAAATGTGGTCTTGTTCTTAATAACGGCGGTTTCTTTAAAAATATTATTACTCTTGTTCCGCAATTATACATTTCTGATGAAGAAATTGAAATGTCAATCGATCTTATGGATCAGTTACTCAGCAGGTTAACTAAGTAATGTCGCTAAATTTTGAATTAATTCATGATGATATGAAATCAAAAGGTGCTGTTCTGTTATTCCACGGTCTCACAGGCAGTCCTTTTGAGTTAAAAAAGTATGGGCAATTCTTGTTTAAGAGCGGGTATGACGTATTTGCCGAATGCTTGCCTGGGCATGGTGACAATTTTGAGGAAATATACACTGTAACTTACCAAAAGTGGCTTGATTTTGCATATTCTAGGTTTGAATATTTAAAATCAAGGTATGAAAACGTTTTTGTTTCAGGTTTGTGTTTAGGTGCAGTTTTGGCAATTAGTGTTGCAGCTAAATATAAATATAAGGTATCGGGAGTAATTTCGCTTTCGACGACTCTTTTTTTAGACGGTTGGCGTTTGCCTTGGTATAAATGTTTAATTCCACTTGCGGTTTCAACGATAATAAGATTTTATTATAATTATCCGGAATGTGAGCCTCACGGAATTAAAAATGAAAAAACGAGAAGTGTTGTGAAGAAACTTCTGGCAAAGGGTGATGTCGGTATGAACGACTTTCCTATGACAGGGTTTTATGAGTTGTTAAAACTCTCGTCTTATGTTCGTAAAAATTTGAAAGAAGTTATTTCTCCGATTTTGTTAATTCATTCCCAAGAAGATGATTTGACAAGTGTTAAGTCTGCAAATGTTGTATACAAAAATATTCTTTCTAAAGATAAAGAATTGATTATATTAAATGATAGTTACCATATGGTTTTATATGATAATGAAAAAGATTTTGTTTTTGGAAAAGCTTTACAATTTTTAGACTCGCATTTAACGGTTAAAACATTAAAAGAGGAACTAGTATGTATTTGAGCCTTCTAAAACTATTATTATTTATTACAGGAATTTTGTTTATTGTACTTTTTTCTGTAAGGGTTTTTTATAAATTTAAAAGTGCACAAATACTTTCGATTTTTGTAACAATAGTTGCAATAATGCTTTTTTTGTACATTCTTAGTTGTTTCGCAATGAGTGTGTTTTGTCCGAATTATTTTAACAAATTTATGATGCTGATGTTTGGGTTATCACCTTTTATAATAGGCAGATTGGCAGTATACGAAAAATTGAAGAAGTATAGTGCAATTCAAGTATTATGTGTTATATTGAGTTTAGTATTCTTGATATAGGTATCTGTTTATAATGAGAAGGTTCATACGAAAAATATTTGCAGCATTGCTGCTTATAGTAATAGTGCAAGGCATTAGTCATGCAAAGACTTCTGTTAAATTAAAAGCAGATGTAAATACTGAATTTACGATAAAGAATAAAGATCTTCCGGACGAAATCAGCTTTAAAGTTAAAGAATCCAGAACAATTCCATATGTAGTTTCTATTCCTGAGGACTCTTATATTACACTTGAAATTATAAAAGCTCAGCGAGAACTCAGGTGGCATAAGAGGGGCTTAATATTGTGCAAATTGAAAAGCTATACACCTGAAGGTGTTGACGTACCTATAGATGTTTCTGACAAAGATATTTATCTGGTGGTAAGGAAGCATGAGGATATTGATAAAAAAGAAGCGTTCTTAATTGGTACAGAACTCGTTATAGCTCAGGGAGCATCTTTTTTCGCTCCGGGAGTTGACATAGGTTACTATTTTATAAAAGGGGCGATTCAAAGAGAAAAAGACCCGAATTGGTTTAGGGCAGGAGTTCATAATGCATATGATAACTCAATATTTTGGTTTTGTTTGAAAGGAAAACCAATAGAACTCACGGATGGTGAGCAAGTTCAAATAAAAGAGATTAAAACTAAAAAAGTAGAAAAGTTTACAGCATTAATAGATAAACGTAACGCGAGATTTGAAAGACAAGCTGCAAAAAGAATTACAAAGAAGGATGCAAGAAATCTAAAACGGCAATTAAAACGAGAAAAAAGAATGGCGGAATGTTCTGTTGTTGAATCTGCTATAGAAGATATTATTATTGACAAGAAAGTAACATCAGAAATTATAGATTCAAAATAAATGAGAAAAAATTAATATTTGACCCTTTGAAAAATATTTGTACAATAGAATATATGGAAATCAGTTTTGATAAATATTCTCTTATAATTGACGGGAAGAGAGTTTTTATAAAAAGCGGTGCATTTCATTATTTTCGAACTCCCGGAGTGGAAATGGCGCGCGATCGCTTTTGCAAGATGAAGGCGGCAGGTTATAACACAGTAGATATATACTTTAATTGGAATTATCATAGTTCAAAACAAGGAGAGTACGATTTTTCCGGAGTAAGAGATGTAAGAAAAGTACTTCAAGCTGCTAAAAATGCGGGTTTATTTGTTATTGCCCGTCCGGGACCGTTTATAAATGCAGAGGTTAATGCAGGCGGATTGCCTTTTTGGCTCTTAAATACAGAAGGCGTTGTTCCTAGAAATCGGAAAGGAACGGAATTTTGTTATTCTCCAAAATATATGGAATACATAACTGAATGGTATGACCAAATTATTCCTATTATAAATGAATTTGATAATGTCATTTTGTTTCAAATAGAAAATGAGTATGCGACTGATACAATGGAAGAAGTTTATATGCGTGCTCTGTACAAGATGGCTCGTGACAGAGGAGTGACCTGCCCAATATTTCATAACGACGCGTATTTTGCAGGATTATGGGCAGATTGTATAGATATTTATGCTCTGGATTTGTATCCGTATATAAATCCAAACCAAAATTGGAAACAAGATAATTTTTGTTTTGATACGTTAGATAATGTAGAGGAAATTTTCCGCTCGACGAAAGAGAATTCACCGCCATTTATTGCTGAAATGCAAGCCGGTTGGTTTGATAAATGGGACGGACTTGGGTATAGACATATGAGGGAAGCACTTGGTGATGAACATATCAATATAATGAATAAAACTGCTCTTTCGCAAGGAGTTACGCTTTTCAATCATTATATGATTACAGGCGGAACAAATTGGGCAGACTTGGCCTGCGATGAAGTTTATACAAGCTACGAATTCTGTGCTCCTTTGGATGAGTTTGGAGTTCCTCAAAGTAATTTTTATAAGGCAAAAGAATTTAATTACTTTTTGGATTCTTTTGACTTTACTTGCACTGAGCCTAAAGATTTTGATTTTTATCAGGAAAATATTTATGTAAAAATGCGTCATGACAAAATTAATGGTTGTGATTGGCTTTTTATCAGAAATATGAATCCTGAAACAACAGAAATCAATTTACCAAATGGCAGGAATGTTGTGTTGAAACCCTTTGATATGAAAATATGTCCGGTAAATCTTCAGTTAAAAGGGTGCAAAATCGAATTTTCTGATGTTGAAATATTTTCAAGAATTCAAAATGAAAACGAGGAAACAATATTTTTTATAACGGATGATAAAGCACGTATTTTTGTAAAAGATTTTGGCGAGCTTTCAGGTAATAAAAAAGATTATGAAAATATTTCTTTTGAGCAAGACGGAAAACGTACTCAGTTTGTATTTTTAACTAAGAATTTGGCTGATAAAAGCTGGCTTTTGAATAATAAGATGATATTTAATGCGGATTACGTTTTACCGAACGGAGCTGCTGCAGTAGATAAAAATACTGAAATAGGGTATTTTGACCTTGATTATAAATTTGGGAAGAAAAACTGTATAATTAGTGAGTTTAAAGATTATAACAAGCCGGAAATACTTAAGATATCAGAAGTAAGTTTTTGTTCTCCGGAAATTGATATTGATTACGATTATTCCGGTTGGAAAAAAATAGGTTCTCAAACAGATTCATTATCTTGTGAAATGTATGATGAATTCTTATGGTACAAAGCAAGAATACCGAATACTATAACAGAAATTACATTGAGTGCAAGACATCTGTTTGCAGTTTATATTAACGGGAAAGAGGTTCTTAACAGAAACAGTTATAAAATAGAAAAATTGCAGGAAATGCCTGAAACAATATCTATACCGTTAAATCAAACTATTTTATCAAAACCAATGAATGAGCTTACAATCCTAGTTCAAAATTTGGGTTTTGATAAAGGATTTTCTGGTGATACCAATAATCCGAGGGGGTTGGTTTCTTTTAATACTGTACCTGAAGTTCCTGTAGAATTTTATGTAAGAGAAAAACTTTCTCCTGAATATGGTAAGTATACAGAAAGCGAGAATGCTTACCTAACAAAAATTACCGTAAATTTTGATATAAATTTTAAAGATAACGTTTTCTTTGCAAAATACTTGTCTTTTGAGAATTTTAGATGCAGAAGAGCAACTATATTTCTGAATGGCGTGAAAGTAGGCAGATATATCAAACGCACACACGTACAAGACAAATTCTATCTGATTAACGAATTTTTGAAACCCCATAATACTGTAGACATAATAGTTTGGGAAAAAGACAGAAATATCAAAACCTCATGGGGATTTAAATTTGACATGAAAAATGTTAAAATAAAGTTAGGAACATTTAAAATGTATCAGCTGTTTAAATAAAATGAGGTATGATAATGGTCGTAGTCCCTGAATTTTTAATCAATAGGATTTATCAAAAAGGCTCTTTAAAAAGGCTTGAAAATGGTGCCAGCGTAAGTTTAAAAAATGTCCTGGGCCCCGGATTTATCAGTGGTTTTAACTATGTAAAAATCAATGATATTATATTCGAGCCAAAGGATGTTAAATTTATTACTAACGGGCAGGAACTTTCCGGAACGGAAGTTTCAGAAGATAATCAAGTAGCATTTCGCCTCGGACAAACAGGGACTCTTGTTATGTTTGGTCAAGATTGTGTCGTTGAAGGTATGAATAAAATAGTAATTGAGGTTATGAATCCAGAAGCAGGAAAAGTTCAGCTTAAAGCAGAAGATATTGTGTAAAAGACAGTGCAAAAATGTTTTCTTCTATAAAACAGAAAAATTAAAAATTTTGTTTTGACAAAGATATTTAAAGTGATATGCTTTTTGTGTGTGTTTATTGCAGATAAAGGAGTTGTTATGAGAGTGTCATCAATTAATTCTTATTCTTACTTGAGTAGTATTAGAACGAGTGTTGCAACAAACAGTTCTAATGGTTCACCAGTCGGTTTTAAAGGGATAAAAGGTAAAGTGTTTGGCGGTGCACTTGGGGGCTTGGCAGGCGGAGCAGCAGGAGGAGCTATCATCGGAGGCGGAAGTTTGGCAGGAATGGCGGCTCTATCAATATTGGGACCTGTAGGTATCGGACTCGGAGCTTTGTATACAATAGGCGGAGCTCTTGTAGGCGGGTATTTGGGTTCAGGAGTGGCTGACGCTATAGAAGGCGATGATAAACCCAATAATCATAAAAAGTAGTTAATATTAATAAACTGCGTATCCGGTTTGATAAAATAAATTTAAATTATGAATCAGATTTCAGAGAGATTGTTTTGAACTTGTTTGTAAAATATCTCCATGATATATTTATTAGTGTGTCTATCATATACATAAGATATTAGGAGAACATTAATGAGCGAAACAAGTACAAAGCTGGATTTTCGAGTATTAGACGAGATACTCAAAACTTATGAGTACAAGAAATCTTACCTTATTGCAATGTTGCAAAATGTGCAGGAAGTATACAGATACCTTCCTGAAGAAGCAATGACTTACATAGGAGAAAAGGTTGACGGATTATCTCCCGCAACAGTTTACGGTGTTGCTACCTTCTATGCACAATTCTCATTGGAGCCGAAGGGTAAGTATGAAATTAGAGTTTGTGACGGTACAGCTTGCCACGTACGTGGTTCTATGCCGGTATTAAATGCAATTAAGAATAAATTGAATTTATCAGAAGGCAAAATGACAAGTGATAACGGTTTGTTCTCACTTGAAATAGTTAGCTGTTTAGGTGCTTGCGGTCTTGCACCTGTATGTATGATAAACGATAAAGTTTATCCGCAAATGACCTCTGATGCTATCAGTATAATTCTTGATACACTTATGAAAGAAGAGGGGGTTGCATAATGACATTAAATATCAATATACTTGACGAGCAAAAAAAGGCTCAAGAACATATTAAAGAACAAGGCTTAAGGGTTCTTGTTTGTGCAGGAACAGGTTGTGTTGCAAACGGTTCTTTAAAAGTTATTGAAAAATTCAAAGAACTTGGTGCGAATGTTTCAACACTAACCGATTATGATAAAATGACAATTGTTCCTACAGGATGCCACGGTTTCTGTGAACAAGGCGTCCTTGTTATCATTCCTGATAAACACGTTACTTATGTAAAAGTACATGTTGAAGACGTAGAAGAAATATTTGAAAGCCATATTAAAGGCGGACAACCTGTTGAAAGACTTTTATATAAAGATCCAAAGACAGGTGAAGCAGTTCATAAAAATGACGATATTAATTTCTATGCTAAGCAGACACGTACGGCTCTTAAAAACTGTGGTAAAATTAACGCTGAATCAATAGATGAAGCTATTTCCGTAAGAGGCTATGAAGCTTTAGCTAAAGTTATTGAAGAAAATAATCCCGATATGGTTGTTGATACAATTACAAAATCAGGATTAAGAGGAAGAGGCGGCGGAGGATTCCCAACAGGTATGAAGTGGAAGTTTACTGCCGCAAACAGGGGCGGTAAATCCTATGTAGTTTGTAACGGTGATGAAGGCGATCCGGGTGCATTTATGGACCGTTCTGTTATGGAAGGTGACCCTCATAAACTTCTTGAAGGTATGGCAATTGCAGGTTTTGCAATCGGTGCAGATGAAGCATATATATATGTTCGTGCAGAATACCCGCTTGCTATCAAACGTTTAAGAAAAGCTATTGCAGATGCTGAAGAAAGACATTATTTAGGCAAAAATATTATGGGAAGTGACTTCTCATTCACTATCCACATCAAAGAAGGTGCAGGTGCATTTGTCTGCGGTGAAGAAACAGCCTTAATCGCTTCTATTGAAGGTGAAAGAGGTATGCCTCGTCCGAAACCGCCGTTTCCTGCAAATAAAGGTCTGTTTGGAAGACCTACTTTGATTAACAACGTAGAAACTTTAGCAAATGTTCCTTTAATTATTTTAAATGGTGCAGATTGGTTTGCTTCTATGGGTTGTGAAACATCAAAAGGTACAAAAACTTTCGCTTTAACAGGTGAAGTTAACAACACAGGTCTTATAGAAGTTCCGATGGGAACAACATTAAGGCAAATAATCTTTGATATCGGCGGCGGTATCAGAGGCGGTAAGAAATTTAAAGCTGTACAAATTGGCGGACCGTCAGGTGGTTGCTTAACCGAAGAACACTTAGATATATCTATGGACTACGATTCTTTGATAAAGGCAGGTGCCATGGTCGGTTCAGGCGGACTTGTTGTGATGGCTGAAGATACGTGTATGGTTGAAGTTGCAAGGTTCTTCATGAACTTTACTAAGAACGAATCTTGCGGTAAATGTGTTCCTTGCAGAGAAGGTACTAAGAACATGTTGAAAATTTTAGAAAAAATTGTTGCAGGCAAAGGCGAAATGGAGGACCTTGACAGACTTGAACAATTGGCTTTAACTGTAAAAGACGGTTCTCTTTGCGGTTTGGGTAAGACTGCTCCAAATCCTGTACTTTCTACATTAAAATACTTTAAAGACGAATACATTGCACACATCAGAGATCACAAATGTCCTGCAGGTGTTTGTACTGCGATGAAGAAAATTACAATCGATCCTGAAAAATGCAAAGGCTGTACAAAATGTGCCAGAACTTGTCCTGTCGGTGCGATTGAAGGTACTGTTAAGAATCCTCACAAGATTGATCAGTCTAAATGTATCAAGTGCGAGGCTTGCTTGAATGCATGTCCTTTTAAGGCAATAGGTAAGGAATAATTATCACGTGAATCGTGAACAGTGAGCTGTGAACCGATTTTAAAATAACGAATCACGAACCACGAATCACAATTCATGAAAAGAAACATAGCGTGTAATTATTGTATAAAATAAGGAAAAGAAAAATGACAGACGAAAAGAAAACATTAACAATTGAAGGTAAGGAAGTTGAGTTTACCAATGAAGCTAACTTACTCGAAGTAATAAGAAAAGCAGGTATGAATGTTCCTACTTTATGCTACAGACCTGACTTAACGTCATTTGGTGCTTGCAGATTGTGTGTTGTAGAAGTTGAATATCCAAACGGAAGAAAAATGATAAACTCTTCTTGTACAATGCCTCCGGAAGCAGGAATTAATGTAAGACTTAATACGGAAAAAGTCAGAAAAATCAGAAAAATGGTACTCGAACTTCTTCTTGCAAACCATGATAGAGAATGTACTACTTGTGATAAATCAGGTTCTTGTGATTTGCAAAAATATGCAGAAGAATACGGAATCAAGAATGTTAAGCAATATGCTCAAAGAGAAAAAATGGCGCCAATTGACGACAGCTCTTGTGCATTAGTTCGTGATAATAATAAATGTATTCTTTGCGGTGCTTGCGTAAGGGCTTGTAATGAACATCAAGGATTGCAAGTATTAGGTTTTGCAAACAGAGGAAGTAAAACTGTTGTAGAACCTATGGCAGGAAGACCTCTCGGAAACAGCGAATGTATAAATTGCGGTCAATGTGCAGCAGTTTGTCCGACAGGAGCTTTGACAATTAACTCCACTCAACTTGAAGGTGTTTGGAATGCGATTACAAATCCTGAAAAGAAGGTTGTAGTCCAATTTGCACCATCAGTTCGTGTCGCAATAGGTGAAATGTTCGGACTTGAACCTGGTGACAATTCAACAAAGAAAATTAATGCAGCATTAAGACGTATTGGCTTTGATTTGGTATTTGATACAAACTTCTCTGCTGACTTAACAATTATGGAAGAAGCGCATGAATTTATAGACAGACTTAAAAATGGCGGTAAATTACCACTGTTTACTTCTTGCTGCCCCGGCTGGGTTCGTTTCTTAGAACTTCAGCATCCGGATATGCTTGACCATTTATCAAGTTGTAAATCACCACAAGGTATGCTTGGTGCAGTAATTAGAGAATATGTTCCGCAATACTATGAAGGTTATACATCAGAAAATATTGTAAGCGTTTCAATTATGCCTTGTACTGCTAAAAAATACGAAGCTAAGCGTGAACAATTTAAGATGGCAGACGGCAGACAAGAAATTGATTACGTACTTACAACCCAAGAATTAGGAAGATTGATAAAAGGTGCAGGCATAGACTTCAAAACCCTTGAAGGTGAAGAACCTGATTCACCGTTCGGTAAGTACACAGGTGCCGGCACAATTTTCGGTGTATCAGGCGGTGTTGCCGAAGCTGCAGCAAGAACTGCCTATGAAGTTGTAACAGGTGAAACTCTTAAAGATGTTGTAATTAATGATATGAGAGGCACACATAGAGTTAAAACAGTTGAACTTGATCTTAAAGGCACCAAGGTTAAAGTTAAAATCGTAAACACATTACGTGAAGCAGAAAAATGTATGAGAGAAATTAAAGAGGGTAAGGCTGATTACCAACTTCTTGAAGTTATGGCTTGTCCGGGCGGATGTATTAACGGCGGCGGCCAGCCATTAAGCTACAACGATTCTTGTATAAAAGAAAAACGTGCTCAAGGTTTGTATACAGATGATGCTACCGGTGAATGGAGAAAATCTCATGAAAATCCGGAAATCAAAGACTTGTATGCAAAACATCTTGAGAAACCAAATTCTCATAAGGCACATGAATTATTGCATACGACATATGTTGATAAGAGAAAAGATTGTTACATATCAGTAGGTGAATAGTTAAAATACTAAAAAATAAACAAAAACACAGATAGCATTTGTTATCTGTGTTTTTGTTTGAACTTTAAAATAAAAGCAGTTTTTGCTATTATAAATATAAAGTAGGGGGAAAAATATGTCATCCGTGCATGATAATTTTAAATACGAGATGGTACATGTAGATAAAAAAACAGGTGCAAGAGCAGGAATTTTTCACACTCCGCATGGCGATATTAAAACACCAATATTTATGCCGGTTGGAACAAATTCTACAGTGAAGCTGGTAACAAATAATAATTTGTATGATACAGGTGCACAAATTATATTAAGTAATTCTTATCATTTGTATTTGAGAGCAGGACACAAATTGATAGAAAAGTTTGGCGGAATACACAAATGGATGAATTGGCATAGACCTATTTTGACTGATTCAGGAGGATTTCAAGTTTTTTCACTTGCACACTTGAGAAAAATATCAGAAGAAGGTGTAGAATTCCGTGACCCTAAGGATGGTAAAAAACATTTTATCAGTCCTGAGATATCAATGGAAATACAGCAAGCTATAGGTGCGGACATAATTATGGCATTTGACTGGTGTGCACCTTTCGGATGTGATTATAAAACTGCACGAGAGGCAATGGAAAAAACACATAGGTGGCTTGAACGTTGTATTAAAGCAAAAACACGAACAGATCAAGCGTTGTTTCCTATTTGCCAAGGTGCGTTTTATGAAGATTTAAGAAGAGAAAGTGCGGCATATATTTCTAATATAGATGCCGCAGGTTATGCTATAGGAGGTCTGAGTGTAGGGGAAGACAAGGAAACAATGAATCATTTTGTGGAATTTATTGCACCGCTTTTGCCTAATAACAAACCGCGTTATTTAATGGGGGTAGGAACTCCGGAGGATTTATTAGATGGTATAAAGCGCGGTATAGACATGTTTGATTGCGTTTTGCCGACCAGAAATGCTCGTCACGGTTCATTCTTTACACATGACGGTAAGTGTCAAATCAAAAATGCTGCATATACTGAGGATTCACGTCCGTTAGACGAACAATGTGATTGCTATTGTTGTAAAAACCATTCAAGAGCATATTTGAGGCATTTATATAAGTGTGGAGAGGGAACAGGGCAGGCTCTGATGTCTATCCACAATATTAAATTCCTTATTGATTTTACGCAAAAGGCCAGAGAAGCTATATTGGAAGATAGATTTGATGATTTTTATTCTGAAAATATTCAAAAAGTACTAGCTTAATTTTGTTTTCAAACTTTTATTTATCTGTCCCGGTAGTTTATTTGTTATAGTAACAGGAATCTCGGGTGCTATTTCTACAAAATCAAAATTATCTTCTAATGCTCTTTGTACTTCTTTTTGTGAAGCATTTTTGGGATTAATTGAATTTATTGGCTTTCCCCAAATAAAAGAATTTTTGTAGTGAGAATAAAGGTTCAATCTTGTATTCAAACCGTCCCCTCTTTGTCCTGCAATGATTGTTGTTGGGATACCTTCTTTACTAAACACATCATATGCTGTTTCTGCAAGTTCCATACTTTTTGCGGATAAATTTGACTTAGAGTTATATTCTATACCGCCTGTTATAACAGCAATAAGTTCTTCGTAGCTTCTTTTGAAACTATTTCTCATCTCAGAGATTACTTTGTTAAGTCTTGTTATTACTGTGTTTGAAATTTCTATTTCAGGTGCAATGTGTGCCATAAATTTTTGGTTAGGGCTTTGCAGCAGAATTGCCAAACAAGGCCCCATATCGTTTGTGTGCATAGGTCTTTTTGATGCAGCTAATTTTCCGTTAGCTAAAGTAAGGTCGTGTCCGAATCCGCTTCCTATTTCTAAACTTTGTCTTGAAACGGGATATGCATTGTTTTTAATTAATGTTACTAAGTATTTTTCCATTGTTTTTCCCTTCTATTTGAAAAAGTATTCTAAAAAAAATATTTGTTATTTAAAATGTTAATATTTACAAAACTTAAAAAAACACCGCAATGATTTATCATTGCGGTGTTTTTTTGTTTGAGTAGAAATTCTATTTTGCAAATGATTCATTTGCTCTTGATTTTATTTCATTTTGAAGTTTTTCTACAAATGCTTCTACGCTCATTGTTCCTACTTGACCGATTCCTCTTGCACGAACAGAAACAGAATTTGATTCTATTTCTTTATCACCAATTACACAAACATAGTTGATTTTTTTGTCTTGCAAGGATTCTCTAATCTTATAATTCATAGATTCTGAGCGGTCATCGAGATTGACTCTTAATCCTGCTTCACGCATTTTCTTATAAACTTGTTCAGCAAAGTCAACGTGTTTTTCATTAGAAATAGGAACAATTGTGACCTGAGTTGGTGCAAGCCAAGCAGGGAAACATCCTGCATAATGTTCAATTAAGATACCATGAAATCTTTCCATAGAGCCGAAGATTACACGGTGAAGCATTAAAGGTGTTTTAAGTTGACCGTCTTTATCCTGATATTTGATATCGAATCTTGCAGGAAGGTTGAAATCTAATTGAATAGTTGCACATTGCCATGTTCTTCCTATGGCATCTTTAACTTTAAAATCAATTTTTGGTCCGTAGAACGCACCATCACCTTCATTGATGTCATATTTCATGCCACGTCGCTCCATTGCTTCTTTTAACCCTGCTTCCGCTCTGTTCCAGTTTTCAATTTCACCGACAAAGCTTTCAGGACGAGTTGAAAGTTCGACTTCAAATTCCATGTTGAAGATTTTCATCGTATCAGCAACAAAATCAATAATTGCATTAATTTCATCAACCAATTGTTCAGGTGTACAGAAAATGTGCGCATCATCTTGTGTAAATCCTTGTACACGGGTTAAGCCTGAAAGAGCGCCTGATTTTTCTTTTCTGTATACAGTACCGAGCTCAGCCATTCTTAAAGGCAGTGAACGGTATGAATATCTGTTTGCTTGATAAATCAATATATGGAACGGACAATTCATAGGTTTTACTACGAATTGGTCATCAGAATCCTCGTCTTTTTGGACAAAGAACATGTTTTCTTTGTAGTGGTCCATGTGCCCTGAAATTTCCCAAAGAGTAGATTTAGCAATTTGAGGAGTATTAACTATAACGTATCCTCTTTTCCTATGTTCTTCTCTCCAATAATTTTCGATTTGTTCCCGCACGCAAGCAAGATTCGGATGCCATAGAACAAGCCCTCCGCCCATTTCTTCTCTTGTAGAGAATAAATCTAATTGTTTACCTAACTTTCTGTGGTCACGCTTTTCTGCTTCTTCCAGGAAAGTCAAATAAGTCTGTAAGTCTTCTTTGTTCCAATATGCAGTTGCATATATACGTTGAAGCATTTTATTTTTTTCGTTACCTCTCCAATAAGCACCTGCAACTTTTAATAATTTAATTGCATTTCCTTTAATATATGATGTGCTTGGAATGTGTGGTCCTGCACAAAGGTCGTTGAATAATACATTGCCATCTTTATCTTTTGTTAAATATAAAGTAGGATTATCATTTTTGTGTTCTTCTAAAAGTTCAGCTTTATAGATTTCCCCCTGTGCTTTGAATTCGGCAATCTTTGCGTCAACGTCCTCAACATAATATTTTTCAAAGGTAAGGTTTTCTTTGATAATGTTTTTCATTTCTTCTTCGATTTTAAACAAATCATCTTGCGTGAATGCATATCCGTCTGTTAAATCAAAGTCATAATAAAACCCGTCATCTGTTGCCGGCCCGATAGCTAACTTTGCTTGCGGAAACAGCTTTTGCACTGCTTGTGCCATAATGTGAGAGCAAGAGTGTCTGAGTACTCTCAAAGTTTCGTTGTTTTTTTCCATGTTCTATCCTTTCTTATGTGGGTAAAGATTATTATTTACGGCTTGTAGTCACACCTACCTGCCCAATTTATTTACCCCTGGGTGGATCCCCGTAACTAATACAATACAAATTTTAGCATAAAAATTTTCATGGTAAAATGTTTAAAATAATGAGGTGAATATGACAAAAGGTTTAGAGTTTGATCCTGGATTTGGTCCATATGTAATGGCTTTTCAAGGAACTGTTGAATATTTATACAGTGATATTAACAGGTTTAGAAATTTATCACAAAAAAAATTAAAATTCAGGCAGTATTATAAAAAAATATTACAAGTTTTTGATAACAATTTGGGGTTTTATATCGGGTGTTTAATGTGGGCGGCTTATATAAAAACTCAAAAAGAGCAGGAAATTACAGGGAACCATTGTTACGGCAAAATGTATGATGAGACTGAAAATACTTTTGAAACAGATTTTATGATTAAGTTTATTGAACTTTTTCCGCGAGATATGAAGTATTTTCTCGGTGAAAATTTTGTGTTTGAACCCTGGGTTAATCAGGTTTTAGATTTATATAGAGAATTTCTAATTATAAATAAAGGATTTGTAGAAACAAAGACAAATTCTGATATAAAATTGCCTGCGGGATTAAAAATTGATAATGCAGAAGGTTTTAAGTCTAAGATAGATCAAATTATTCAATCGGAAAATTTGTCAAAATTTTCTGATTGCAGGAATTTAGTATTATAGTTATGGTAGAATGATGATATGAAAAGAAAAATATATATTGCCCTTCTTTTGTGCGGGCTAATAATAACAAGCGGAAATATTTTAGCCTTTGCTCATGCTGAAGATGATCATGCTGAGCTTTTTAAAACAGTTGTTGTGAAAGATGGAACAAACTTGGATATCACGGAGTGCGTTGCTCTTGCTTTTAAAAACAGTCCGATAATAAAACGTTATAAGTACCGGCTTGATGTTGCAAAAAGTAGTGTAGGAATTGCAAAATCTGCATTTTTTCCTGTTATTGGAGCAGGAGTAGGTTTATATAATGAAAATAATTCCAACAGCAAAGTATATGGTAGTCATAATAAGGATTTTCCCAGCATAGGAGTTGCAGTAAATCAGTTAGTTTGGGATTTTGGAAAATCTACCGCTTATATAAAAATGGAAGAATTTTACAAAATCGGTGCTGAATATGAATTTATGGATAGCTTGTGCACAACATTGTTTAATGTTAAAGAAAAATATTATGATGTCTTAAAAGCGCAGGCAAATGTTCAAATATCTGAAGATAATGTTAAAATATGCAAAAAATATTTAAATATGGCAAAAGGCAAAGCTGATAAAACAACAGCAAAGTATTATTTGAGCCGAGCACTATTTGAACATAGTTATAATCAAACTCTGTTAAAAAATGCAAAAGTAAGTTTGTCAAATGCAATGTTTATAGATAATACACCGGAATATAATATTATCAATACAAAAACATTTAATTATGACCATGATTACGGTTATGAACAACAAAAAATTCCGCCGGCATTCGTTCCTCATGAATATAATTTTGCAAAAGGCCAGGCTCTTGAAATTGCGTATGAAAACAGTCCTGATTTGAAGGTTCTTGAATCTACGAAAAAAGCCATGGAACAATCATTAAAGTTTGTTAAAAGGATGTATTTACCTGAACTTTCAGCAACTGCAGGTTACGGATACAGCAATACAAAAGAAGCTTCAAATAACAGTCTGCAAGTTGGAGTTAATTTGACATCAAATATCAATTTGATGCAGTTAAAACATTCAATTAAAGGTGCTGACGCTCAGTTGAAATTGGCAGATAACGAAATCGATTTATTTAAGAAACATTTATATTTTGAAGTCCAGGAAGCTTTTAACAATTTAGATTTTGCTGAAGAAGATGTGCCTTATGCTCAAAATACAGCTACACAAGCAATAGAAAACTTAAATACAGTGGAAAAGCTGTATAAAGAAGGTGCCTTGAATTATGTTGCTTTGCAGGAAGCAAGAAAAGACTATATTACGGCGATGCAAAGTTATGTCACAAGCTTACACTTTTACAATAAGTCTTTGATTCAGGTAGAGGAAGCACTGCATTATCATCTTGTTGACATTCACCACAAGACACAGCATGCAATGACTAAGCATTCGGATGAATTAATAGAGCACCTCAACGAGGCATTAGATTGCGATGAAAAAGAACCTAAAACAAGTAAACGTAACAAGAAACACAATTTATAAATTTAAATAAAAACTTTAAATTTGCTTACAAAATTGTTTCAAAAATTACGCTCGGTTCTTGTGAAATTTCTTTACCAAAAGCTTTTGATTTAGACGAAGCAGTTATATAAAGCTTATTTTTTGCACGTGTAACAGCAACGTATAGCAGTCGCAAATTTTCTTCTGAATTGTATTTTATCAGTTCAAGCTCTGTTTTGGGTTTATAATTTGAATTAAAAGATTTAACTTCCTCCATAAATACTGATGACGCCTTGAGCGTAGCTTGTTCTATATCAATTGCCAAAGCTTTTTCTGTCATTTCAGGCAAGAAAACATATTCAAATTCATCTCCTTTTGATTTGTGTAAGGTCATTATTTGTACTTTACCTTTTGCAGCGTCTTTATCTTCTTCTTCGGAGAAAAATTTGAATCCGCTTAATGTCGGTTTTTTTGAAAGTTCTTCCAAACGTTGCAGTGTCAAATCAAATTTTCCTGAGGTGTTAAGTCGTTTTACTAAGATTGCGATTAAATATACATTAGATTTCTCTATGTCGCTGGTATAATAGAAAAGACCAATTCTTATTACTAATTCTTCCGGCGGTAATGTAGAAGAATTAAGCCAGTATTGCATGTCCCACAAAAATTGAGCTAAATCGGGTGATTCTACCTCATCATCATTTTTTTGTATAAAAGGGGTTTCAGAATTTCGAATTTCTGTTTGTAATCTGGATTTATAGAAGCCGTGTTCTGCAAGTGTTTCGTAAGTTTCTGCTAAAATTTCATTATCAAAAGGATTTTGAATAAATTTTAGTATAGAAAATATTGTTATAAATACCCTTTTCTGACCCAAAGACTCACTTCTGGTTATAGTTTTAAGTCCTGCGTCATTAATAAATGAAGTCCAAGAAGCGACTTGAAAATTATTTCTTAAAAGTATACCTATAGTTGCATCTTTTTTTTGTGTAAGTATATTTTTAATTTCTTTTAAAATGTAGTTTTTCTCGGCAAATTGGTTATTAAAAATGTTAGAAAAAATAGCATTTGGCTGAATTGGATTTTTTCCGGTCACGCCCTTTATATGACTTTTATAAAAAGCTTTGGGTAAAATTGTTTCACCCCAGTCAACGAGCTTGTTTGCCAAATTCATAACATCTTGAGTGCATCTTTGAGAACAATTCATGTTAACAGTTTTGCTTGCATCGTTAATAAAATTTCTGAATCCTTCTACATCAGCATTAGAGAAAGTGGTTGTAATAGCTTGATTTATATCTCCGCACCGAATTAAATTTTTATACTTTCCGCTTAGTAAATTTATTAATTTTTGTTGAACACCTGAAGAATCTTGTGCTTCATCTTCAATTATATATTCACAGATATTTTGGTAATATTCTAAAATATCCGGATTGTTCTCTAAAAGTTTTACGGAAAGTATTAAAATGTCATCGTAATCTATCATATTCAAATCGTTCAATTGAGATTGATAAGCTTTATAAAAAGTTTTAAATTTTTCTGTTTTTTCATCTGTTGATTTAATATCAATATTTCCATCTTGAAGCTTGAGTACAGAAATTGCGCGGTCAAATTCTTCAAGCTCTGTTTTTGTATATTTGCCGCTCACATTTTTAATTATTCGCATTCTTTGAGTATCATCACAAATCTCAAAATCAGAAGATAAGTTTAACCTTTCATAATTAGAATTTTCCTTAATTATCTTTAGTGCAAGTCCGTGTATTGTACTAATATTTGGCAAAGATGTTGAGTTTGGGCACATGTTTTTGATTCTTTCTCTGAAATTTCTGGCAGCGGATTCCATATATGTTAAAACATATATATTAGAAGGAATCACGCCATTTTCAATTAATTTAATAACAAGAGCCAGAAGAATAGTTGTTTTTCCTGCTCCCGGAACAGCAAAAATTGCCATTGAACCGTTTTTGTATTCTAAAACAGGTTTTTGGTCATCACGGGGAATTATCTTGAAAGCAGGTTTAATTTTATTTGATAAATTATCGCTACTGATTAAAAAGGACTCTATGCCTCCTAAATTTTCAACCCCTGATGAGTCAAACAGACTTGAGCAAGCCCAAATATGTTCTTTTGCAAGAAGTAGTAATTTTCTTAAAATTCTGGCTGTTTTTTGTTTGGATAAAAATATATCATCATCGATCGTGTATTCATCTTTTGACCAATCTGCCTGCATTACCCACGCATTGTATAGCGGTCCGGTATCTGTTTTTACCCATTCTGAATTTGAAATATCCAGCCAAAATTGGTATTTTGATGATATTTTATTATCAATTATTTTTTGTGGAGTTGCTATCACCAAATCGTTTTTTTGAATCTCTATTACAGAACTCGGATTTTCCGCTATAATAGAATTCTCGAATTGATTTATTATTTCTTCAGCTCTTTGCTGTACAGTTTTTTTACCAAGTACATTTTCAAAATCACGAAGTTGTTTTAAGAAAAAATTGAATTTATTTATTTTTGTTTTATCAACAAAGTAAACAGTTTGTTCAAACATTTCATAAACTTTATTGGAAAGTTTTGTATCTTTATTTTTTATATTATTAAATACGTTATAAAAATTTGTGTATCTTTCGTTATAAAAATCAATTTCTATATCTGGCAGATTGCCGTCGTTTTTGAATCCGTCAATGATTGGTTTGGCATATTTAAGAGGAATTCCAACGTAATCAGAAATAATGCTTCTTAAATCCATTTCGGAAAGTTTCATATTCATCATCAACTTAAGAATACCAAGGCTGGCTTTTACTAATGGATTTGAAATTAGTTTTTCACTTCCGGACAAGAATAAAGGTTTGCATAGTTTGCTTAAATTTTCTTCAAAAGTAAATTTTAGCATGTCATCTTGTAGTGGTGTTATTACGGTGATATCTTTAGGGTTAACGTTTTTTCGTAAGAGTTCTTTAATTTTTTCTATTGTAAAGTCGAGAATTTCGGCACGTTTTGAAAGAGCTGTAAGTGAAAAGTTATTCAAAGATTCTTTTTTGTTTTCAAGAATATTCCTAAAAATTACTTCTCCTTGAAGGAAAGGATTGTCATCATTTTGAACATCTTCATTAAATAGTTTTTTTAATTTGTATTCTATAGATGTATCAGCGCTCAGATATCCGCAGCGGCTTGAGCCCATGGAATCAAAGCAAATTACCCAATCTTTTAATTGCGGTTTCAAGTATGAAATAAAATCGAAGCAAGCTGGTGTCATTTCATCAGCATCATCGACTAAAAGATACTTGATATTTTTAAAATAGTTCGTATTTTTATATACATGATTAAATATAAGAGTTTGTCTCAGATAATCTAAACTGCGGTATCTTAATGTTTGTGAAAGAAGTTTTTTAATTATTAATTCTGCATCTTCTGCAAAAGACTCTTTTAATATTTTGGCTCTTTCCTGAACTTCTGAATTATTAAGATTATTTTGAATTATCAGAGAATATCTTCTAAAAATTTGGTGCAAAAGGGAGTGCTTAGAGTTATAACCTTTTACATCGGTTTCTTTTAATATATCTTTTAAAATAAATTGTGAGACCTCAAGTCCGACTAAGTTAGGTAAGATAAAGGTTTTATCTGAAGGGATAGAATTTTCAACAAAACACCAATTATCTGCAAGAGTGTTATATACAAGAGAAAAGAAAGATTGAATGTTAAGTTTTTCAATTGCGGTTGTCGGAATTTCTTTTAGAATTTTGTCTGTGAATTGTTTTTTGATGGTTGAATTTTGAACAATAACTAATATTTCAGAAGGCTTAATCCCACCTGAAATAAGTGATATGTATTTATTTTTAAGTACCTCTTCTCTTGAATCGGCTTTAATAAAATTTAATAACATACTCCTTATAGACTATTTTATCATAAATAAAGTTTAAGCCTCTTGCAAAATTTGAAGATTTTTAATAAAATTTATTTGTAAGCTGTTTACACACACAAAAAACAAAAGGAGATTTACACATGGCAAAAGTTAAAGAATTCAAAGGTATTCAAGAACAAATTATTGAATCTGCAGGTACAATTTATAACTACCTTTCAAATAAAGGTGAAGTTTCTATCAGCAAGATGAAAAAGGATTTAAGCTTGAATGAAAACTTTACAGAAATGGGTTTGGGTTGGTTATCAAGAGAAGATAAACTTGAATATACTCAAAAAGCTAAATCAGTAACAGTAAAATTGAGATAGTATTCCATAAAGGAATTAAGAAAAAACAAAGGCGCAGCTCTGCTGCGCCTTTGTTTTAAAATAAACATTTGAAAATAAAAATGTTTATGTTATTATTTTTTTGTTGAAAATTGTATATGAGTGCTTGGCGCAGTTGACTCTGCCGAAGAACAAGCCGAACCGTCGAGGGTTTTTCTGAGAGGCAGCAGTTGATTCAGTCAACACAACGATATTGAAAACTAAATAGCGAATTTTGCGTAGAGTGAGCGTAAGCGCAACTCGAAGTAGCACGGAGCAAGGTGAGTGACAATTTTGCGAAAGCAAAATATAACGAACGACAACGGAGTGTGAAGCAATAATTCAAGATATATGGGAGTATGGCGCAGTTGGTAGCGCAGTTGACTCTTAATCAATTGGTCCTGGGTTCGAGTCCCAGTGCTCCCACCATTTAAAATAAAGGCTGGGCAATAGTTCTAGCCTTTTTTATTTTTAAAATTATATAAATTTTGAGTAAATTTACCTCTGTGTACTAAATGTGTACTATTATGCGTACACAAAAGACATAATGTATTAAAATGATACAATATGCACAAAAAAATCATATCTTTTTATAAATAAGGAATAAATATAAAAAGCTGGTGGTTTATTGTGCCACACAGCTTTTAAAATTGTTATTGAAAATTAATATTACGCATATACTTTTAATTCTGTTATCACTTAAGTTCTTATTACTTACATATTTTTATTTTCCACGCTTTCATTAGATGTTTTTATAGATTTATTATCCTCAGCTTTGTTCATAAACATTTGCTCCATACCACTAACAAACTCTTGTCGTGCTTCTGTGGTTATTCCTGATAAATCTTTTGTTTCAGACTTAACTGAATATTCTTTTCCATTGAATACAAATTTAATTGTTAGTGTAAATGCATCAGCATTTCTATTAACAACTTGGCTACCATTTTCTACTGAAAATACATCATTAGAATAATCATCATAACCTGTTTGTGTACTAAAACATAAATTAGTAATCCCTCTTGGAAAACCTGTAAATTTAAAACCTTCAAGTTTACCACCATTTTGTGCATAATATTTTAATGCTTCTTCTGCCATTTTTTGCATTGTATCAACTTCTTTTGGTACTTTGGTTTGCGTTGCGGCTTTTGCTACAGACTTTTTCGGAGCCATACCTTGTAAAATACTAATTATTTGATGATAAATTGGTGTATTATCTTTTTTAAGTGCTTCATTATAGAAGTTTGCATTTCCTTTTTGGTTAGTAATTGCCTCTCTTGCTTGCGTAAAAATATCCTGTGATATTTGTCCATCTTCTTTTCCATCTAATCTATCTAATGCAATAGTTTGTTCTTTTGTAATACCTAAGTTTTGTTGAACTGATTTAATATCCATGTTAAAAACTCCTATCTAAAAGTTAAAATCTTACCCCATGTATATCGGCATAATTTTGAAAAACTTTAATAAATTTCTGCAAATTGTTACAAAAATTTACAAAAAGTGTCAAAAAGTGTGTACTAAATGTGTACTAATGTATTATGTACGAGTAGTGTTTTTTAGTGATTTTTTGTATTTTGGGGTAAAAAGGGGCAAATATAATATCAATTGAAATACAGTAATAATAACCATTTTGACAATTATATAAAAATTTTTGACCATAACCGCCATATCTCTTAATCAATTGGCCCTGGGTTCGAATCCCAGTTCTCCTACCATTAAAATAAAGGCTGGTGGTTACCTTTTTTCAGGACTTTTGCTCGGAAGGGGTAAATATATTTGCGAAGGCAAAAGTCCGAAGTAATCCAGCTTTTTGCCGATTTGACAAGGTCGGAAATTTAAAATTCAATGTACACGAAAAGTCCGTCAAAAGTCCTCAAAATTCCAAATTTTGTCACAAGATTTCTATATTTACCCCCTCAAATATAGAAAAAATCCAAATCACACAAAAGGACATAAATAAGTAATTTGAAAAATGTAGGGTGGAAAATGTTTTAAGTTGGTAGTTTTAAAATAATTTTACGCACATTTCCACCAATAAAATTTTTGGTGGGAATGAATATTTAATCATTGTAACATTCAATGTTTATAACATTTCCCACCCTACCCGCTAAGTATTTAAAAATTTTATACTATAGAATTTAATAACAATATTTTGTAACAATAGTTCCGTAAAAAATAATTTTTCTGTTGCAAACGGAACCTATTTTTTAACAAATCTTAATATTTAGACAATTTTTATATTGTTTGAGTTTTATACTATATATGTAGATAAAATAAAGGTGTAGTAATATGTTGAAAATAGATGGTGTGAATTATCAAAATAAACAATATTCTATAAAGAATAACAGTAATTATCTAGCATATGCAAATAATAATCAAACAGATTCAGTTAGTTTTAAATCAAAACTAACTATGACTCCGCAAAAGGTTTCTTTATTTAAAAAGTTAGGTGCGTTAATAGGTATTCCTAGTGCAATTGCAACAGTACAAAATATTAATAAGAAACAACAAGAACAAGAATTGCTGGAACTTGAAGAGCAAGGCAGAGAATATTTTGAGAGTGCTTTAAATCAACCTTATGGACAATCTTATTGGTTTAATGCATTTAAAGAACATCCTGAAATTCTTGAAAAATTATTAATGGAAGAAGATACTGTCAACGGAATAACACAAAAAAGATTATATTTTGTTGATTCTGATAAGGTTGTTGGTGTATTTTATAAAAATCCAGATGCAATTGAAAGAATTTTTACTAAAGAATATATTTTGAGTTGTGAACAAAAGGGGCAATACTGCATAGATAAACTATTGTTGAATTGTCCTGATATAACAAACAAAATTATGCTTACACCTGACGAAGAAGGTAAATTGTTGCTACATACTTTTGCTGACGAACATGATAATAAATCTAAAGAATATCCATGGACACCTTTTTATAACATTAATAAAACCTACAAAAGAAATAATAAATTGGACAGTCTTGCTGAAATGTATCTGACAAAAGACTCAAGTGGTAAATATCCTCTTGATTATATTAAAGATAAAGATGAAAAAGTAAGGGAAAATGTTCTAGGAATAGTGAAACAGACATTTGAAGACAAACCTGAATTACTAGAAAAAATATTAGAAAATTATGATACTGATATTACAGCTGAAGAAAAAGAAATGGAAGAAAAAATTAAATATGCATTAGAACACGGCTGCGAATTTATAGACTATGAAGGGAATAGAATTCATATAAAAATATATGACAAATCTCTTATCAGAGAAATATTAAACGGTAAAAGACACAGTATAAGTAATATGCATAGAGATTATAAATATAAAAAATATAGTCCTGATAACCGTTTGTTAGTAGATCGTGGTTCTAGTGAAATTGTAACTTACATCTACGATGATAAAAATCAACTTGTAGGTAAAGAAGTCGAAACACTAAGTATGATGCATAGCAAAACAACATCATATACATTTAAAGATGGCAATTGGATTGAAAATAAATAAAAAAATTAATATGTTTCTCAAACTTCCTGTTACTTTTTCTCAAACCATGTGTTAATTTACATCTAGCCTTTTTATTTGTATTTGTTGAGTTAGTGCGATTCATGAATTTTGTACATTTTAACGGACATACACTCGGACAGGAATTCTGTTACTGCGAGCACTCTGCAGAAAATAAAGTTGACTAAATGCCGAGTTTGTTGAGGTGAAAGTGGCAGTCCAGTCAATCTTAGCGATTTTACAAGGTCGGAAATATAGCCCTTAGGTTAGACTTCAATTAATCAAATTTAAATTAGCAGACTGAAGCCTATCTATTTGCTTAGGTGCATCAAAGAGTGAATATATTACATAAAGAAATGCTGTGCGAGAAGATAAATTTCAAATCAACGAAATGTGAAAGATTTTATAGAAAAAATTTAATCTACGCAAGCGATAACGTGTATATCTTGTTGTCTGAGAGATTTTTGTTTGCAATTAGGACAATACGTATATTCATCGTTGTTAATATCATATTTGAACAGATGATTCCCGCAATCCTGGCAAAAAGGCGGTATTTCTTTAGGACTGTCTTTCTCAGCAGCATTATCTGAATCCGTTTTTTTTACTATATCATAAGAAAGTTCCGTCCCGTCGGGGTAAAAATATTTGTTCGTATTGTCCCTAAGAGAAGAATAATTTTCCAAATCAATAATGCTATGACAATTATTGCAGCTATATTGAGCTATGCTATAATGTTCACCGTTAGATATTATATGTCCTCCATATTTGCCGCGATATACATAGCCGCAATTTATACATTTTAATGTCCTGCGAAAAATGATTCCCATTGCTTTGCCTTTCCTTGATTCGGTATTATAGTATTCTTTTTGTTTCTATGTCGTTTTCCGGTAGGGTATCATTAAAAGTTGGTTTAAATGAGTAACATTACTTTATCATGTTACAATATGTCGCATTTATTTGCAATATATTTAACTTTTTTTAGATTTTGTTCAAATATCTTTGTTTTTATTTATTTTCAACACTAATTTTTACTATCAAAAAGTAAGTAAAAGTACAAATATTATGATATAATTTAGAGGTATTATTTTTAAAGAAGGGAAGAGTATGAGAATAGATTGGCAGTCAAAACAAACCAGAGTAATAGCAGGAATTTTAGCGGTAATTCTTGTACCGATTCTGTGGAATCAAGGAAAAACTCTGATAGAAGGAATGATTTCTGCATATATAGCTAAACAACCAAAACAAGTTGAAGTTTCAACGCCGATTGCCAGAGAAATTAATCCGACATTTACAACAACAGGTCGTATTGAAGCTCAGAAATCAGTTGATATTGTAGCAAGAGTGAGCGGTTGGCTTCAAGAAAGATATTTTCAGGAAGGTGACATAGTTAAAAAAGGCCAAAGGTTATTTCTAATAGAACCTGATGAATATGCACTTGCTGCAAAAAGTGCACGTGCAACAGTAAATGAAAACTCTGCAGTATATAAAAATTCAGAAATTGCTTTAAAGCGTGCGGAACAACTCTTAAAAGAAGATTTAGTAAGTCGGGAATACTATGACGATGCTCTTGCTGACAGAAATAAAAATAGAGCGTCATTAGACGGTGCTATCTCTGAAATGAATAAAGCAAACTTGAATTTGAGTTATACGAATATAACATCTCCGATGGACGGAAGGATTGGTAAAAAAAATATTTCTGAAGGAAATTATGTTACACCGTCAACAGGAGTTTTAGCCCAAATTTATACAACAAATCCAATGAAAGTTATATTTCCTGTAAAAAGTGGTGATTATATAGAACTTAAGAAGTATTTTAAAGAGAAAAAGAACGAAAATCCAAGTCTTGATGAAAATGTGTCCATAATTCTGGGACTTTCTGACGGTACTACTTATGAAAAAGAAGGTAAAATAGAATTTGTAGACAACAAAGTTGATGAAACAACCGGAACCGTAACAATGAGAGCTCAGTTTGAAAATCCTGATGAATTACTTGTCCCCGGAGATTATGTTAACGTAACAATAAGGATAAATAAACCTCAAAAGGTTATGCTTATTCCTCAATCTGCTACAAAAACAGATGTTGGGACCGGATACTATGTATGGACGGTAAAAGACGGTAAAGCTGTCAAGAAAGATATAGTTGTAAATGAAAACTATGAGAACAACTGGATTGTTAAAAAAGGTCTCGGGTGGGACGATGTTGTCGTATTAAAGGGCATTCAAGATATTTATAAAACAGGTCAACCTGTAAAAACTAAAAAATATGTTCAGGAAGAAAAAAATGACAAGAAAAAATAATTTAATTATTCATTATTAAAAAAAGGAATTAGAATGACAATAAACAAAAAAGATTTATATTTTTTCATTAAAAAACCGAGATTTTCTGTTGTAATATCTGCAATAATCGTAATTTTAGGCTTACTATCATTGTTTGGTTTACAGCAGGAAAAATATCCTAACATTACACCACCGCAGGTTACTATATCGGCATATTATCCGGGGGCGAGTGCTGCCGTTATTGAATCTTCAATTGCTTCTGTTGTGGAATCACAACTTAATGGTGTTAAAGATATGATTTATATGTCTTCAACAAGTTATGATGGAGCTTATAATTTAAATATTTATTTTAAAACAGGAACTGATAATGACATAAACTTAATGAATGTTCAAAACAAACTTCAACAAGTTCAGGCACTTTTACCTCAGGAAGTTATACAACAAGGACTGACAGCTGAAAACAAAGTTGGTGGTGCTGGTGCTATTATCTTAAATCTTGCTTCGGATAATGATTCTTGGAATCAGTTAGATTTAACAAACTATGCTAATATTTATGTTAAAGATGCTATAAAGAGAATAAATGGAGTCGGTTCTGTTAACGTCTTTGGTGCAGATGATTATAGCATTAGAATTTGGCTTGATCCTGCAAAACTTGCAAGTTACAAAGTTTCCATTGCAGAAATTAAAAATGCTATCAGTAACCAAAACATACAAATACCAACAGGTGCTTTAGGTGATCAACCGACCGATGCAAATCCTAGTCTAAAACTTTCATTATTAACAAAAGGTCGATTGCAAACACCGGAGGAATTTGGGAATATTGTAGTGCGTTCCAACTCTGATGGTTCCAAATTAAGATTAAAAGAACTTTCCAGAGTCGAATTGGGTGCAAAATCTTATAACATGTTTGGTATTGTTAATACAAAACCTGCTGCTCTTATTCAGGTTATGCCTTTGCCTGGTGCAAATACCGTAGAAATTTGTAATAATATTTATAAAACAACGGATGAGCTTTCCAAAACTTTTCCTGATTCATTAAAACTTGATATTATGATGGATAGTTCAACATTCATAAATGAATCTATGAATGAAGTAGAATTTACGATTCTTTTAACATCTTTAATTGTAATTTTAATTATATTTGTATTCTTGGGCGATTTCAAAGCTACTTTAATTCCTTGCGTAACAATTCCTGTATCTTTAGTAGGGACTTTTATTGCGTTAAAAGTTTTAGGGATGTCTTTGAACCTGTTAACATTATTTGCTCTTGTACTAGCGGTTGCCGTAGTTGTTGACGATGCTATTGTTGTAATTGAAAACGTAAAACGGCACACGGAGGAGGGTAAATCCGCTATAGAAGCTACGCAAATTACAATGGGTGAAGTAGGTGGTTCTCTTGTTGCAATGGCAGCGGTTCTCATGGCGGTATTTGTCCCTATGTGCTTTATGACTGGGTTATCCGGAACTATGTATAAACAGTTTGCTGTTTGTATCTCTGTATCAATTGCGTTTTCTGCAATTTGTGCGTTGTCGCTTTCTCCAGCAATGTGTTCAATTATTTTAAAACCAAGTAAGAAAAAAGGTAAAAATAATAAATTAACTTGGGTGAAAATATTAGAAGAATACATTAACAAAGGAATTTCAATTTTTAATGAAAAGTTCGATAAATTAACTAATTATTATATCGACCTTGTTAAAAAATTTGTTCATGATAAAAAATTGACAATAATAACATACGTTGCGATTGTTCTTTTGATGTTTGGTTTATTTAAGGTTATTCCTACAGGATTTATCCCGGACGAAGATCAGGGAATGCTTATCACTGTTGTAACACTTCCTGATGGTGCTTCATTGAACAGAACAGAGGATGTATGTAAGAAATTTATAAAAGCAATTGATGGTATTGAAGGTATTGATCAAAATAGAGTTATTGCTTTTGGCGGTTTTGGTCCTTCAAATCAGGCAAATATTATTATTCAATTAACCGAATGGGGAGAAAGAAAGGTTAATCCAATAAGTTGGATAATCCGTAAAATTCAGGGTAAACAAACAGACCTTTCTCACAATGGTATTTTATATGAAATATATAAACGTACTGCTGATATTAATGAAGCTTCAATATTTACACTTTCACCACCGGCAATAGATGGTTTAGGAATGGCAGGTGGTTTTGAGTATCAGCTTATGTCAACAGGTAATGCCAGTGTACAGGATCTTGCTGCTTTTGCAAGTGAGTTTATTGAAAATGCTAACAGAGACACTGCGTTGCAGAATGTATATACTCAATTTCAAGCAAATGTTCCACAGTATCAATTAAATATTGATTATGAAAAAGCACTTGCGCAGGGAGTTGATTTATCAGAGCTTCATAATACTTTGGCATCAACTTTGTCTTATTCATATGTTAATGACTTTAATAAACTCGGAAGAGTATTTAAAGTATTTATGCAGGCAGAGAGTGATTACAGAAATAAAATTGAAGATTTGCATAAAATATTTGTTATAAACTCTCAGGGCAATATGGTGCCAATTATGACAATGATTACACCGAAGCAAACAGTCGGTGCTGTTTCTATAACAAGATTTAACCAATTCCGTGCCGCGCAAATTCAGGGATCTCCTGCTAAAGGCAAGTCATCCGGTGAAGCAATGAATGCTATGAAAAAATTGTCTAAAAAACTTTTACCGCATGATTATACATTTGCATGGTCAGGAACGTCTTTGCAGGAACTTGAATCATCCGGACAAACCGGTTTAGTTGTCGGATTTGCATTATTATTCGTATATTTGTTCCTTGTAGCATTATATGAAAGCTGGATGATACCTGTTGCAGTACTTTTAATATCACCGATTGCAGTAGTTGGTGCATTAATTTTCCAATTAATGATGGGACAAGCATTGGATTTATATTCACAGGTAGGTCTGATTACTTTAATCGGTCTTGCCGCAAAGCAATCTATTTTGATTGTAGAATTTGCTAAAGAAGAACATGAATCACATGGTTTAACAATTCAAGATGCCGCCATTAAAGCTGCGTTATTAAGATTCAGGGCAATTATGATGACAGAAGCGGCATTTATTTTAGGTATATTACCATTGTTATTTGCAACAGGAGCAGGAGCAAACAGTAGAATTTCTGTTGGCTCCACGGTAATTGGCGGTATGATAGTTGCCGCTACTTTGGGTACTGTTTTAACACCAGCATTTTATGTTATAATTCAAGATATAGTTGATAAGAAATTCAACTGTAAGAAAGATGAAGAGTATGAGATTTAATAATAAAAAAATTGTAAGTTTAATAGTGTTATCTTGTTTTGTTCTGGGTTCTGTTAACACTGCTGAGGCATTTTCTTTCAAAAAAAACAAAAATAATAATACACAGGTGGCAGGTGTATCCAAATTAAAAACAACAAAAAACAAAAAAAATGCAGAAGGACAATTGCTTTATACAAACGAGGTACATTCAGTATTTACGTTGGAAGATTGCATTAATAATGCAATTAAGTATAATCCGAGTATTCAAGCCTCTATATACAATGATGAAGCTTATAAGACACTTATCGGTCAAGCCTGGGCAAACTATTTTCCGTCAATAAGTGCAGGTTTTGATATTTCAAGAAGCGGTAATAAATATATTGGCGGAGGTCCTTACGGTACTTCTACGAACCAATATCTTACAATGGGGTATGTTCCTACTGTATCTGCTGATATGCTGCTATTTGATTTTGGGAAAACAAAGGCGAATGCTGATATGGCTAAAAGAACATATGAAGCAGCTCAAGAAGATACTAAAGAAACTATTAATAATATTATTTATAATATAAAAACCACTTATTATAATATTTTATTTGCGCAAGCTCAAGTTCAGGTTTATGAGGATACAGTGGCAGATTATGAATTACAATTGAGCCAAGCGCAAGGTTTTTATCGCTATGGTACAAAACCGAAATTGGATGTAGTAACTGCTGAGTATAATTTGGGAAAAGCGAAATTAAATTTGGTAAAAGCAAGAAATGTTTTGGATGTTGCATATGTTGAATTATCAAAAATAATGGGTATGCCTGAATATACTAATTACGAGTTATCTGATCAACTTACATTGAATTTGTTTGATATTACTGAAGAAGATGCAATAAAAACTGCTTTTGAAGTAAGACCTGAGCTTGTCAGTGCAAAAAAGAGTTCAGATGCAGCAAATATGAATTTACGTGCGGCAAGAAGGGAATTTGCACCGAATTTAGGTATTTACGGAAGTTACGGTAATGGCATAGGAAATGACTATAACCTTCAATCCGGACAAGTTGGCGTAGGACTCAGTTATACTGGTTTGAATGTTTTAAGATTGAAAAAACAAGTGGATCAAACAAGGGCAGAGTATAAAAAAGCTATGGCTGAATACGAGAATGTCAAGAATAGTGTATATTATAGTGTGAAAAAAAATTACATGGAGCTGGAAACAGACAAAGAAGCCATTATTATAGCCAAACTTGCTTTAGATCAAGCAAAAGAACAATGTCGGCAAGTAACAGGAAGATATAAAGCCGGTGTGGGCGATGCTATTGAACTTAAAGATGGTGAAAATACATATTTAAATGCTCGGTTGGATTTCTACAATGCAATTTTAAATTACAACACAACAGCCGCAAGTCTTGAAAAAGAAATCGGTCTTCCTTTGAAGCTTAAGGAAGAAAAAGTTTTGAATGTTACTAGAGAAGATTTATAGTAATAATAAGCGGTTCTCAATTTATTGTCTGTAATTAGTATTGCGGACTTATTTTTGTTGAGTATACACTGCAAATAATTATTTTTAAGAATGTTTTATGGAATTATTTTTAAAAATCAACCTTACATACTACCTTATTTAGAGTATTATCCTCTGTTTTATCTAATACTTATATCTGAATTTGTAATGTTAGCTTGACAATGCCTATTATCAAGTATTTATATGTTTTTTCGCTTTAAAAAATAATGATATAGACCATGTGGTCTATATCGTATTATCTAGCATAGATACTGTAAAATTAACCTTTTTATTGATGAAAATATCCTCTATTGGAATGTAATATGGATAGTATAAAAAGAGGAAATTTAAATTAGGGGAGAAGAGAGAGTATGAGACATGAGTTTAAGAAAAAATCAAGAGTGTTATTAATTGACGACAATTATGAACATTTAGTCGGAATTCGTGAACTTTTGAATTTGGAAGGGACTTTTGATGTAGTAGGTATCGCTACAAATGTTACAACCGGTGTCAGCTTAGTAAAAAAATATCAGCCTGATATTGTATTACTGGATATGAATATGCCTGATCGTGACGGTTTACAAGGTATTTTAGAAATTACAAAATTAGGGTTGGGTACAAAAGTTTTAGCCTTATCAGGATATGATGATGCAGATTTAATCTTTAGAGCAATGAAACTTGGAGCAAAAGGTTATGTATTAAAAACTATGGCCTCTGCTCAACTTATTTATGCAATAGAAGAAGTTCTTAACGGTAAAATTTATCTTCCGCTTGCATTATCATCAAGATTTTTCGAATATTTTCAACAATCTTTCAGAGAAGAAACTTCAAGAAAAGAAACAGATTCAGAAGAAAACTTACTCGACGCGCTAACTCAAAGAGAAGAAGAGGTTTTGGAACTTTTAACACAAGGAGTTACTTACAAAGGAGTTGCAAGCAAATTATTTATTTCTGAAACAACAGTAAAAACACACGTTAATAATATTTTCCAAAAACTTCAGGTTAATGACAGAACGCAAGCTGTTCTTTATGCAATTAATAACGGTTTTTTGACTAAAAAAGTGAAAATTGCGGTGTAAAAACAAATTGGGATAAAAAATGAAGAAAATTGTAAGACAGCAAAATTATTTAAAAGAATTGATTGATTCGCAAGATAATCAATATCTTTCAAAAATAGCACTCAAGTGTATGATTCGTGCTGTCTTGGAACCGTTGCTGGATAATCCTGAAGAAGGTGTTGTGCTTCACAGAATAATTAACAGAAACGGTGTGCTGGGATTAATTAAACGATTAGATTTTTCTACCGTAGAAGGTTATGATTTTACTGATGAAGCAGGACTTCTAAAAGAAAAGGTTTGGGCAAACACAGAATTTTTAGCAGTTCTTACACACAGATTTGTTTCTATAGTTATATGGGATAACAAAACGGATAATCCTAACTATGTCAGGTATTATACTGTTTACAATTCAAAACTTCAGAATGAAGCACTTGATATTATTGCAAGAAATACATCTCTAGATATAAAAGCTTTTCAAGAAAGTTTTAAACCTGACAGACGTGACAATGTACTTTTAAATTCTTCCATAAGACGTCTGATAATGAACCTTGATGAAGCTTCAAAAGATGCCGTTCTTGGGTTTGCACAAATACAATCTGAAAAAGAGGAAGTAGAAGTTGATTCTAACACCAGAGCAATTGCTCATGAAATAAGAAATCAATTATCCATTTGTGATTTGTATACTGAAATAATCAAAAAATATTGTGCAAAAAATGGTATAAAAGAAGAAACTATTTCAAATGCACTCGGTTGTATTAGCAGGGCTGTAAAACTTGCAGGAAATTCGATTGTATCTTTAAAATCTACTGAGAAAAATGTAATTAAACAGTACAAATTAAAAGAATTAATCAGTAATGCAGTTGATTTGACTAAAGTATATTTTGAATGCAAAGATATTGAATATATTGTGGAAAACGATACGGATTTAAAAATTCCTGTTGATGAAAATAAATTTCTTGCAGCACTCATTAATTTGGTTAAAAATGCAGCAGAAGCTTTTGAAGAAAAAGGAAATGTCCTTGAAGGTAAGTATATTAAATTAAAAACAGAATCGGACGGAGATTTTGCAGTACTTAGGATATCAAATAATGCCGGCAAAATAGAGAATCCAAAAGAAATCTTTGAAGAAGGATACACAACAAAATCATCAGGTTCCGGATTGGGACTTGTAATTTGTAAAAAGTCAATTGAAAGTATGTACGGTAAACTTTATCTCGAGCATACAGGCGATGATTACACCGAGTTTGTAATAAAGATAGGAGCTGTGAAATAAATGGATTTAATAACAGACAGAACCATGAATATAACAAAGCTCGGTATGGACGGGCTTATGGACAGGCAGCACGCAATTGCAAGTAATATTGCTAACGTTATGACACCCGGATTTCAGAGGAAGGAAGTTGCTTTTGAAAGCCAGCTTGCTGAAATACAGGAACGGGAAGATTTAAAAGATTATATAAAAGGTAAAAACAGTATAGAATATAAACCGCCAATGGTTGATGTCTTTACCGGAGATATTCATAAATATAGAATTCCGACATTACAGGAAAAAGCATATTTACAGTCAAATGTATATGATCAAATTAATCCGCAAAAAGTTACGGATATTTTTAGCGGTCCGGATGACACAGGAAATAACGTTGAACTTGAACGAGAAATGATGGATTTGTCAAAAACCGGTACAAAATACCTTGTGTTATCAAATCTTGAAAGACGTCAATTCTCAAGTCTGAGTGATATAATTCGGGGACAATAAGGGAGGTTTGAAAAATGAGTTTTAATATATTTGATATAGCAGGTTCAGGCATGACTGCTCAAAGAGTTAAGATGGATACAATTGCAAGTAACATTGCGAATGTAAATACAACTCGCCGTTCTGATGGTTCTAAAGGTGTGTATATTAAAAAAGATGTAGCTTTCAGAACAGTATACGAAAATACACTAAATCAGGGTTCTGCTAATTTTTCAAGTAACAGCCCTGATGCTCAATTTGACCCGAATACAGGGAACTTGTTAATAAATGCAAATATAGCTCTGAATAACGGATTAATTACCGGCGGGGTTCAAGTCGATGAAATATATGAGTCAGATAACGGTGTAAAAACAGTATATGACCCGTCTCATCCGGATGCTGACGAAGATGGATATGTGGATTTGCCAAATATTAACGTAGTAGAAGAAATGGTTGGTATGATTTCGGCTTCAAAAGCGTATGAAGCTAACGCAACTGTGGCAGAAAACGTTAAAACAATGATGCAAAGCGCAATGAGTATCTGAGGTGTATAAATGGAATTTTCAGCAGGGATAACCGAATACAATAATACATATAACTTGAATGCAATAGATGATTATAACAAGTTTTTACGCAATAATTCATCTTTTAAGTTTGATGATTCTGCACCAAGTGATTTTCAAATAGCTTTGGAAACAGCTTCTAAGTCATCTCCTATAAGGGACAAAGGTGACCCTATGGGATTGGGAAGTTTTGCCAGCCAATTTAGCTCTGCAATAGGTAATGGTATTAATGCCGTTAATGCTGCAAAATTAGAAGCAAACAGAATGCAAGAAGACATTGCTATGGGCGGACCTACAAGTATTCATGATGCTATGATTGCAGCAGAGAAAGCAACTTTAAGTATGGAAATGGCAATACAGATAAGAAATCGAATGATTTCAGCGTATACTGACATAACTAATATGCAGATATAGCGTATGTTTCACACTTATTAAATCATACTTAAGAGTAGTTTACTTAAATATAAATTTGAGTTAACATGCGAGTATTGAGAGAAAAAGAAAGTGTGTGTTTATGATTCAACCTATCAATGCCTTAGCCCCTAGGGTGTTGTTTAAGGGGCAGTTTGATGATTACAAGCAACCGACAAAATTGAATACTCAACAGAAGCTTGCTTTTATCAATGCAGCAGGAATTTCTACCGTTGCAGGAGCTTTAACAACGATTATAGCACGAACCTACACTTCGTCATGGAAACATGCAGGATTTTTTGGTGTAGCAACGGCAGTTTTAGGAATGTTATTTTTAACTCCGCGTTTTTTGTACAAAACTGATATCAATGCAAAAGCAAAAACTCAAGAGATAGATATTTTTACAAAACAAAAAAAACTAATCAGTAATGTAAATGAAACGATAGAGAGTCATACAGGCAATATATCCGATAAACTGGAAACCTGTTCGAAAGTCATACTTAAGAGAGCTTAGCTGTCAATAGGTGATTTTTTGCCTATGCCGAAGCCTTCTTTTGCTATTTTGTATATACTGTAACCAACTATGCCCCAAGCCCCAAACTTTGCCCAACGGCCTTTTCCTGTTAGAGCGCATGAAGCGAATGCAACAGGCATAAAGTTATCAGCAAGGGAATTCAGTGCACCTTTGATAAATCCTTTAGTTTTTCCAAAAGCTGTGATAATAGGATTACTCATTCTTAAATCTGCGACTTTTTGTTGCATGGCATTTGTTATATGACTTTGCGAATCGGCTGTTCTTTGTGCGGCAATAATGCTCTCGAAAGTATCCGCAGAAGCCTCTTCTGCCCCGCTGGCTGCGTGGTGTTGTCCTTCCATATATGAATCATAAGCGACCGCGCTCATTGCTGCGATTCCTACTGTTCTGCATACTACTTTTCCGATAAAATTCATATAAAACCTTCTTATTTGTTTTGTGGAACATTATTTTCTTGCTTTTTTACGGGAACATTTTTGACTTCTGTTCCTGCAGTCATTTTTAGCAAAATGTCAGCCGCTTGTAACACATCTTCTTTGTCTGCATTCGGATTTGCTTGGATATTTTGTAGCAGTTTTACAGTATAATCGTTTCCGCTTGCAAGTTGTGACGAGAATGCTGACAGAGCTGCAATTCTTACAAGTTTTGACGGGTCTTGAAGCATTTTATTTAATAATGCATTTAATGCTGCATCATCATATCTGTTTTTGTCTTCGTCCAGTCTTGTAAGAATTTCTTTTGAAGCCATTAATCTGATATCATCATTAGGATTATTTAAATAATTTTCCAATGATTTAATATATGCATCTGTTAGTGCAACCACTTTAGTTTCTTTTGTATTTTTCTTTTCTTCTTGTAATTGAGCATTTCTTTCATCAAGTTCATTTATGATTCCGTTTGACTTTGTGAAGTCCTGAATTTCAGGAGCATTATTTTCTGCATACGCTCTATATGCAGAAGGATTGAATTCTTGAGGAACTCCTTCTTTAATAGGATTTTCGATAATGTCTTTAGGACTTTGTTGATAACTGTTATTTGGATTTGTATTATAGTTATTCAAGTAATATTCTGCAGGATATGATGTTGTGTAGCCCCTGTCTTTTACTTGTTCTGCATTTTGTTGTGCAGTATTAACATTATCATATGGAATAATTTTTTCCGGATAATTGTTTGTATATCCGTTTTGATAATAATTTGAGATTTCATTTTTTGCAGCAGGCTGACAGCAACAGCAGCTTGGGCATGTTGCATATTGAGCATTCCGTTCAGCGGAATTAGGTATTTGTGCACCTTGCTGACCAACATTAACTGCAGGATTAGAAATTTGAATTGTAACACCTGAATAATTTGGATTAATCATTGGATTCGACATAATATTTAAACCTTTTTTCACACTATACATATATAAAGTAAAATAATCAAAAAGAATTGCTTTGACTTTAACAAAACTTTACATATCTATTAAAAATGCAATGAAGTTTATCTTAATTATTTATTTTTAATTTTTATACAGCAATTTTGTAATATAATCTTCATATGGGTATGAAAATTTTAGATTGTACGCTCAGAGATGGTGCATATGTGGTCGACTCAAAATTCGGGTTTAACAATATCCGAGATATAATTACCTGTTTATCTCTTGCAGGAATTGATATAATAGAATGCGGGTGGCTTAGGGATTATGATTATGGTAAAGACTCTGTCTTTTACAGGATACCGAAGGATATAGAGCAGTATTTACCTTCGAAAAAATCTGAGTATTCATTGATGTTCGATTACGGAAGATATGATGTAACTCAATTACCGAAAAATGATGGCATAATAGATATTATACGAATAGCATTTTATAAAAAGAATATAGATAATATTCCGTTTGTGGCGGAATATGTTAAAAACAAAGGTTATAAAGTGTTTTTGCAGCCATCAAATATTATGGAGTATTCAGATAAAGAAATTAATAAACTATGCACCAGGGCAAATCATATAGGTGTAGACTCTGTTTATATTGTGGATTCTTTCGGTTCAATGTTTACGGAAGATTTAGAAATAATTATACAAAAATTTGTTTCTGTTCTTAATTCTAATATAAGAATTGGATTTCATTCTCATAACAGCATACAAATGTCTTTAGCGCTAACAATAGAGTTTATAAAAATGTTAAACGATTGTGATGTATATGTTGATGCTTCTTTAGCCGGCATGGGCAGAGGGGCAGGAAATACGAAAACAGAACTTTTAACGGAGTATTTAAATAGGAACGGTTATAGCTATGATACAAGTATTTTATGGAAGTGCATACAGAAAAATATTATAAAATTTTATGATGTCAACAACTGGGAATACTCTCCCGAAAAAGGATATAGGGGAATTAACAATTTGCACCCTAATGCTGAAATACAATAACATTTTTATTATAAAATACAAGTATGGATATTTTTATTATTGAATCGAACGCAATTAATAATATTTCAGAAAAACTATTATTAGGTTTCCAAAAAAAAGAGATTTCTCATCAAAAGAATTTTAAAATGCATTGTTTTGCGTATTTAATGACAGACAGAATTTTAAAAGAAGTATATAAGATAGAAAACAGAGAAATTATTTTTGAAAAATCTGGCAAACCATATCTTACAAACAGACAAAAATACTTTAGCATAAGTCATACAGATGAGTATCTTGCACTTGCTTTTGCTGATACTGAGTGCGGCATAGATATAGAAACCATTAAACAAAGGGACTATATTTCCATTTCTCGTCGTATGGGATTTAATTCATATGATTTGGAAAGTTTTTATCATAACTGGACAAAATACGAAGCAGAATATAAATTAGGAACAAAAGCATCTTCATTTAAGACATTCAATTATGGAAAATGTGTAATAACTGCTGTTAATACAAGACCTCAAGAAGTTTTTGAAATTTATATTCAAAGTGGAGATAATTTTTCTAATTCAGCAGTTTGATTTTCCTAAAATTTTTCAATAATTTGCCGATAATATATTTGAAAAGGAGAAGATTATGGCAAGAATTATTGAATCAACAGATGGCGGCAGAAGAATTATAAAGATGACAACAGAAGACATAATTTCTATTGTACAGGATTATCAAAGAATTGTTCCTCGCTCTTTGGATTGTAAAGAAGTGCGCAACTACCTCAATGACGTAGTTATATATATTCCGGAAGATGTTTAAACATTATCGTTATTGGAAGATAAATCATTGAGAGCATTTTTAGCTTCTTCAAAAGTAGGATCTTGGCTTAAAATTTCTATATAAAGTTCTTTGGCTCTTTCTTTGTTGTTATTTTCATATATTAGTGCTAAGTTGTATTTTGCTTGAATCATTTCAGGGTCATATGTTATGGCTTTTTTAAATGCATCTTCAGCATTTTTTACGTCATGCTGTGCGATGTACATAAGTCCGACTCTGTAAAGGCCTTCAGCATTCTTTTCATCTACTTTTAATAAGTCTGTTAATGCTTTCTTTTCTTCAAAGAAGTTTCCTATGTTGTGATGTGCTTCTGATAACAGTAATAAATATTTAGTTTTATATAGTTCATCTTTATCATATTCAAGAGCTTTATTTATCTCTTCAATGCAGCTTGTAAAATTTTTCAGTGCAAAATGGTTTTCTCCCATATGGAAATATATTTCAGGATTGATTGTATTATATTGAGCAGCATTTTTCAGGTATTCAAACGATTCTTCATATTTTCCGGTTGAAGCCATATCTACTGCCCATTCTATGTATAAATCACATATTAGAAGATTTACCTTTTTGGCTTCTCGCGGCAAACCTTTGTCTAATAAAATGGTATATTTTTCCAGTGCTTTCTGGTACTCTTTGTTGATGATGTATGTTTGTGCAAGTTCAACGGTTATGTCAAAAGCATTTTGTGACATCAAAGCTAAATCTTCTAAAATTATTATACCGTCTTGTATTTTCCCGAGTTTAATATTAAATTCAGCAATATTATTTCTGACTTTAAATTTATCAGAACCTTGAACTTCCAGTAAACGATCTGAATATTCAATGGCTTTTTCATATTCTTCTGTTTGAACGTACATTGAAACTAAAGTGTCATAAACCCACAACAGCATCTTAGATTCAGTAACGAATTCAAGCATGTAAAGTAAAGTTTCAATTGCTGCTGTATAATTGCTGATTTTAATGTAAAGTTCAATTAACTTTTTATTTGTTTCTATATCCTTAGGATAAATTCCGAGTCGAGTTTTGTAAGCTTCAAAAGCGGCAGGGTAATCGCGAGCTTCTATATTCAATTGTGCCAGAATTGATTGAACTTCTGCAATATCTTCATCCTTGTCGGATAATTCAGAAATTACGTTGTATGCGCTGATTGCCATATAAATTTGTTCGGTTGCTCTATACAATTCTGCAAGAGTTCTGATTGATTCTTTGTCGTTTTTTTTCTGCTCTACAATGTATTCATATTCACGAATAGCTTTACCTAAGAATTGTTTTTTAATGTAAGAATCTGCTAAAACTTTATGAGTATCTATGCTGTCCGGTTTCTGTTTTAAAATAATTAAACATTGGCGAATTGCGGAATTGTATTTTTTATCTTCAAAAAAAGCTTTTGCAAGAAAAATCCTCACATCAACGTGTCCGGGGACTCTGTCTAAATACTTTGTTGCTAAAAGTTCAACAAGAGCAAATTCTCTTTTCTCAAAGAGAATATCAACTTGTTCCAAAATATTTTTTGTAGAAAGTTGCAGTTCTTCTCCTCTTGAATTGGTGCCTTGGAATAATATGATAGAGTACAATATATAAATCGCAGCGGCTGCAACCGCGAATGCTACAACAATTATAAGTATCTCTGAACTAATCATTAAAATTTCTCTTTTATACCTTTTAACATTATATACTATATTGGAATTTATGAAAAATTACCTCATATAAATGGTTTACTTTTAAGAAAAAGCAGTTATATTATTATTATGAAAAAATTTTTATCTTTGACTTTAATATTAATGTTAACTTTTTCAGCTGCAAGTGCAGATGATTTTTTTGATAATTATATGGGTGTTGAACACGCTTGGGATGGTCAAAAGCCAATAACAAATCAAGAGTTTGAAAAGGCAATAGATGTGCTGCAAGCTAATCAGAAGAAAAAAGAAGCGAAGCAAAAAAAGAAAAAAATAAAAAAAATCAGTGGAGGTGGAACTAGTTTACATTCAGACTTAAGTCCGAATGGAGAAATTCAGACACAAGCTCCTTTAACAAAGAAGAAGGAAGGGCAGTTGTTGAATATTCCGGTAGATACGGTTCTGGATAATAACAAAATTCTGGAACGAGGTTTCTACAATGTGTACGCGAAGAAAGAAGATGGTAAAATATATCTTTATTTCTATCAATCACAGTATTTGATGGGCAAAGTAAGAGCATATGAAACTGATGAAGATTTTGACGCTGATACAATAGATTTTGTAAAATACGAATTTATAAATGACAATTGTATGAAGATATTATTCGGATCGCTTGATTATAATGCTTATGCTTATTTAATGTTTTACAATGAATAATAGCAAAAAAGTTGATATATTACTTAAATTATAGTATAGTTATTGTAGACTAAAATGAGCTTTTTATTACAAAATAAACACACGTTTGAAACAGATAGTTTAAATGTATGATTTAGGCAGATAGAGAGTTATAGTATAGTTACTATAGTAAAATAATAAGTAGTTAGAAGTAGTGAATATGAGCGATTATCTAAAGAAAAATTTTTCTAAACCGACAGATATATCAGTAGAGGAATTTGTTAAAAGATTTTCAAATTGCAAAATAGGCGGAAAAAAACTTTGTGTAGCATTATCAGCTCTCCTGGTTTTGTTTGCATTAATATCAGGATTTGTGGTATCTGTTAACAAAAGTAATCAGGAAAACAATGCAGGTAGCTTAATTACACTTGCAATATCTCCGTCTGCGGCTACATCGCAAGCAACTAATTTGATAACAATACCTACAGGTACCGTAAAAGCAAACCCTTTTTTGCCATACAGAGATATTAGCGGCAGTTCTGTTTCTGATGTTCCTCAGTTTGATTTGGTTGAACCGCCGGAAACATTAAATGAAGGCTCTGATGCTGCAAGAGTTATGGATACCATAGTATCAGGGATTCTTTATGATAAACATAGTCCTTCTGCAATTATAAATATAGAAGGTAACGATTATTTGGTTAAGAAAGGTGATGTTATTAATAATTACAAAATTATAGATATAACCAAAGACTGTGTTTCTGTAAAACTTGGTACAAACATATATAGAGCCGGTATAGGTGAAATATTAACAGAAGGTTCTATAAATTATAATGAAGTTTCTAATTTAAGTAAAAAATTCGGAGGGGAAAAACGATGAAATATAGTAATATACAAAAAGTTATAGCGGCAGCAATGCTCGTAGCATTTACGTTACCTTCATCATTAGCGGTATCTTTGTATGACTCATATGCTGCGCCCTCATCAGCTTCAATGGTTTTAACAGGCGGTGCAAGAATAACTGACAAAAATGATAAAATAACATTAAGTCTGCGTGATTCTGATGTAAAACAAGTCTTAAGAATGTTTGCAGACAAAGTCGGCAAGAATGTTGTTTTTCATTCATCTGTAGAAGGAAAAGTAACGTTAGACTTGGTAGACATGCCGATAAATGATGCTTTTAATCTTGTTATGCAAATTTCTAATTTGAGTTCATATGTTCAAGGTAATACATTAATAGTTCTTTCAAAGAACAGTTCTGATAATGCAACTTTTGCAAAACAAGAAATGATGTTGTTTCCTGTTAAGTATGTAAGTGCATCAAAAATTGCGGATTTCCTGAATAATAATGTTTTGTCACAAACCGGTGAAACTGCAACGGTTAATGCGGCAACAAATGAGATTATTTTATTTGGTAAAAAATCGGATTCTGCAATTGTGCAAAAAGTAATTGATCAATTAGACAGAGAGCCTTTAACAAGAACGTTCTCTGTTAATCATACAACACCTGCTGAAATGGCAGATATGATTTGTAATATGTTGTTGCCTTCAAGAGGCTCTTCGTCAGGCAAAAGCTCTGGCGGTGCAAAATCAGGTGGAGGTGCAACAGGTTTTGCTGCTGATATAGGCGGGAGCAGCGCATTAAAACTTGGTGAAGGGGTTGTAGCTTGTTCAGTTTCTCAAACAGCAACAAGTTCTTCCGCACCGTTTGATGTTCAAAACCTAGCAGTATCTTATTTCCCTCAAAGAGGAACTATTATGATAATGGGTGGTTCTGAAGCTCAGGCAAATATGATAGAAAGATTTATCAAAACTAACGATATAAAGCAACCGCAGGCATATTTAGAGGTTCAGATAGTAGAATTAAATGAACAAGGTTCTAAAGACCTTCAAAATGAGTGGAAGCTTCGTTCAAAGGCATGGAATGCTGACTTCAACAGCAGTGGTTTCTCCGGCGGCAGACTTAACAGTGCAGACAGATACGTTCCTGTAACGTATCATATTTGGGCTCCAACAGATGCCAACGGTAACCCTACGTGGTCATATAATGAAAAAGATGGAAAAGTTATATTGCCGACTTATACAGCTCTATCAGGTATGAGTAAATCGCCATATGGTAGTAATCTGCATATTTCTTGGTATATGAACTATCTTATTCAAAACCAAAAAGCTCGTGTATTAGCAAATCCGAAGCTTATTATAACTAATGGGCAAGAATCAGTAATTGATTTAACTCAAGACTATATTGAAAAAGTTACATCTGAATTCTTATCAACAACGACTTCTGGTACAGTCGGTGCTGTTCAAAGAACATATACAATAGGTGAAGATAAAGGTATTAAGGTAACGCTTACTCCGTTTATTTCTCCTGAGGGTTATGTAACATTAAATATTAAACCCGAATACGCTACGGAAGCCGGCAAAGTTTATGCAGCAGGTGAAACAGGCAGCGATGAACTTGCAGCAACACTTTTAAGCAGAAGAAATCTTGATTTGAAAAATATAAGAATTAAAGATGGTGAAACACTTGTAATTGGCGGTATGGTTCAAGAAGAGGATTCGAAAACCGTGAGAAAAGTTCCTGTATTGGGTGACTTGCCATTAATTGGTGCAGCATTTAGATCTACAAATACTACTAAAGTAAAAACAGAACTTATAATCATGATTACGCCAAGGATAATTGATGATGGTGAAGGATCTATTGCGGATAGTTTATAGAAATGTCTAATCAACTGGAAAAACTAAAAAACAGTATAAGAATACTTTATATTGATAAATTTGATTTAAACCTGATGAAAACATCAGGTTTTATTCCAGTTGATAAAAAAGAGAAAAATTTTTATGTAATATTAAACAAAAATACTCCGATAAATAAAGATGAAGTTACAAAAATAATTCAGCGTGAAATTCATGGAGTAGATGTTCAATTTATTCCGATTTCTGATTCTGATTTTACGTATATTTACAACTACATAGCTGATATATACAAAAAAGCGGGAGTAGGAACTTCTGATTCGAATTCTCAAAAAGGGGATGATCCTGCAGAAAAAGAACCGACAGCAGAGGACATGCTTGTTACAATCGGTTGGTTAACAAAAGAACAGTTGCAAGAATCTATTCAGGATGCTGAACAAAAAAAATTACCTTTGGATGCTATATTTTTTGAAAAAGGCTATCTTTCAAAAGAAAGAATTGGTTCGTACTTAAAGAAAAAGTATAACAAAGAAGTAATATATAAAGAAAATATTGTTTCAGATGCAGCAATTGTGAAAATGCTTCCGGATGATTTCATTGAAAAGAAGCGCACTATAATAATGTCAATGCAGGATAACAAGTTAAATGTTGCAATGGTTAATCCTGATGATAAGTATACAATTCGTGAAATATCGTTATCTACCGGACGTTCTTTAAACGTGTATTGTATTCCATATCATGAATATGACATGTATGTGAAGGAATATTTCATCAAGAAAAAAAGTGAGCTAGCTGCAAAAGAAACAGAAAGAATAATTCAAAGTATTGAAGAAGAAGCAGCTCAGTTTAATAGCGAAGAATCACTTTGGTCACAGGTTGAAAAGGAACTTCAAGACGCAAGCGGCAATGTTGCTAAATTTGTATATAAAATCATAACAGATGCTATTGATAGTAAAGCATCAGATATTCACATAGAACCAAGATTAGGTTACTACGTTGTTAGAGTACGTTCTGACGGTATATTAAAAAAAGTGCTGGAAATACCGGGCAGCATTGAGCAGGCGGTGATTACACGTTTTAAAGTTTTAGCAAGAATGAATATTGCGGAACACAGACGTCCGCAAGACGGTACATTTTCTATCAAATATAATGACAGAATGTACGATTTCCGTATAAATACTTTACCGGTGTCAGGAAAGGAAAAAGTTGTAATTCGTATTTTGGCACCTGCGGTAAGTTTAAAAGCTTCCGGTGAAAAAATGATTATTCAGGGTGCATCAGAAGAAGATATTCAAAAAATCCACGATATGGTGCAGTGTCCGAACGGTATTATATTAACATCAGGGCCGACAGGTTCAGGTAAAACAACAACTCTGTATACAATATTAAAAGCATTAAACAAAGAAGATGTTAATATTACAACAATCGAAGATCCGATAGAAATCAAACTGGAAGGTATAAATCAATCTCAGGTAAACCCTAAGGCTGATATCACGTTTGCATCATGTATGAGAGCAATATTACGTCAGGACCCTGATATTATTCTTGTTGGTGAAATCCGTGACTTTGAAACATTGGAAGTTGCAATATCAGCTGCTTTAACTGGTCACCTTGTGTTAAGTACAGTGCACACAAATTCTGCAGCAGCTACGGTTACACGTCTTATTGAAATGGGTGCAAAAGATTATTTAGTATCATCAACTTTAACCGGTGTTATTGCCCAACGTCTTGTAAGAAGGCTTTGTGATAAGTGTAAAGAGGGTTATTTCCCAACAGAAGAAGAAGTTAAGCATATTACTACAGATGAACATATACAGGAACAGTTAATGAAAACAAAGCTGTATAGAAAAAAAGGATGTAAGGATTGCGGTTATTTAGGATATTCAGGGCGTATCGGTATATATGAAGTTATGCCTATATCAAGAGAAATAAAGAAACTTATTGCTCAAGGAGCTCATGATATTGAAATAGAAGAAGCCGCTGTTGCTGCAGGTATGAAAACTCTTAGATTTTCTTGTCTTAAACACATAACTGAAGGAAATACAACAACAAGCGAATTTATAAGAGTGCTTGGTTACGCAAGTGATTAAATTTTGATGCATAAAAAATACAAATTAAGTGAGGAAAAATGCCAATATATAGTTATCAAGCATTAAAACAAGGAAAAGAAGTTATAAAGGGTGAAGTTACTGCTTCTAATCTTAAAGATGCAAGAGAAATTATTAGGAAGATGGGACTTGTACCTACAAAGATTAATGAATATAGTGATGCAAGTACAAAGAAAGCTGGTCATGTTTCATCTCTTTCGTTAAAAGAGAAAATAGATTTCATTTCTACATTGCAAATATTGCTTTCATCTGGTATTCCGGCTGTAGAATCTTTGATGTTTATGGAGCAGGAAGCTGCCAGAAAGAAAATAAGAAATTTATCAAAAATTTTAAAAACTCAGATTATGGCAGGTTCTACGTTTGCGGACACTTTAGCAAGATTTCCAAATGTATTCGGATATATTTTTATAGGTTTGGTAAAAGCAGGTGAAGAAGCCGGTGAACTTGAAAAAACCCTTGGCCGTATTAAGGATCTTTTAACAAAACAAGAAAACACAAAAAGTAAAGTTATTGGAACGCTTATATATCCTATGTTTGTAATTATTCTTGCTTGCGTTATATCCATAGTAATGCTTGTGTTCGTTTTTCCTGCATTTAAGGATATGTTTGCGCAACAAGAAAAAGCTCTTCCGTTAATTACTTCAATAATGATTAATGCAGGGGATTATCTTAAAACATATTGGTACACAATTCCAATATTTATTGCTGCCTTTATTGCTTTTGTTTACATGTGTTTCAATTGGAAACCTGCAAGAGAAATTGTAGATAAATTAGTTTTAAAGATACCTCTAATTAATAATTTAATAATGTATTCTAATTATTCAAATTTTATGTCTGTTTTCAGCGTTTCGTATGATGCAGGTATTCCTGTTGTTGATTGTTTGCATTTGGCGGTAATAACGCTTACTAATTCTGTATTAAGAAATAAAATTAGTACAGCAATTGTTAAGGTTCAACAAGGTTTACAAGTTTCACAGGCATTAAAAACAACAAAGGTTATGCCAAAGATGCTTTTATTTATGGTATCAACCGGTGAGCAATCCGGTCGTTTAGGCGATATGCTTGAAAAAGCTGTAAACTTTTTGGATAAAACTTTGGATGGTATTATTGATACAATAACAAAGATGATAGAACCTGTAATGCTATTGGTTATAGGCAGCATTGTATTGGTTATGGCGTTAGCGTTATATCTGCCTTTATTCCAATCTTATATGAGTTAGCGGAGGAAAAATGGAAAAAGAAGATATTAATAAATATGTCAGTTCTGCTTGGAAAGAAAAGGTTTATATAGAAACAGCCGAGCATGTGATAAAAGGCTATGTTTTCATGCCAAAAATCGGTAAAAGAAACAGATTGTTGACAGAAATTCTTAACTCAAATAAACAATTTTTAGCTGTAACTGATTGTACTGTAGAATTAAAAAGAGCACCTCAAAAAGAGGTTGAAAAATGTAGCTTTTTAGAAGTAAACATATCTACGATTCTTATTATGAGACCTATTGATGACTAGTAAAATATATGTAATAACAGGTGCAACTTCCGGTATTGGAGAGGCTTTATTAAAAAGAATTGCAATAAATAATATTGTTTATGCAGGGTGTAGAGATATGCAAAAAGGAAATTCGCTAAAAGAGATTTCTGATAATGTGCGTCCTTTTTATGTGGATTATTTGAAGCCTGAAACTGTCGTAGAGGCGGTTAAATTTTTAAATAATGATTGTGATAAGATTGATACTCTTATAAATATTGCAGGATGTGTTGTGGCAGGTCCGATTGAAAAGATAGATATAGATGAAATAAGAAGGCAATTTGATGTTAATGTTTTTGGACATCTTGAGTTAACTCAAGGTTTGATGAGTAAATTAGCAAATGGCAGAATTATAAATGTGAGTTCGATGGCAAGTTATGGTGTTTTTCCTTTTATTTCTCCATATTGTGCGTCAAAAAAATGTCTTGATATGTTTTTTAATTCTCTGCTTATTGAGAATAAAAAGAATATTAAAGTGGTATCAATTAAACCCGGAGTGATATCAACTCCTTTATGGGGAAAATCCATTGATGAAAATTCAAAATATTTTGATAAATATAATGAATATTCTGCAGAGATGCAATATGTACTTAAAAATGCACAAGTAAATGAATCTTGCGGTTTATCACCGGATAAGGTTGTTGAAACTATTTTAAAGGCAGACTTAAGTAAAAATCCAAAGCTTACGTATACAGTCGGAAAAGATGCTTTTTTTGCCCGTGTTGTGTCAAAATTACCACAAAGATTTATTAATGCATTGATTAAATTCGGTATAAAAATCAGAATAAAATAACGTCGCCCTGATTGTTAACTTTTGTAAATTTTTGCTATGGTAAATAGCAAAAATTTTTCTGTGCACTTTTTATAAAAAACATAAAGCTCTCTCTTCTTATTTAAACGGACAGGCCTTGGTTATAAATACAAGGTCTTTTTTTTATGAAAGTATCTTCTCGCGAAATTATTTAATCGTTATCCTCTAATTTTATTTATTACAAAATCCAAAGCACCGCTTTGTTCGCAAAATACTTTATTACAAGAGTTTTTCATTTGTTCATATTTAGTAGTATCATTAAGCAAATTTTGAATCCCTTTAAATAATTCATCTTGAGTGGATACAACTCTTGCTGCGCCGGCATTTGTTAGGATTCTGTAGATATCTTTAAAGTTGAATATTTTCGGACCTGAAAAAACCGGTTTTTCGCAGATAGTTGCTTCTAAAGGGTTATGACCGCCGGTTTTATTGAAACTGCCACCAATAAATGCTATGTGGCATAAGCTATACATATATTTTAATTCACCGAGAGTGTCAAGAATAATTACATCATATTTCTCGGAAAACGTATTATTTTTTGATCTATGCCCATATTTTAGTCCTGCTTTTTCACACAAGATTTCAATTTCTTTAACTCTTTCTAAATGTCTGGGTGCAATTAAAAGTTTTAAATCAGAAAAACCCTTCCGTAGTTCTTTATAAGTATTAATAATTATCGGATTTTCTGTACCGTGTGTGCTTCCTGCAAGTATAATTTTATAAGAGCTTTGTCCAAAGTCAATATTATTTTCTGTTTTCTGTATGCAAAATTTTAGATTTCCCATAAACTCGGCAGAATCGTTTTTTACTCCGATAGATACAAATTTTTCTCTGTCTTCATAGCTTTGGGTAAAAATAGCTGTATAATTGTTAAAAACTTTTTTAAAGAATAATCTGGCTAATTTGTACATCCAATATGACAAATCAGAAATTCTGCCATTTATTATGTATAAGGGAATATTCGATTTTTTGCAGCCATATGCAAAACAAGGCCAAATTTCAGTTTCTGCAATTAAGACTAAAGAAGGATTTATATTTTTTAAAAATCTGTTAACAGCTGAAGGTATGTCAAAGGGAAAGAATGTAACGTAATCAGCAACATTACCAAGTTTTTTCTTTGCAATAGCTTGACCTGTTAGTGTAGAAGTTGTAATGACAAGTTTTTTTTCAGGAAATTCTGTCTTTATTCTTTTTGCCAAATCTTCAATTGCTGTAATTTCACCAACGGAGCAGCCATGCAACATTATTACATTACCGGAAATTCTGTCGCAAAATCCAAATTTTTGTTTCCACCCTCCGGATTTTTTATGAATAACTCTTTCCATGAAGAAAAAAGGAAGAGTTATATAGAACAATATTTCTGATAAAATTCCCCAAATAAGCATTTTTATACCGTTTCTTTTACATAATACTTGTTCAACCATTTTGTCGGTTTCACGTATCTAAATCCGCCTTTTCCCGCAAAACCTGCAAGTGCTTGCTCCGGAGTCGGTCTGCCATGAAACACAATTATTTTTGCGTTTGGAGGGTCAATTGGTTCCTTGAAGAAATTAAGCGGAAATGGTTGCAAGCACCCTCTTTTAAAGCTTATACACCAAGATTTATCCCAGTATTGCAATAATCCTTTATCGTAAATCTGGTGAGATAAAAATGCCTGCTCATTTTTGTACCTATCACGAATTGTATTATCTTCTTTGTAGAAATTTTCTAAAACGTAAGGATATTTTCCTATTTCAAATCTAAAAACAGAAGAATTTCCTATAATATCTTTAGGAAAATCCCAGTCTTTTATAATTATGAAATCGCCTTCTTTTTCAAAAAACGGAGTTAAATCATCTTTTATAACAATGTCTAAATCTAAAAATAAAGCTGTTCCATGCAAATCAGAAAGTTGCTCATTAAATAAAGATAATTTTCTCCAAGCTTTATCAGGGATTTTCTTTTCATTAAAAGGAGGTAAATCTCTAACCTCAATACCTTTAGCTAAACCTTCCGGTTTGTCTGTAAAACAAACGAATCTATGTGGTATTGATAAGTTTTTTTCTACCATCCGGTATAAATTATTTACATACTCAGCACCGAATTTTGTTCCCCATTTAATGCAAATAACATTTTTATCCATACAAACTCCTACCTCTTAAATATACATATTAATAGTAGTAAAAAACAGGTTATCTGTCAACTGAGAAAAAGCTCTAATTACTTGGTTTATCAAGGTTTTTTAGATATATTAATTTTTTAAAAAATTTATACTAAACGTAAAATTTTTAATAAAATATTAAGTTAAATTTTTGTTATATTCTACAGCTTTATTAAAGTTTTTAACGAAAGTTCTAGCGCCATAGATTCCAACGTATTTATGCATTACAACACCATCAGAAGCGTCAATCATGTAACGCAAAGGTTCATCATCTGTTGTTTTTGGTTGAATATATACATATATTGCTCCGTTTTTAGATGGGGCAGAAATATGTGCATAGATTTTATTATTTTTGTCACGCAGGATAGTTTTACCATTGGCAGGGCATAACTTATATCCTTCTAAATTCAGCTCAGTGTTCTTTATTACAATTTCTGCATAATTAAGATTTTTTTCTCTCTTAGGCGGAAATACTCTTAGAAAAAATTTATCTAATTTCTCTTTTGTCCTTATTATAGGGGACTTAGATGCTTTAATAATTTTTTTTGCATTTTCAGGTTCTTGATCATCAAAGCCTGAGCGTGTGCTTAGTTCAGGATAATAGGCAAAAGATTTTTTGTAACCGTTTAAAATGTCGGCAACATTCTTATCTTTTTTGTGGCTTCTTAAAATGTAAAAAGCGTCCCCTTTTTCGTTTAAATCATAAAATATTTGTTTATGCTTCCCCAAAACTCCTTCTATTTCTTCCCTCATAACAGGGGTTGTTTTTTTTATCAAAAAAGCACCATGAAAATTTATATTATTATCCATTTTTTATTTTGCCTCCAAGGTAATAAAAACGTCTCAAAATAATTTTTGCTAATTAAGTCTTGATATATCAAGAATCATTGGTTCTTCATCTTTTGTAAGTTTGTACATTAAATTTCTAAAATGTTCTATATAATATGGTTTTAATCCTACTTCTTCAAAAAGTCCCTCTTTATGAAGGTCTATCAGCCTATCTATATATTTTTGACAATTTATAAAAATTTCAGGGTGTAATCTTAATTGAGTGTTTATATCTCTATGCGCTCTTTCAGAGTTTGTAACCGACATTAAAAGTCCATAGTTGTCTAAAGTATCTTTTCCGCCTTTTTTAGCAGGAACAATATGCTCTACCGTTCCTACCGAATTTTGTAATAATTCATAACCTATTTTTTCAGAGTCGTTATTTGCATATTTCATTATAAATGCTGCAACTTCTTGTTGTGAAGTCGGAAGTTTATGTGCTATTTTTAATAAATCATTTGCCAGTTTCTTATCTTTTATATTCTCAGTAATTTCCTTTAGTTTTCTAATAAAGACTTTCCTACTGAAAGGTATTGTTATCGGGATTTCATAAATTTGTGTTTTTGCTTGAAAAAAAAGTTTTTTTAGTAGTTGGTTATTATATAATGATGACCCCATGAATATATTATTCATTTGTTGCAATATTTTATTGTATTCCAGAATTTTATTTGTTTTTTGTTTATTGTTTTTATAGTTTGTTTTTTTATTTCTGTTAATTTGCAACAAAGTTTTCTTTTCGTTAGGAAACTGTTTAGATAGATAAATCAGCTTTTCAATAACCTTTATTTCTTCATCAATTCCGCGTTGCCTTATTTCTTTCGCAATTCTTGAGAGTTTATACTTAAAATCTTTAGGATCAAAATCTTCCGTGATGGGTTTATTTTCCAATATATTTTTTGTTTTTTCCATTAATGTCCGAAAATTATATAGTGGTTTTTCAGGAAGCTCCATAGCTCTGTATGATAATTTTTCGAAAATAGGTCGTTGCATATTCGCCAATTTTTTGCGTGCCATTGGTACCATTCGATGTAATACAACATCCAATTTTACATAGGGTTCTCTAGCACTTATTTTCTCTATTTTTTCAAATATTTTTTTAGGTATTGGTAATAGACTTTCTTCATAAGGTTTTAAAACTTTTACTATATTGCTAATAGATTGAGAAAAAAGTTTTCTTTTAAGTAAATTTTCCAAAAGTTCCGGGTCTAGCATAATCTGACCTGTATACATATCAGGAATTTTATATTTTAAAAGTTTTCTAAGCGGCTCTCCGTTTTTTGCCGTTCTTTTAAAATTAATAAATAAATCACAACGATTCGTTGGCAGAAGATTTACACCTTTCAAATCCTTTGCTTTATTACTGTTACTATCGTTTGATTTATTTGATTGGATGTTTTTTCTTATATAGATATTAGTGATTGGTAAAATTTTCATATAATATTAAATAACCTGTAAATATAATTTTTGATAGTTGTGAAATAAAATTTTACATTTGATATAAAGCCGGCATTTGCCGGCTTTATAAATTCTATGATACAGCCGGAGCTGTAGAATTTTTTTTGTCTTCCCAAATATCAACGAGTGTTGAACAGAAGAATATACTTGAATAAGTACCGATGAAGATACCTAATATCATTGCTAATACAAAATCTCTGGTTGTTACTCCACCTAAGAAATACAAAGCAGCAAGTGTTATTAACGTTGTCACCGAGGTATTTATACTTCTTGCAAGTGTTTGATTAATACTTGAATTCATAATTTCCCCAAAAGACATTTTCTTGCCGTAATATTTTAGGTTTTCTCTAACACGGTCAAAAACAACAATTGTATCATGAACGGAGAACCCTATTACAGTAAGTATTGCTGTAACGAATAGTGCATCAACTTGCACATTATACACCAGCCCTAGTATTGAAAATACACCTATTACAAATAAAGTATCATGCACAAGCCCAAGGATTGCGGCGAGCGCATAATCAAATTGGAATCTGAATGTTAAATAAGCGATAATTCCAAGTAAAGCTAGAGACAAAGCTATTAAAGAATTTTTAAATAATTCTGAACCTAAAGTCGGTCCTACTGATGTTACTTGTACAAGTTCAGAATCGCTAAAATCTTTTGCAACTATAGAAGAAATCTGATCTTGTTCATTAGACTTTTCATCAATAAATTTTGTTCTGATTGAAAGAATCGATTTTAATTCGGTATCCTGCGAATTAACATGGATGATTTGCAAATACGGATTTTCAATTCCGCCTTTTTCTAAATTTGTTCTTACAGTTGCAAGTTTATTATTAGTAATATCTTCCTTCACACCATATTGTAGAGTTGTACCACCTGTATAATCGATACCGACTTTAATTGGTGTATGAGTAGGATAAGTTATTGTTGAATATATCATAGCCAGTATTCCAGGAGTCAGAAGAACTGCTGACAAAGCAAGGAATATAAATCTGTTTTTTACTATATCTAATTTAAATTTCATTATTTTCTTCTCCTATTCAGCTTTTATTTTAGCTTTTTTCTTATTTGTCCCTAATCCAATATACCAAATTTAGCTTTTTCACGCTTTGTTTCTACTGCCTGAAATTCAGCATTAATTTCAGATTCTTTCAAGCCGAACATTGCAGGGTTTTTAAGTTTTCCCGTGCCAAAGCATAGATGCATGAAGTTCTTTGTAATGGTAATTGCAGAGAACATAGAAACAATTACACCTATTGCAAGAGTTAGTGCAAAACCTTTAACAATACTTGTACCTAAACAATATAGAATTGTACAAGTAATAATAGTTGTCATATTTGAATCAAAGATACTAGTGAAAGCTCTGTCAAAACCTGAATTAATAGCTGTGAACAATGTTCTGCCTGCTCTCAATTCTTCTTTAGTTCTTTCAAATATCAAGATATTTGCATCTACAGCCATACCTATTGAAAGGATAAAACCAGCAATACCGGCAAGAGTAAGCGTTACCGGAATTGTTTTAAATAGTGCAAATAAAATAATTCCGTATATTACCAGTGCTACATCAGCAATAAGTCCAGGAGCTCTATAGTAAAGAGCCATAAATATCATTACAAATCCTAACCCAATCGCGCCTGCTACTTTCGATTTTGCAATACTATCAGCACCAAGAGTCGGTCCTACGGTATTTTCTTCAATAATTTTAGCAGGAACAGGAAGAGCACCTGCATTCAGAAGATCAACCATTTTTTTAGCTTCATCGTAAGCAAACCCGGTGTCACCTCCTGAAATTTGTGCACGTCCGCCTGTAATAGGTTCTCTGATAACAGGAGCAGATTGAAGTTCGCCATTAAAAAAAATCGCCATTTGTTGACCAACCATTTTTTTAGTTAAGTCTCCGAAAAGCTTTGTGCCTTCGCCGTCAAACTCCAAATCAACAACCCACTGTCCGTTTTGGGAGTTAGTACTTAAATTTGCTCTGTTAAGTTGTTTCCCCGTAAGTCCTGTTGCCGCCCATTCAGTTTCACCATCTTTAGTTATAATAGGTTTTCTAAAATCTAATTCAGCTGTTTCACCTATATAAGCTTTTGCTTGATTCAAATCTGAAACATCAGGAATTTCTACAACAAGCCTTTTATCCCCTGCCCTTTGTACAACGGTTTCAGAAACGCCAAGCTTATTGACTCTGTTTTCTATTGCAAATTGTAAGCTTGACATCATATCTGGTGTTACAATACCATTTGTTGGTGCAGCTTCAAGAACAAGTCTGGAACCACCGACTAAATCCAATCCAAGTTTTGTCGGTTTTGTGCATATTGCTACTATTGAAACTATCACAATTACTACAATAGCCCAAAATAGCGCTAATTTATTCTTCATTTATTTACTCCTTTTATATCCTCTAATTTTATTATAATTCAAATATAATTATTAATCTTAACCGATTCGGTAATATTTACAACTTAAATCGAATCAAGAGTAAATATTAAATCTGTTTTTTCTGTTTTGCCAAGTTCAACAAGAGGACGTCTTACAAACTCGTTAATGATACCTTTATAGGCCAAAGCAGCCTTAACCGGAACCGGATTAGGAGCCATAAATAACTTTTTAAAAATTGGATATAGTTTTTGATGCATGTTTTTTGCAGTCGAAACATCTCCGGTTTTAAAGTTTCGTATCATAGATTTAATTTCAGTTCCGAATAAATGGGATGCAACTGATATAACTCCATGAGCACCTAAAGACAACATCGGAAGTGTTAAACTGTCATCTCCGGAATAAATTGCAAAATCTGCAGGGCATGACATACGAAGTTCTGTAATTGTATCCATGTCACCAAAGCTTTGCTTTAATGCAACAATGTTTTGATATTTTTTAGCTAAAGTTTTAACGGTATCTACTGACATATTTACACCTGTTCTGGACGGAATATTGTAAAGTATAACAGGTAATTCGGTTGCTTCGGCAACTGCGGAAAAATGTTCAATCATACCTGCTTGCGAAGGTTTGTTATAATAAGGTACAACTGATAAAATAGCATCTGCACCTTCTCTTTCAGCTTTTTTAGCCATCATTACGGCAGTTTCTGTTGAGTTTGAGCCTGTACCCATTATTACTTTTCCCTTGCCGCCGACGGCTCTTTTTGCACTAAGAAATATCTCTATTTCTTCTTCGTGCGTTAAAGTTGGAGATTCTCCCGTTGTACCGGTAACCAATACTGCATCAGAACCTGAATTAACTAAATGACTGGCTAACTCTTCAACTTTATCATAATCAACTTCCCGTTTTTCATTAAACGGTGTTACCATTGCTGTTATAACTTCTCCTGCATCGTATCTCATATATCCCTACTCCTTGTCTTATATTTATTATACTACAGAATTTCTTTAAACTCATGAACTTCTAATGTTCCGCCATCATATTGAAACAGGCCGGCTTGAGAAGTTTGATATCGATGTGAGGCATTGAATCGGTATCTGTATGCGGTATCTGCCGCCATTGTTATTTTCCCGAAATGCTTCAACTCTACAAGTTTATTAATTTGATTATCATTTCCTTCTATTTGAATGCAAATTGCATAATCAAGAGGTGCATTTGATTTTAGTATTTTAAAAAGTGTATCCAAAATTGTATCTATATCATTAAAATCTTTAAATTTATATATAAAACTGTCGCTGAATATCATTGGTTTTATGTTTGTTTTGGAAAATATAAAATCATTCATTAGTTTGTTTTGTTCATCAATGTTAATATGCAATTCCTGGTGAGCAAATTTTTTCTTAATTTGCGTTGTTATTACAACGGTATATTTATTTAAACTTTTTTCTTCTTTTTCCATATCATTTTGGAGCTTTTTATTTAAAAATTTTTCTTCAGTTTTTTTACATAAAAACCTTGTACTCAAGTATAATCCTTCGAGAAGATTTACTGAAAAATCAAGAAGTTTAAAACACAGCGAAGCTAATATAAGAATAATTAGTGCACTTAAGTACTTGAATTCAAAAACAGCACCAAATAAATTAAAGGATACAGAATAAATACTGTTTGCGATTGCAAGTAAAGAATCTAAAAACGGCTTAATGAATCCAAGCCAACTCCAATTAAAGCTTGCAAGATTATTTATCCAATACAATAGCAGCATTAATATACAAAAAACACAAACTAATCTTAAAAAATATAACAGACTTTTAGTGAATCCGAAAATTTTTAAAATAAATTCATGCATAGATTAAACCTCGCTTAAATAAATATTATCAATTAATCGGACATTTTCCACTCTGCAGGCAATAAGTGCTATGGAATTATCATCAGCCGTAATTTTATCTTCCAAACTTTCTCTGTCAACTATTTCCAGGTATTCCAAGTCATGTTTGTCGTTTAAAAAGTCATACGCAGTTTCTTTTAACGCTGATACGTCTTTTATTCCTTTTTTGTAACAGGATTTTATATTGTTAAGAATTCTGCTAAGCACAAGGGCATCTTTCTTTCCGCTTTCAGAAAGATATTTATTCCTGGAACTTAAAGCAAGTCCTGATTCTTCTCTGACGATTGGACATTGAATTATTTTAATAGGAACATTTAAATCTTTTACCATTTTTTTTATTATAATAACTTGCTGAGCATCTTTTTGACCGAAAAATGCGTAATTAGGTTGAACAATGTTAAATAGTTTTAATACAACAGTGCATACGCCGTCAAAATGTCCTGTTCTTGTTTTACCGCAAAGTTTGTTAACGTAGAAAAACGGTGGGCAGACATATGTCAAAGTATCATTTGATAAACGATTACCTTCGCCGTACATTTCATTTGCGGAAGGTGCAAATACTATGTCAACGCCTTCGTTTGAACAAAGTTTGACATCTGCTTCCAAGGTTCTTGGATATTTATCAAAATCTTCAGATGGTCCGAATTGAATCGGATTTACAAAATCAGAAACAATAACTTTATCACAAGTTGCTTTGGCTTTCTTTATAAGACTTAAATGCCCCTCATGTAAAGCACCCATCGTTGGTACCAATCCGATAGACAGGCCTTCTTTTTTCCAACTGTAAACTTCTTCTCTTACTTCTTCAATTGAATGTACTAACATAATTCCTTCTTTTATTTTAACTGTTTACGATTTTGCTTGACGCCTCAAGCTTTAATTTTTCTTCACTACTTAGCGTAAAAGATTCTTTTTCTGACGGGAAAAATAGTTCTTTTACGTCTTTCTTATATTCTTCAACTCCTTTAATCATATCTTCATGAATATTTGCGTACTTTTTAACAAATTTAGGAACAAAATCCGTAAATTTACCCATTATATCATCTGTTACAACGATTTGTCCTGAACAACCAACACCTGCACCTATTCCTATAGTCGGAATCAGAAGATTTTTTGTTATATATTCAGCACTTTCTGCCGGCATAAGTTCAAGAACTATACCAAAACAACCGGCTTCCTGAAGTTTTAATGCAGATTTTAGAATTATATCTGTGTTACCAGCTGTTTTACCTTGTATTTTATGTCCGCCAATTGTATTCATTAGCTGAGGAGTAAATCCTAAATGTCCCAATACAGGTATTCCTGACTCTACACATCTTTTTACAAGTTGCAGTATGTGTTCATTGCACCCTTCAAGTTTTACGGCATTTGCACCGGCTTTAATCATTTTTGAGGCATTTTCTAAACCTTGATCTAAGCTTAAATTGTAGCTCATAAAAGGCATGTCCCCTATTATGAATGAATTTTTTGCGCCTCTGGCAACAGCTTTGATAAAAATCAGAATTTCATCAATTGTAATATTGTATGTATTTTCATATCCTAAAGCAACCATCGCCAAAGAATCTCCGACCAAAATCCCGTCGATTTCCGCTTTATCTAAAACTTGAGCAGTAGAATAATCATATGCCGTCAGCATGGCAATTTTTTCGTTGTTATTTTTTAAAACTTGAAAGGAAGAAACGGTTTTCATCTGTTTTTTATACTCTTTTTATACCAATAATATACTGCTCTTGCGACTCTGTTTGAACTATGACGAACCAGTCCGTCTTTATTTTCCTGAATTAATTTTTGTGAAACTACTTCTATGCCAATAGGGGAAATATTTTCCATGTCTAATCTCACAGGAATTGAACCGGCTTTGGCATATCCTTCGGAGATATTATCAGGTAAGCTGTCGTTTACTAAAACGGCATCAATAACACGTTTATTGCCTGCATGTTTAATGAGTGCATTAACATGGCTTGCAACAGAGTAATCAGTAGTTTCTCCTGGCTGTGTCATAATATTACATACATAAATTTTCTTAGCTTTTGATTGTACAATGGCATCAGAAATACCATTTACTAACAGGTTTGGAATCACGCTTGTGTACAAGCTTCCGGGACCAAGAATTATTAAATCGGCGTCAGCAATAGCATTTAAGGCTTCAGGAAGAGCCTTACAATTTGCAGGCTCAGTAAATAATGTTTTGATTTTACCGTGTGCTTCAGGAATGTTTGACTCCCCGTGAATAATACGACCGTCTTCAAATTCTGCTGCAAGTTTCATGTCATCCAGTGTTGCGGGTAGAACAACGCCTCTAATGTTTAAAACTTTAGAAGATTCTTTAACGGCTCTAACCATATCACCGGTAATTGAGCAAAGCGCGGTTAAAAACAGATTGCCAAAACTATGTCCTTCCAAACCTTCTCCATTTTTGAACCTATATTGGAAAAGTTCGGTTATCAAATCTTCATCGTCACCTAAAGCAGCGATACAATTTCTGATATCTCCGGGAGGTAGTATTCCCAATTCTTCTCTTAATCTGCCGGAACTTCCTCCGTCATCGCCAACCGTAACTATTGCTGTTATGTTATTTGTATATTTTTTTATGCCTCTGAGAAGCATTGATAAGCCGGTGCCGCCGCCTACTGCAACAATTTTTGCTCCTTTATTTAGCTTTCTTCTTCTGTATAATTTTTCCAATAAGGAATAGTTGCCTTTACTGGAATTCATATCCATTATAGATAGTGTGGTTTTTTGCCAACCTTTAAAGAATATTACTGCCCCGACAAAAATGAATACTGCAGCCAAAAAATTTGATGGCAGTACAAGCGCAGCCTTTCTGATTAACTCTAAAATTACATATATAGGTCGAACATTGGCTAAAACCATGAAACCAAGTACAATCATTATGGAGCCTAAAAAGATTAAAGCAAACCAACGTTTAACTTCTAATCCGGGTAAAAGCCAACCAACTTCTTTTTTTACCTTTACATTTTTTATCTCATCAAAAGTCATATTCTAATCCACCCATCCGGAACTCTTTACATTAATATAATTTACTGGAGCAGGGGTTATTAATCTCCGTGCTTCTTTAATTAATTCAACAGAGTTTTTATATTTGTTTGTAAAATGTATTGTATCAACATCAACATAATTCATTCCGCCTAAATTATTCCTTATTTGCGATGTATGTAATAAATGTTGAAGTCGTTTTATCATATCAAAATTATTTGTATTATCAGCAATGGCATAATCAATACTCAAGTCAGAATTGTAGGTTTTTTCAAGAAAAATTTCCTGTGCAACTTTTATATTGGTGTAATCTCCGACTTTTGTTGTAATATCACCGGCCGGAGCATAATAAACCAGCCAATCAGAGCATTTTTTTATCGCTTTCGCTATTGCAGTTGAAAATACAAAATCTTCCCCTGCCATCTTGTACATAGCTCCGTGTGGTCTTACATGTTCTATGCTTACTCCGTAGGCTTTAGCAAAAGATATTATTGCACCGACTTGATATATAACAAGAGCTTCTAATTCATCTTCTTTTAATTCAACAGGTCTGTATCCAAAACCTTGGATATCGTTGAAACCTATATGAGCACCTATTGCAATATTTTTTTCTTTTGCTTTTAGCAGGGCTTCTTTGATAGTTACAGGATCTCCGGCATGAAATCCGCATGATATATTAACAGAACTTACATAATCCAAAAGCTCAATTTCTTGTGAGTTTTTGTATATACCGTATGCTTGTGCTAAATCACAGTTGAAATCGATATTTTTTATAGATTTTCTTTCCAATATTTCCTGCATTATATTCTCCCTTTTTCTTAATTATACAACAAATTCAAGAAAAAGAAGTAAATTTAAAATAGTTACGCAACAATTATACAAGTTCTGTTATATTATCTCTTGTAATAACGGCATCATAATTTTTATAACCGAGAATGTTTTCAATATCATTGGAGTGAGAACCTACGATTCTGCGGCATTCGGCGGAACTGTAATTTGCCATACCTCTTGCAAATTCCACATTATCCTCATCCATAATAGAAATAACTTCACCTTGTTTAAATTCGTTTACAACATTAACAATTCCTATTGGTAAAAGGCTTGAAAATTGTTCAAGTATTGCTTTTTTTGCACCTGCATTTACGACTAATCCGCCAAAAATATTTGTAGCATAACCTATCCATCGCTTTTTATCCGCAAGACTTTCTTTTGCCGGCAAGAACATTGTACCTAAATCTTCTCCTGCAAAAATTCTATTTATTATATATGGAGTCTTGCCGTTTGCTATAAGAACTTTTCCGCCAAATCTGGTAACAAGTTTTGCTGCTTCAAGTTTTGTACGCATGCCTCCTCTGCCGCCTTCAGAAGCATCTGTACCAAGCTTTAAAATATCTTCGTTTACAGATTCAACTTCTTTTATTAGTTCAGCATCAGGATTTTCTTTTGGATTAGATGTATACAAACCGTCAATGTCGGTGAGTAAAATTAATAAGTCAGCATCCAATTCACTTGCCACAAGAGCGGAAAGTTTATCGTTGTCGGAAAAATTAACTTTCATGCCCGTATTAACAGAGCCTGATTGAATCGGTGTTACTGTGTCATTTTGGTTTATTACGGGGACAACACCAAACTCAAGCAACTTGTTCATAGTTGTGCGCAAGCTTAAATATTTATGACGAAGTGAAAAATCATCTTCCGTAAGTAAAATTTGGGCAATAGGGATGTCATAAACTCCAAAACCGTTTTCGTAGAATGACATTAATCTGCTTTGCCCGATAGCTGCACAAGCTTGTTTAACACCTTCTTCCGAAGTTGATTCCAAGTTTAATTTTTTCTTACCGAGTCCTACAGCACCGGATGTTACAAGAATTATTTCTTTTCCTGACTTTACCAACTTAGACATATCTTCAATGAAGGAATATATTCTGGAAAGTGCGACTTCTCCGTTTTCGTTTCTTATTATATTGGTGCCCAGTTTTATAACAATTCTTTTTGCATTAATAAAATCCGCTCTTTGCATAATTTTTCTCCGCATAACTAATAGTAAAATATTATAAAGCACCAAATCTATGGTGCTTTAATTATTATATACCTTGTTGATTATAACGTTCTTCATCGTATGCAATAATTTCTGACATAGATTGCCAATTGTCATAAATTTCTTCCGGTTTAAAGTAAATGTTAATTTCTCTTTCTGCGCTAGCAGGTGAATCAGATGCGTGCACAATATTGTATTCCATAATTTGACCAAAATCAGCACGAATAGTTCCGACATCTGCATTCAAAGGGTTTGTGGCACCAACAGTGTGGCGAACGCTTTCTACCGCATTATAACCTTCTACAACCATTGCAACAATCGGTGCGCTTGTAATATAGTATATCAGTCTGTTATAGAACGGTTTACCTTTGTGTTCTTCATAGTGTTTTGCAGCTAATTCAGGAGTGACTTGTAATAACTTCATTCCTACAATCTTAAATCCTTTATCTTCAAAACGTTGGATAACTCTACCCATTAAACCTCTTTTAACCCCGTCAGGTTTAATTGCGACAAAAGTTCTTTCTTCTGATTTCATAGTCCCTCCCCTGTAATTTAAATCTCAACCTAGCAATATTAGACCATAAAAAGTGATAAATGTAAACTTAATAATTTCTATTTTCCTATACAGAAATGGTCAAATATGTTGTTTAAGATATCGTCTGTTATAAGTTCGCCTGTCAATTCATCCAAAGCCAGAAGCGCAGATTTTACATCTATTGATATAAGATCTTGCAGTTCATGTAACTGTGCTGCTACCATTGCCTGTTCTATTGAGGTTTTAGCCTTGTTTAAACATTCTTGTTGTCTGGTGTTGGTTACAAACTCCAAATCCTCGGGATTTATGTCGCAAACAGTTTTTGTAAGTGTTTGTTTTAACTCAGCTATGCCATCACCATTCAAAGCTGAAATATAAATTGTACCAGATGTTCTTGTTTCAGATAAATCGCACTTGTTTGCAATAACTATGTGTTTTTTATCTTTGACCATATTTAAAATCTCTTCGTCTTCACTTTTTAATCCTTCTTTAGCATCGTAAATAAACAAAACTAAATCTGCTTCGCTGAGTGATTGTTTAGAATATTCAATTCCGATTTCTTCGACCTTATTTACTCCTTCGTTTCTGATTCCTGCTGTATCAATAAGAGTAACGGGAACTCCTAAATCTAAAGTTTCTCTAAGAATATCTCTTGTTGTACCTGCAATATCTGTAACTATAGCTCTGTTAAGACTTAAAAGTGCATTAAACAAAGATGATTTGCCAACATTCGGTTTTCCGACTATAGCGACGGAAATTCCTTGTCTAAAGATATTTGAAGTATTCGCACCTGATAAAATCTTATTAATAGAATCCTTTATTGCTTGGAAAGAATCAATCAAGTAATCATAATCAGGTTCTAAGACATCTTCAGGAAAATCAATTCCTGCGGTTATTTTTGATAAAACTTCAAAAATGTCGTTTCTTATTTCACTAATTTTTTCTTTTAAAACTCCTGAAAGATTTTTTGTTGAAATTTTTGCAAAGTCGGATGTTTTAGAGTGAATAATATCAGCTACTGCTTCTGCTTGCGATAAATCCATTCTTTTATTTAAGAATGCGCGTTTTGTAAATTCACCTCTCTCAGCAAGCCTTGCACCATTTTTTAAGACAAGGTTTAATATATTTTTGACAACGTTCACGCCGCCGTGACATTGAATTTCTGCAACATCCTCTCCCGTGTAACTGTTTGGTGCAAAAAAAGGTAAAACAATAACTTCATCTATTTTTTCTTTACCATCTTTTATCCAACCATGATTAAATTTTTTTGGTTCAAAGTTTGGGTTTGTAAAAATATTTTTTATTATATCAAAAGCTTTATCGCCTGATATTCTGATAATTCCAACTCCGCCTGTTCCAATTGGTGTTGCTATAGCTGTTATTGTATCAAATTCATCTAAAATATTCATAAATCTATTTTAGCACGAACAGTTAATGCTATTTTCTAATATGCATTATAATAAGTATTTGGGTATATATAATTAACTTCTCCGATTGGGGAATTTATTGTTATTTTAAGTTGTTTAAATATAAAAAAGAGAAGGAGATAAATTTTATGAGAAAAAGTTTTGTATTAGTGATATTAAGTTTTTTTCTTGCGTTTTGTGCTGCTCAAGCGGAAGATTCAATTGCTGTTGTGGATTTACAGAAAATAGTAAGCAATTCCGGACAAGTGAAACAACTTAAGATAGAGCACGCTAAAAAAATGGATGAATTAAATAAAATTATTGTTAATGCCAGAGGTGAGATTTCAAATGAAACAGACGAAGCAAAAATATTGAAACTGGAAGAAAAATATACCAATGAATTTAATACAAAAAAAGCGGCCCTAGAAAAAGAATATAATAACAGGCTGGAGAACATTGAAAGAAGTATTCGCGATGAAGTAACAAAAAAGGCTCAAAAGGATAAATATGATTATGTTTTTGCAAAAAGCGTTGTTTTGTATGGTGGCAAAGACATCACAAACGAAATAAATGTAAAGTAAAGTTTCAAATTTAAAAATTTTATTTACTTTTTTATATTGTATTGTGCTATAATGCGGGTATAAATAAATCAAGGAGAAAAAATATGAACAAAAAACTTTTACTCTCATTAAGCTTGATTATGACACTATCCATATCAACAATCAGCGCAATGGCAGAAACAACAATCTACACAGATGAAATCGGCAGAATGCATTTCTTAGGAAAGGACCCGGGAACAGCAAACACCCAGTACAATTATGCAAATCCTGAACAGCAGGATTTAACAAGAAGGTTATATGAAAATTCTTCAAACACAGCGAATTATGTTGATTATCCTGTAAAAAATTATGACCAAACATTTGGTGCAGACAGACTTGATACTCAAAGTGTATGGAGAAACAGATACACAAATAATGTTGACGAAGCAAGAGTTACCAGGGAAGCAAAAGGTTCAATGACTGTGAGCAGAGGTACAACAGAGCGCGGTAATATGATAAATACTTCAATGACAGAGGGAGAAGCGTCGGAAACAAATATAATTAAAACAACCAATTCTAATAAGAAAAGATGGTTTTCGAAATAAAAAATAAAAAAGTCGGTTTAAAACCGGCTTTTTTTAAGTTTGTAAAACATAGGCACAAGGGTTATACCCTTGCGCCTATGTTTTATTTAAGTTATTATAAAAATGTTCTTTCCCGGATCGTCTAGTGGCAGGACTGAAGATTCTGGCTCTTCCAACGGTGGTTCGAATCCATCTCCGGGAGTTTTTAGCTTATAAATTATGATTGATAATGGATGAGAGCTACATTATTTCACATAATTGGACAATTACAACCACGCAGGAAGAACTTGATTCGTTCGGTAATGATGGTTTAGTTGAAATAGGCTTAGAATAAGCGAAAATATTTCGGTAAATCATACTATTTAGATGTGTATTAGGAAAATAAAAATTAAAAGACAGGTAAGTAATTATTAAAAATTTTTACAAGAACTACTAAGGACGATAGTTTTAACTAATTATAGAATTATTTTTTCTTGCCTTCATCTCCTGTCGCAAGTCCGCCAATGATTCCTCCTATTTGAGCTCCAAAGCCTGCACTTGCAGCTCCTAAACCGGTTGCACCTACAGCTGCTACAGCTGCTGCTGCACCGCCTGTAGCTATAATCACTGCAGCTGTAGCCAACCCTGCTACTGCACCACCTAACATTCCCAAAAGTGCTCCTCTATCACTTTTAAATGCAGGGTTTGTCAGTCGTAGTTCAGAATTGCAGCAAGGAGTTGATTTTGGTTCATTAGAAATTCTTGCCGGTTTGCTAAATGTTTGAATTGTATTAATTGGCTGTACTCTCATATCAGAAATCTCCTATATACATTTATTTTATAAATTAAATTTTAATAGTCAATAACATACAAAACTTGATTATAAGTAAGAAAATGTTATAATAAGCAAAAAGGTGTAAGTATGAAAAATTTGTTATTAATTGCAGTATTTAGTTTACCGCTATTGGTACTTGCAGAAGAAAACATTTCTATTAACGGTGTTGATGAGCCTGCTTGGAAAGATTTTGCTCCGCCTGCATACGTAGATGTAAAAGCTCCTAAAGGACTTGGGAAATTTAACGATACTTCAGTGTATTGGTATAAGCGTAAAGTCGAATTCGAAAACGGAATCGAGCAATGCAGAGCAATAGAAGCCAATGATGCTAAATTTTCATGCTATCAACAGCTAAAAGTTAAGCAATACCAGAAAAATAGTGATTATAATGCTCGTTTGGAAGCAATAAATAACGCAAAAATGGTCCCTCAGGAAATGTATGACAGAACTAATAATATGATTCCTTTAGGCAGTCAAATTAATAATTTTATGCGTTATCAGCCAAATGAATTTAATTAAAATTTAACGTATTTAAATATCTTAGAACTTCTCTCAAAGCAACAGAGCGATGAGAAATTTTGTTTTTTTCATCTTCTGTAAGTTCAGCCATAGTTTTGCTATAACCTTTAGGTAAAAATATAGGATCATATCCAAAGCCATTAACACCTTTTGCTTCATTTATAATAGAACCTGCACATTTCCCTTGATATTTAAATTCAACCTCCCCGCTTGGATTAATCAGTGTCATAGCGCAAGTAAAATGAGCATTTCTTTTTTCTGTCGGCACATTGTCAAGTTCATTTAAAACTCTTTGAATACGCAAAGCAGGTGTTTGGGCATAACGTGCAGAGTAAATCCCGGGATTACCGTTAAGAGCATCTATACAAAGTCCTGAATCGTCGGCTAATGACCAGGTATGTGAAATTTTCCAAGCAGCAAGTGCTTTTATATAAGAATTCTCCTCAAAAGTACTTCCATTTTCTATCGGGTCAAATCCTTCAGGAGGTAATACAAATTCTACAGATAAATGCGGAGAAAATTTTTTGACTATTTCATTAATCTCTTGAACTTTATGCTTATTTGATGATGCTAAAACTATATTCATACTTAAATCCTTTTATTATAATAAGTAATCTCTTTTTCTGTATCAAGCTTATTGGACTTACTGAAAATTTTCGTCGGTAATCCAAGTTTAGACAGCCTGTATTCCACACTCGTCAACAGAACCTCCAAACCATATTTGCAAGAGCGTGAAAAGTTTATGGAAGAAGCCTCCGGAAAATATTTCGTCGGGCAGGAAATTTCTCCTATTTTGTAGTTATTATAAAGGATAAGAGCTAACATTTGATTATCAAAAATAAAGTCATCACTGCAATCTTCAAGAGGCAAATTCTCTAAAATCTTTCTTGTAAAACCGCGGAAACCTGTATGATATTCCGACAATTTTTCACCCAATAAAAAATTTTGAAACTCTGTAAGAAATCTGTTTGATACGTATTTATAAAAAGGCATACCACCTTTTAGAGCAGAATTACCCAACATCCTTGAAGCTATTACCGCATCATATTCTTCAAATGCCATCATAGAAGCTATTGCAGGAATAAGTTTTGGGGTATATTGATAGTCAGGATGAAGCATAATTACAATATCGGCATTTGCCTTTAATGCTGCACGATAACAAGTTTTTTGATTTGCACCATATCCTTTGTTATGTTCATGAACAATCGTAGTAATATTAAGTTTTTTGGCAATGTCCTTAGTTTCATCAAAAGAGAAATCGTCGACAAGAATAATCTCATCGACGAAATTTTGATAAATCTCATTATAAGTCTTTTCCAAAGTCTTTTCTGCATTATATGCAGGCATTATAACTACGACTTTTTTATCATTTAACATTATAATTAATTTTCAGCCTCTTCAGGAACTTCACTGTTTCTGATTGTAGCTTTATCAGATGACAAAGCTTTGTCTTTAAACTTTTTGACTTGTCTGTCAAGCTTGTCTGCCAAAAGGTCAATACTAGCGTACATTGACTCTGCTGATTCTTCGCAATGAACAACTCCTGTATTCATTTTACAAGAAACTTCCGCTACGTGCTTGCCGGTAGCAGCAGGGTTTTTGATAACTGAAAGGATTACGTCAATTCCTGTGATTTGGTCGTAGTGATTTACTACTTTACCAACTTTTTCTTTAACATAAGCCTTGATAGCATCGGTAATTTCAATATTTTTACCGTTTACGTGTATATGCATTCGTACCTCCTAATATACTACCTTTTTATTATAGCGCATTAAATCCCTTTTTTAAAGAGGGGGCATTTAATACAAAATTTATGCAAAATTATTCAATTATTTGTGGTAGTTCTACGTTAGGAGCACCAATTGTTCTAACTAATTCTAAAACTGCAGCCTTCATTTGACATTTTTGCGCTGTTGCACTGAAAAAGTCGCTATAAAAACAACCTTCACAAACACAGCCTCTTTTATAACATTCTAATGCCGTTGGTGTCCATCTTTTAACGGCAATAGCTCTCCCCATATCACGACTTTTGAACACTTATTTCCTCCGAAAAATAATTAAAATCAATATGTAAAAAACTCTTTTATTAAGAACTATCCCCAATTAGTTCTCAATCCATATTTTTATTATATAGACTAAGAACTCTTTTACAACCCATTTTATGTTAATTGTTAAGTTTTTTTAAATTCTTGATTATCGCTGTAAATATTGAGTCATAGCGTTTTTAAACATGCTAAAAATTTATGCCTGCATGGTTTTAGCGATTTGAATCATGAAAACACATGCTAAACGCATGTTTGCATGTTATCAGCAAAAGGTTAAGTTTTGTAACGATGTCGGCATGTCATGCCAAATTGTCGATTACCTTTTCGAACTTCATGCTTCTTGAAGCCTTTAAAAACATGGGTAAAGCCGGGTTAATACTTGTTTTTATGTATTTGCAAGCATTTTCAATGCTGTCAAAATGTTTTGTTTCACAACGGTTTATATTATCAGAAATATTTTTGCTCAAACTTCCTATAGTAATTATTTTAGCATTTTTATTAAGCTTTTTATGTTCGTTTATGTAACCGCCAAGTTCACTGTGATATCGATTTTCTTCTTCTCCTAGCTCTCCCATATCGCCTAAAACGATTGTATAATTAGGATATAGCTCGAAAATAGTATTTATAAAAGCTCGCATTGATTCGGGATTGGCGTTGTAACTATCATTTATTATTTCAAATTTTCCTGATTTTACGACTTCCCAACGTTTTTCTATCGGGTGATATTTTTTTAATCCTTTTTTTATTTCTTCTGTTGATTCTCCGAGTTTTAGTCCGACATTTATTGCGGCTAAAGCATTTTCTACATTATAGTCCCCGCCGACGTTGAGTTCATATATTTCACTGTTATAATTGAATCTGGAGTAATGCGCAGATTTTTCAATGATTTCAACATCTTTTACCGAATAATATATTTTTTCTCCGTTGAAATTAACAGTTTTCTTTATTATTTCATCATTATGTGCTATAAAGACATTACCCCGCTGATATTTAACGATTTCGCATTTAGCTTTTGCTATATTTTCTCTTGAACCGAGTCTGCCGATGTGAGCAGTTCCGACATTAGAAATGACTGTTATGTCAGGTTCTGAATATTTTGACAAAAGTTCAATTTCTCCAAGCCCTCGCATTCCCATCTCCAAAACAAGGACTTCGGTATCATCAGGAGTTTCAAATATAGTTTGGCAAAACCCTATTTCATTGTTATGGTTTAGAGGCGTTTTAAAAGTTTTAAATTTCTCTGATAGCACAGAAGCTATAATTTCTTTTGTAGTTGTTTTCCCGGAACTTCCTGTTACGGCAACGATTTTGAAATTCAACTTATTTCTGCGCCAATTTGCAAGTTGAAGATACGCAGTGAGTGTGTTTGGAACTTGTAATGAAATTCCGTCCGCATTATTAGGTTCTGTACAGAAATATCCTGTCGCTCCTTTTTCTACGGCTTGCGTTATGAATTTTTCTCCGTCAAAAGAAGCTCCTTTAAGTGGCAGATAAAAATCTCCCGATTGGATTGTCCTTGTATCAGTAGAAATTCTTGCCTCTTTATTTAAAATTTCTTCTGTTAAATTATTTTCATTTATACTAGCATTTGTTGCTTTTATTAAATCTTCAATCCTCATATTGTTATTTTACTATAAAATTTAAAAATACATTGCAAGGATTTATGTGTAAGGTTTTGTCTTTTAATGTAAGCGAAAAGTTAAAAAAGATTGTTTATGTTAATTTTTGTAAAATTTTGCTGATTTAAAACTTTGTTTAGCAACAAAATTTTGAAAAAGTACACAATATTTACATTAAGCTTGACTAGTATTGAATATCTTGGTAAAATTATAATATAGGCTTAGTAGAAAAATTTTAGGTTTTATTAATAAGAAGAGAAAGGAAAAATTCTATGAAGAAGTACGGTTTTACTCTTGCAGAAGTTTTGATCACATTGGCTATCATAGGTGTAGTCGCAACATTAACACTCCCTGCCCTTATGACAAATACTGCAGAACAACAATACATGACCGGTCTTAAAAAAGGTATTAATACTATTTCAGAAGCAGGGCAAATGAGTGAATCACTTGCAGGATTCAATTTCAGTAGTATAGCAGATGCTAGTGCCGGTAAAGGTAGCTGTGCGGAAGGGACTCAATCCATCTACTGTCTTTTTGAAAAACGTGCAAAAATAGATGACATGAAATCAGGAGATGCAAATAAAGCTCCTGTAAGTAAACTTTACACTCAAGATGGTGACATTAAACAAGATGGTAATTTTGTAATTTTCTTCCAAGATGGTACAGCATTGTCATATAATCCAAAAGCAAATGAAACAACGAAAGCATATAACCTGGATGCGTTATTTGACGTAAACGGTGCTAAAGGACCAAACCTAATTTCCAATTGTAGTAAAAAATTAACGGCAAGAACTGTTGGTGATAGTGGAGCGTCTGATGATGATGCTTGTACAAATAAAGATAATCGTGTAATTCGTGACCAATTCCCTGTTAGATTGGAGGGATCTTCAGTAGCACCTTCAACATCAGTTGGACGTTGGGTAATGGGTAATTAATAAAGAGTAAAAACCTAAATATAATAAAAAACAGGACTCAGAATGAGTCCTGTTTTTTTTCTTTTATATTTTAAATATATTGTCATTCTCAGATGAGTAAATATAATTTTGACTTAAATTGTAACCAACCCAACGTCATTCAAGCCTGCACTAAAACCAAACTAATCTGCCGAATCTGCCGCCATTGCACCCAAATAATTTGAATCAATAGCAATTGTATTTCTGATAAATGAATGCGCCATCAAAAGTAAATACGGATTCATTTCATTCGTTGCGGATAAATTAACCTTAGCTTCCTGTCTTTCCGCATCTTCTGTCCTTATCGGAGTAACGGTTTCTATATCAATAGTTGTATTCATGGCGTGTGCAGAGCTTTCATCCAGCAAGCTTTTTTGTAAAGTCTTTTTAGGAAAACTGTCCGAGCAAATTATATATGCCTCAACCGAATTTGAAGTAGTTAGTGTAAATACACCTTTTACGTTTCCGTAATGTATTGTTTGTATAAGCACAGTAAGTTTTGAATCAACAGATTCATTTTCACCGTTTTGGGTTTCGATTTCCAAATCAAATCCGATTCCTTCATTAAGCGGAAGCCAAGGCAGGTAAAGCATCATTAGGCTTTTAAGAGTCTGTGCGGGATTTCCTGACTCTGCCATTGAAACACAAGAATTTATTACGTTAATTGTGTCACGAATTTGTTCGCTTGTCATACCGCTCTTAGAAGCGGAAGCCATAGCTATAATAAGTCCCGCAACGGCTTGTTTACTGTTTTTAAGAATTATTTCCGATATAACTGGCATATGAATCATTCCTGAAAAGAAAAGCATTACTGCATCATTTTTTGCAGGTTGAGGAGCATTTTGCACAGCATTTTGAATTGCATTAAGATTTAATTGAGCGTTTTCATCAAAAATTTGGCTTAAAACTTTTTGATTGGAAAGTAATTCTTTATTTATTTCATTAAGTAATAATGTATTTGAATTTATGGGAGTATTGCTCTGAGCGGCTAAAAGCAGTTCACCTAATGTTTGCGGCAGTCCAAGCAAATTTTTTATATATACTGCTCTGTCCATATTTGCAATTTGATTCATTTGCAATTGATTATTCATTGCCATTGTCGCTTGAGGACTGAGCACAGCCGCCGGTTTTTGTTGAGTGAATGCTGAACTGAAGTTTTTATCACCTATATTTGTTGAATCAGGTTGTTGCAATCTTTTCAAATATAATGCAGGATTTCTGAGCCCTGCAAGTATTTTTCCGACATTAAATCCATCCATATACTACTATTATAACAATTATGAAGTAAAAGTAAATAAAAGTAGAGGCTGGTTATGTACGAATGATATTTATTTTATTCAGAACAAGAAACTTTCCAAATATAGATTTATCTCCTCCTTAATTATTTGAATATATGCTATAATAATAAAAAAGGATTTAGCATATGTTTAAACGTAAATGTAAAATAACTTTTATTACCCACGGCGCAACGGTACATACACTTGATGGAATTATCAGTGACTCAGAAAAATATCCTAAAATTAATGAGTTCGGCGAAGAAGAAATTGGAAAAGTTTGTGAATACCTTAAAAAAAGAGGTGTTTCATATGATAAAATATATTCAAGTCCTTCAACAAGATGTACTCAATCGGCACAGGTAATTGCTAAGTTGTTTAAAAAATGTATTATCACAATTGATTTAAAATCAAGAAAACACGGAGAATGGAGCGGACAATCATATGCAGAAATATATAATCAGTATGGTCCGCATGCAATAACAAAAACACCTAAAGATGGTGAAAGTTTAAAAGAGTTTAATAAACGAGTATGGAAAATGCTTTATGAACTAATACAAGAAAATCGAGGCAACCGTATAATTGTTGTTACAACTCCGGATGTTGTACAATCTGCAGTTGCTCAAACTCTGGAATTAGAAGGTTCAAATCAGTTTAAAGTTCTAATAAAAACGGGTTCATTAACTCAAATAAGTTATTTTGAAGATAATTGGTCAAGTGTAATTTATTCAGGCTATGTACCTATTTAAGATATGAAAAGAAAATAGGCGGCTTACTTTTAGTAAGCCGCCTTTTTATATAAATTAAAACTATGCTTCTGTTGTTTCTTCAACTTCTTCTATAGATTCTTTAACAACTTCGCTTGCTGTTACAACAACTTTCAACTCAGTCTTAACCTTTGAAGTCAATTTGATTAACATGGTAAATTCACCAATTTTATTAATAGGTGCATTTAAAGAAACTGTTTTTCTGTCTACTTCAATGCCTGATTTTTCTTTTAACTCTTCACACAACTTCTTAGTTGTGATTGTTCCGAATAATTTTCCGCTTTCACCTGCTTTAGCTGATAACTCGATTGAACCTAATTTTTCGATTTGTTCAGCTTTTGCTAAAGCTTCTTGGTGTAATTTTTCTTGTTTAGCTTTGATTCTTGCAATATTTTGTTCTCTGTTTTTCAAAGCTCCTTCTGTAGCAGCTTCTGCATAATTTCTTGGGATAAGATAGTTTCTTGCATAACCATCCTTAACATTTACCAAATCACCGGCTTCACCGATATTCTGTACTTCTTTCTTCAATATTACTTGCATTTCAATTCTCCTTTGCTATTTCGGCTATTATAGACTAATAATAATTCAAACAAAAAAACTTGTCGAGTAGTTAATAAATTCATTATAACTAAATGTAACAATCGCTTAATAAATTAGCAAATTTTGGTTAAGTTTTGTTTTAAACAAAATAGGTGTAGCTATGGTCAGGTCAGTTTACTATAACGGAAATGAATATCGTACAAGAAGTGCTGAGGAATATTACCTCGGGTATTTTCTTGCGTCTATAGCATCCGGTGCAATAATGAAAGGTCTTTCATTAACCGGGGATTCTTTTCAAAAGGAGCTTGTAAAAGAACAATCAAATAATCCTATATACAGAGAGTATTTATACAAGTCACTCGAGCAATCAGGATTGGATAAATCAGTATCAATAGTACCTGCTCAACATTTATCACATATGTTTCCCGCGGAAGCTGCTGGCAAAAATGCTTGTTACATTCCTAAAGCAAATCAAATTGTTTTGAATACTGATAAAATTTCTCACGCTGGCTTCCATGAAATGGGACATGCTCTAAACCACCTGCAAAGTAAATTTGGAGTAAAATATCTTCAAAAAATGCGAGGTGCAGGATACGCAATTGCAGGTATTATGGAATTTTTTGCAGTATTATCAAGATCAAAACCAAAAGATGCAAAAAGAAATCCCATTGATGTCATTGAGGATAATTGCGGTAAGATAACGTTTCTTGCTTTACTGCCTACTGTTGCAGAAGAAGCAATAGCAAGTTATCGGGGAGTTAAGCTTGCGAAGAAAAGCGGTTTGGCTCAGCCTTATACAAAGAATTTAAATAAATTATACATTAAGGCACTGTCAACATACGGTGGATACGCGGCTCTTGCAGGATTATCAGTTTATGCTACCAGAAAAATCATGGACTATTTTTCCAGACCTAAGAAAATTGAAAGAACAGAGTTTTCGTTATTTGGCTAGAAATTTGCCAATTTCATTGTTGTTTCCGTCAGTAACAGTAATTTCTTCCCTTATGCCGTCTTTGTAACTTGCATTATATACATTTTGAACTTTTAGGTCTGAGGAGTATACCGTTTCTTTTACTTTTAATCCGTTTTCGTATTCACCATATACAGAACCGCTGTCTGTCGGTTTGTCCGCGTTGTAGTATGTGAAACGTTTTAAATCTGCACCTTCATATGTTGCTGAAACATTAACCTTTGTATGGCCGTCTTTATCATATATTAAATGTTCAACTCTTAAATTTTGATTTCCGTCAAGTACTTCTTTTCTTAAAGAAATAACTTTACCTTCGGCATTTTTCATTTCGTATTTAATGTTATTATCGTTACCGTAATTCCATGTCTCTATAAAATCAATGTCTCCGTCTTTATTGTATTTCAGATGTTTAAGCGGTACTCTTCTGTCTTGGTTATTATCAAATTCCCAGTAATCATTATTTGAGTCCTGCATTTTGTCGCTGTATCCAAGTGTAGTCCTTGTTTGATGTCCTGTTTTTAATGAAACTTCAACAAAATCCACACCGTGACGAAGGTTTTCCGGATTATCCGTAATCAGCAGTAATCTCTCTCCATGTCTTTTTACGAGGTAGATACATTGAGAATTATCTATAATATTCTTTACAGCAGCTTTTACATCATTAGATGCTCCGGCTAATTCTGATATTCCGGATAGCGGGAAATCACCTGATGGGATATCATTATACAAATCTGTTTTCTGTGTTAAATTTGTTTTTGTTGCAGTTGCGTTTATCACAGTTGCCTTGGAGTCTATATTTGCATTTTCGTTGTCGGTCTTTGAAATTACATTTTGTTCTTCAATATTTTCTTCCGCTTGAATGTTTTCTTGAGTTATATCTGCTTTGTCAGCAGATTTAGGATTTAATGTATAGAATGCAGCTGCTCCGGCAAGGACAAGTAAAGCAGATAATACAAGTAATTTTTTCTTTTCCATACTTTGAGCTCCAAGACTAAAATATTTACAATTACATTATAATTCTGTATTTAGTTTTAATCAATATTTCATGTTAAAATTTAATTATGAATATTATAGATTATATTAAAGGAAAAGTTATTGTATCTTCTCAAGCAATGCCGGATGAACCTTTGTACAAAGAGGAATGCATGTTTGCGATGATGCAATCTGTAGTGAACGGCGGAGCATCAGCTCTCAGAGTTGCTGGCACCAGAGATGTAAAAATTGCAAAAAAACATTTTGATGTTCCTGTTATAGGACTAACAAAGCCGGAAAAGCTTCCGGAAAATTGGAAAGAAGTTGTTTATATAACTCCGACCTTGAAGGAAGTTAAGGACCTTATTGAAGCGGGTGCAGATATCGTGGCATTTGATGGTACATCCCGTAAAAGACCCGGAGGTTGCACTTTAGGCGATATTATTTCAGAGATTCATAGAGCCGGCAAGCTTGCAATGGCTGATATTTCAACTTTGGAAGAAGGAATAAACTGTGATAAATTATGTGCTGATATTCTTTCTACAACACTTGCGGGATATACACTTGAATCAGGAAAACCGACTAATGGTCCTGATTATGAATTATTAAAAAAACTAAAAAAGATAACAAACAAGCCTGTTATACTTGAAGGCAGGATTTGGGAGCCTTTTGAAGTTATAAAAGCCTTTGAGCTCGGTGCACACAGCGTTGTCATAGGTTCTGCAATTACAAGACCGCAATTAATTACAAAAAGATTTGTAAATTCAACTTTGTAGGTACACACGGAGCTTTCTTCTCAATACGGAATTTTATAGCGGGGTAAATAATGAAAAAAGCATTAGCATTTGATATTGGCGGAACAAAAATATATTCAACAATTATTGATGAAACAGGAAAAGTTGTTGGTGAAATTGATAAATTTTCCACTCCAAAAACTTTGGACGGTATAAAGAAAATTCTGAAAGACCAAATAAATAAATATGAAGCAAAAGCGGATGTTATTGCCATAGCGACAGCAGGTGCCGTAAATAATGAAAATACTAGAGTAATCGGCTCAACGGGAAATTTGCCTCAAGGCTATAGCAATATTGATTTTCAAAGTCTTAGTACAAAAAAAGTTTTTCTTGAAAATGATGCTAATGCGGCATCTTGGGCAGAATATAAAATAGGAGCTTCGCGTGGTACTCAAGTATCAGTTATGCTTACATTAGGCACAGGTGTTGGCGGTGGTATCATAGTTAATAATAAGCTATTGAAAGGAAAATCAGGTGCAGCAGGAGAAATGCATTTTAAAATGTATCCTGATAAACGAAGAAAATGTACATGCGGAAGCTGGGATTGTTTTGAGATATATGCTTCAGGTACCGCATTAAAACTTGACGCAGTAGAAGCTCTCAACGATAAAAATGTTACAACTTATGATGTTATTGAGGGTGTAAAAAATAATGATAAAAAAATGGTTGACATTTTATCCCGTTGGCAGAATGATATAATAGAAGGAATTAAGGGACTTGCAAATATATTTGATCCGGATTGTGTAGTCCTTTCTGGTTCTATGGCGCAATTCGTTGATATAAAAAAAGTAGAAGAAGAAGTCAATTCCGATATAGTAACAACTCCAACATCAATAAGAATTGCAACAGCAGGAAATTATGCAGGCATGATAGGTGCGGCACTTATGGCATTTTAATTTATTTAAGGTAAAATTCTAACTATGGGCAAATCAAAACGCAGAATACTAAATCAAGGACTAAATAACAGATTCCCTTATATGACAAGAGAATCTGCGCTCGAGTCTGTAGTTAGAAATATTGAACATAAATCTGAAGTCATAGACACAATAACTCTTTTTGGATTTTCTGCAGAAGAAATGCTTGAAGCAGGTGCTGCATACGAAGATGTGATGGCATTCGGAGGTATCGTTAAATAAACGAAAAAGCCGCGCGAAAAATGCACGACTTTGATTGTGGGGTAATTGGGGTATATTTTTGAATCTATACCTCTATAAAAAGTCTACGTCCGACTATATTCGGCTGGTTATTATAATATCCAGCAAAGTATCCGCCGGGAACAGGTTTATTTTGTCCGTAATTTGCAAACTGATTTCCGCTTTGAGATGTTACAAAAGGATTCCCGGATGTCGGTGCAAAAGGATTTGACGAAGTTCGTGCCCTTGTAATACTCTCCGCTTGTACCATCGGATTTGCTGTGAAAACTCTTGATAATAAATTTACTATTTCTGTCATTTTAGTTAAACCTCTCTAAGGTTTTATTAATGATTTATTTTATTAAGTCAATATTCTTATCGACAAAAATGTAAAAAAGTTTAGTGAAAAGAGAAAACATCAACCATATGAAGTAAATTATATTAGAAAAAATAAAAAGGAATTAAGGTTTCCTCTAATTCCTTTATAAAACGGAGTTTAACTAAAGATTTTTAATATTATACTTGGAATATTAACTATACTATTTAGCCAATTCCATTGCTGATTGTAATAAATCCTTATTAGATTTAATCAAAGCGTTCACAAGTTCCATTTGTGTCTTTGCCTGTTGATAATCAGCGATATTAGCTTTAAAATCCGTGTTTGATTGTTCTAATAATCCTGAACGGATTTCACCTCTGCCTATAACAGGTTTTCCGGAATCTTCTGTTTCGACAAAAACCCCTTCCTTAACTTCAAATAAGCCGTTTGGGTTGTGAAAATTTGCTGTTGCTATTTTATATAAAGGTACTGAACGATTTCCTCCATCAGCTTTTCCGTATATTGTACCATCATTTTTAATTTCATATTCGTCATATTTTCCTAAAAATTTACCGTTATTCGGGTCAATCCATAATTTTATATTTGTAGTGGGAATGCTTAGCGCTCCGCCTTTAAGAGCTGTTTCTTCGTATAAATCTGCGCTTATAGACTTGTTCCCTGACATAATTTCACCTTTGTCATTCAGGATATATCCTTGGACTGTAGCACCACTTTTTGCTCTGTATACGCCTTCTTTATCAAATGTAAATTCACCCAAGCGTGTATACTGAACAGCTCCTTCCGGAGAACGAATCATAAAGAAACCGCTTCCTTCAAAAAACAGATTCTCATTTGATGTTCCGGGAGTAGACTTACCTTGACCTTGATTTCTCACACCATTATCTATAACAGCACCACCTAGGAAAGTTTTGAATGTAATTTTATTTTCTCTGTAACCAGGGGTGTAACAGTTTGTTAGGTTTTCTGCAAGAAAATCCATCCATTGTGTCGTTGCTTTTTGGGTATTAATCGCAGTTGTGTATAAATCATTCATCTTTGCGGCCCTTCTTTCTGTCTTCGTTATTATCTTGTTTTTGCTTTCTTTGATTTAATTCGTCATAATCAATATTATTATCGTCGAATCTTTGTTTTAGTAGCGGTAAATTTTCTTTTAAATATGCTTCCGCAACTTGTGATGACGGAAGAAAGTCTGCTGAAATCTTTCCGTCCCTACTTATCTTTATAATGACAGAAATGTCATTGTCAAAATTTATTCTGATTGGTCTGTTATCATTCATTGCTTTTGCTAATAAATCTGCTAAAGTTTTTGAAACGGCTGATGATTTTGAAGAGTTTTGTACTTCTTTTAAATCTACCACACCCTCGTTAACTAATTTTGTAAAAAATTCAACATCAGATTTGTCCATAATAACAGTGTCATAATTTACAATCGTTTCAACTGTAACATTTGTATTTTTATCAACCTTTTTAATTCCTTTTTCGTCAGAAACTGTTTTTGTTTTACTAAGTGCCATGTTTTTGTTGGCTATTGCAACATTTTCTTCCATAGTTGAAAGAATCGCGTTTTCTTCTTCTAAATCTTTTATTGAGGCATTTAATTCAGCTTTAGATTCTTGAGGATTAACGAATTCAGCAAACGGCTGTTCTTCGTTTTCGTTAAAGTTCATGTTTCCCATCTGCAAATTTAGTTTATCTTTGGGTTCTTGAATGTTTATGTTATTGTCTATCAAGTCTAATTCCTCTTTTCTGTTGTTATCGTCATCGAAAAACTTTTGCTTTAGACTTTTATCAAAAATTTCCTCTGATCGGTTGAGTTTATTAATTTCTTGAACAATATCTTTGAGTCCGTCAATAGCTCCGTTGACATTTTCTTCTTTTAAATCAACTTTTAATACTTTGTTTATTTCAATATTTTCTTTCTCTGCTTGTATATTATTTTCATTTGTTATTTTTTCATTTTCATTATTCTTTTCTTCAGATTTAGTTTCTTTGATTTCTTTTTCGGATTCTTCCATGTTTGTATTCTGAATTTCTTTCAGTTCAGATGAAAAATCACTGTTTTCATTCTTTTTTGTTGTTTGTGATTGGTAGGTGTCATTTTTAACACCAATATTTAGATTTGTTTTTGTATCAATATTCATAAGTTTCGTTTCCTGCTTCTTCTGCTTCTATTCTTTTTAATTCTGCTTCAAACTCTAATTCTTCTGCTGTTTCTCTTGATTGAATAAAGAATCTTTGAACGCCTATTTCTGAGAATTGTTTTAACTCTGTTGCTTTTTCTTCTTCTAAATAAACTTCTTTTTGTTTTTCTTTGTGCTTTTCAACAACTTTTACTTCTTGTTCACATTTTACCAGTTTTGCCTGTTCTTCTTCTAATATACTTTGCAGTCGTTGCCTTTCTTGCTCAAGAGCTTCTGCTTTATCCCAGAGGTGATGAAGGTATGTATCATAGTATTCCATCATTCTGAAATCAGCTGTTTTTTTGTTTTGGATAGTTTGTTGAATTTCTGCTTCATTTTGGCGGATTTTCTCTTCTGCTAAAAAGACTTCGTGTTGTGCTTTCTGTACTACAATAAGCTGTGCTTCTTTTTTTCGAATACGAAAATCCAGAACTTTTTGTAATCTGTATCTAAAGGGCATAACTATATTCTCTTACATATACATTATTACCGATATTCTTTTTTAGGAATACATCTATTTAGATGATTAATGCTGAAAATGTAGAAGTCAAAATTAAATAACAAACATCAGATGTTTTTATAAATTTTCTATGTTAATATTTGTAACAAAATTTATGAAAATGAGAAAATATTCTAAAGTTTTTGAAAAAAGTGCCGTTATATGAGTATGAATTGTTTAATAAGGAAAAAATAGAAGGAGCACTTCATGTCAAATATAACGAGTTATCAAGATAATGGAAGATTTTACTATTTAAATTCACAGGCAGCTAACACTTCTAATGCGTCCGGAGCAACCGGGGCAACTGGGGCTACAGGCATGCAAGATGCTTCAGGTGCAAGCGGAGCTTCAGGAATAGGTAGTGTAACAGTAGAAAAACTAACTTTCAATGAAGCGAAAGAATTGTTCCTTTCAGGGAATTTAACAAAAGAGGAAATGGATAAATGGCTTGCTTCCAATAAAGATGTAAAAGGATACAACTTTACAGAAAACAATGATATGCTTACTTATACGATAAATTATAAAGGTAAGGTATATAAAATTTCTTGTGCTAAAGTAGCGGCTGAGTCTCAGACCGATAAAAAAACACAGCAAACATTTGCAGCAAATTACCTTAAATCAATAGGTTTTACTGATGATATGATAAATAAATATTTTGTTATGGTTGATGCGGTTCCATATCATAGTATTACAGGCAAAAGTTATGGTATTCAACCAAAATATGTACTTAAGCCTGATAGCGGTTTTAGTTCAATTGAAGACTTAAAAGCTGAAGTTTTCAGGGATAAATATGAAAATAATCTGAAACAGAAGATACAGGAATTAGCTAAAAAATTCGACAAATGTGAAACCTTAAAAGATAGAGCAAAGAATGGTGAAGACGTATCAAAAGAATTTGAAAAATTGTTAAACAGTATTAATTTAAACTATTCGACGATATCTAATTATGCTCAAAAATACAAACTTAATGACACAGAAACAAAAAAACAGTTTGATGTAAGTTTTCAAAATTTTATAGATAATACAAGAAGAGATTTACTTGATTTGGTTATAAATGACGATATATCAGTAGAAACATCACAAAAGTTATTCTCTAAACTAAACAGATATAATAACAAGTCTAAGAGTGATATGTTAAAAGAGTTTATTGAAAAAGCAAGTAATCCTAATGCTTTAGAGTTTACTGAAGATACAATATATAAAGGATTGTCATCAATGTTTCCTGATTGGGCAGAAAAAAGTGATGCTGCAATAAAAGAACTCAGTAAAGAGATATATGGGAGCATTCAGAGCGGAAGCACTGTGGATACTGAGCATAAAGCGGCAAAAATAGAGGCAACAAAGCAAATATATGATGAAAAAAATAAGTTGTTAGACAAAATTAATTATTACAAAACTAACATTAAACGATCTGTTAGCATGAATGATTTCAGAACGCTTCCTGATTTAATTAACAATTTAAAAGCATTAAATTCCGAAATTTCTGCATTCTGTAAAAATGTTAAAGATGCTTATGGTTCAGAAAATATGATTAAAGAATTGCAAGAAGCATTGCGCTCTTTATTTGATGCTGCAAAAGAAGCAAATAAAACAGAAGCGACAGATGCTATTGAAACAGCAATAGAAGAAGCAGAAAATACACTTGCTTCCTTAGCTTATAATGATTGGTCAGATATCTTGGACAATATATTCAGTGATAAGGATGTTGTTAGTATTCAAGATTTGTTGAGGATAATAAGTGATTATGTTATTTCTTCTAATGATAAAAATCAAAAACATTTAGACTGGGATAAATTTAAAAATGATCATAGTGGTGATAAAGATATTCAGAAAGCAATAGAAAAAATAGAAAACGATTTAGTTCAAGAAGGAATTGACCCGTCATCACTTACAGCAGAAGAGTTAAAAATAAGACTTGCAGAATATTTAGATGAACTAAAAGGTACAATAAATACAGGAGAAAAACCTGATGGAGAAACTATAAGTTTGCAAGCTGTATTGGACGATTTATCCGATGACAGGGAAATTGGCTATCAAGGAGCAACCGAAAGCTTTAGTGCTAAATTTGGTGATTTAAAAATATCAGCAAGTCAACTTAAAGCAAGATTGCAAGAAATATTTGCCGGCAGAGAGGATATCGCAAGAAGCGAACTCCAAGCAGCTCTTGATGCAATATATACTGCAGAGTATTATAGTCAGACAAATGCTGCAGTAGAAACAACACAAGATACACTAAAATACGGAACTACTCAGGTAGGTGATATGCAAAGTGCAATATGTGCTACTATTTTTGACAATTTCCAAATTTTTGCTGATGCAGGTATAAATTTACCGGAATTTTTTAGTGATGTTTTAAGTGATTTATCAGATTTGGCAAAAGCATTAGAATCATTAGATTTAGAAAAAGCTAATGAAATCATTTTAAAAATTCAAGAAAAGATGCAGAAGTTACAAGAAATAATTGATAAGGCAAACAATTCAGAAGGTGTTTCTTCAAGTAGCACTGAATCAAATAGCAGTAGCACAATATATAACCCGCATGAACCTGACGGTGATGAAAAGCAAGGAAAAGGTTCAGGAAACGGCACAGCTAATCAAGGCAATTTACCGGACCCTGATCCTAATATTCAAACTGTAAATAATACATTATGTGAGCTAAAAGATATGCTCTCACAAATGCAAATGAAATTATAAAATCATTTTTTAACAAAAGAAGTTTCTAAAAACTTTGAAGATTTTGGAATCTTCTTTAAATTTATTATACATAATTGTTATGGTTGAGGTTTTATTATTGCATAGTATATCTTGTACTGTTTTGATTTATTAAATTTATTTTTAATTTCGTATGAGTATTCACCAACTTTAAAATCATCACTAATGTCATACTCTTGAGAAAATGATTTTAAAGTATTGTTAAAAGAGGACTCTTTTGAACACATAATTAATGCACCGGATTTTATAACATCGTTAGAATTCGTCCAAGGATTCCGGTACCCGTAAGTATTTAGTATAGCTTTTGGCTTATGCTCATTATATATCTGTGAAGTAATAGCATAATCTCCGGTTACGTATTTCAAAGGGGCTTCATTAGTTTCATTTTCCCATATTGTATTAAAATTACTAAAAACCATTTTATACGGAAAACTAAAGTCCATTTTTGTTTGCAAAACAAAGAATATCAGCATTGCAACCTGCCAGCAAATCATCATTCCGTAAATCCATTTTAGGAAAAATTTCTTTTCTTGAAATTTTACAGGGAAAAAATAGAACAGTAAAATTCCTATTGTACATATCATTGCAACACCCCAAGCTCCAACGACTCTGCTTGCGGTAAATACGCCCGTAGCTCCGATTGCTATGAGCGGCAAAAACCCGACCATGAGTAAGAATAATTTATCTTTGGAAGAACCGGAATTGTTAAATCTGATATTTTTTTCTTTTAACGCGATTATGCAGTATAAAACCCAAGACGGTGCCAGTGTTAAAATTTGGTCGAGATAGAACTTAACAGAAAAATTAATGCGTTTTAGAAATCCGAACTTATCTGTTTCAGAAATTGTTGAAGATGTTCTGTCTACAAAATATAATAAAGAAAAAAAGTCTGTATTATATAACCAAATTATATGTGGCAAAATTACTAAAAAGCCTATCAATACTGATAAATAAACTCGTTTTTGCTTAAGTAACTTAATTTCACAAGTTATCAAATATAAAAACATGAATATAAAGAGAATAACTACTTGATACTTTGCTAAAAATGCAAGTCCGGAAAGTATCCCGAATAGAATCCAGTCCTGAATTTTATTAAATTTTATCAGTTTATGAAAATAATATATCAGCATTGGCCAAAAAGCCATAAGTAATATGTTGCAGTTGAAGTTATCATAAAACATTTGAAATGTGTAATAAAAGCTTGGTGTTAATATCAAGGAAGAGCAAATAGCTTTTTCTTCATCCAAGAAAAATTTTGCAAGTTTATATACATAAATTAATCCTATAATTACACATAGATTCCCAAGTATGTAAATTCCCAGATTTGTGTCACCAAAAAGATGGTGAAAACTGCCTGCAAGCCAACCGGAGAGCGGCGGATGTTTATTTGTTCCGAAACTTAGTAAATCACCCCATACAATTGCTTCCATAGAATCTGCACTTGTTATTAATCTCATTGATTCAACACAAGTCCAAAGAATTGCGTTTACTGCCAAAAATGTATAGAAAATCTTCTTATTCATATGAATGATTCTACCATAAAATTTTTATATTATTTTATTGCAAATGATATTTTAATACAGCTTGCCTTTTTTGGTATTATCAATTATTTCAAGCAGAATTTTATCTAAAGTATCAAGTTCTGCAAGCTTTTCAGCAGTTTGTTCCGTTTTCCATTCAGCAAGTTCTTTTCTGAATTGATCTCCATCAACAAGACAGTCGCCCGTACCTACTTTCGGAGAATATTTATCGGAAAATTTATTTATAAAATCCGCATAAGCTTCAACAATCATATCTGATGCAAGCAAAGCATTTTTCGTTATAACATCAACATCTTTTTCTATTTTGTTCTTAAGGTTGAGTGTTATATTTCGTTGAAAATCTTCACTGCCATACATGTTTACAATGGATATTTTGCCTGTATTATGTCCCATGCCCATTGCTGTCACCATTTTTTCTGCAGTGGATGTAGCAAGATCTAAATCACAAGTTATACCCCAAGAACCATCAATTCCCGATAGAACTTTTTCAGCAGAATGTCCGCCGTAATCACATATTAGGTCTGTAAATTTGTTCTCAAAGCAGTGTTCGCTGTTTGTATCGGTAACTTCATACATTGCTCCCCCATAGTATGCTCTGGGGTCTAATGTTATGAAGTTTACGGTATCAGGAATCATCCATTCTTTACCGGCTTTATGCATTAAATCGTTCATAATCTGTAACGTTATAGCATGCCCGCATTCATGTTTAGTTGTCAGCTCTTTTTCGTGTTTTGGGATTTGGCCAACATTCGGACTGCCTGTTGTAAGTCTTAAATAACTTTCAATCATATCTTCTTTCCGAACCGTATCATGGCCGCGTTCCGTTGCAATAGTTTCTGACTTTTTAACAAAATTCTTTAAATCAATAAACGAAAATCCGCGAAGTGTTTTTGCCATTGAATTAATTAATTTTTTATTTTCTTCTTCAGTTCCTGCAAGTTTTATTCCGTTTTCATTAATCATGTGTTGAAGAATTTCTTCTCTTTCAGATCTGTTAATAGCCGGTGATGAAACTTCTATGTTGTTATTAAATTTAAAAGATTTTGCCGCAGCTTTACCCAATAAACCAGGATCTGAAACAGAGCCGATAATAACGATATTTAAACCTTTCTTTTCGGCATTTGTCATTTCTCTTATTAATTGAGCCAATGCTTTTTGGTAGTATTCGGATATCATTTCTCCGATAGAAAAATATTCGAAGTTTTCTATGAAGAGTACTGCAGATTTATGTGAATTTGTTTCTGCTTGTGTAGAAACAAGTGAAAATAATTTTTTTATTGCGGCCTCCGGAGATACAGAATTTTCACCAAACAAATCAACTTCTTCTGTTCCAAAGTCCATAGTATTAATTGATACAAATGGAACTTTGGATTCTCCTGCTATTACTTCGGCTGTGTGACGTCTGCCAGCACCTACGCTGCCGTCTTGTGAATATATAATGAAACCTTTTGTCCCGATAGTATTGTCTTTAATTTTTCTTATAACATTTTCGGCTTCTCTTTTTGTATTATATTTACCAACGATATCATTCAGAGTTTTTTCTGTGTTAAATATTATTTCTATTGAGCTTTCGTTCCCTGTTTTTTTGAATAAGTGTTCTGATTCTTTTATAAATTCATTAACGTCATCTATATTAATTTTAGATTTGTTAATATAATACTTAGATATTTTATTCAAAAGGTCTATTGTTTTTTCAGGGAATATTCCTTCCATTTGTGTTGAAGTTTCTACAACTTTTTCTAAAGCTTTTTTGCTTATATTAATATTGTTTTCTTTTAGAAAAGAGCTGTTTAATAATGCGTTGTGTACATCTTCTTTTGTTAATACAGGAATTGAAACTTCTGCGGTATCCCTTATGGCTTTAAACATTTCTTCAATTGATAAAGTGGATAAATAACTGTCTTTTGTATCAAAAACTACTAATCCAACATTTTTGGGTGTATTCTTAAACATTTTAAGATAGTCGCTTTCGTAAAATCCGTTACTTTCAAAAGATGATAAATCCAACTGCTTGTTTTTTATAAGATTTTGTTGAGAAAACATTAATATATAGTTTTTGTTATTATTCTTTTTAAGCATATTAATTTTGTCTATTAAAAATTCTAGGCTAATATTCTGATTTAGTTCAATAATTTCTGTATTGCCCGGATTAAATTTACCCTTGCTTTTTGCAAAAACTTTTCTCAAACTTGGAACAAATGAATTTGGCTCAATTTTAGTACTATCATATGTAATGAACATATTTGTACCTTTGTTTAGGTTTTTCATTACTATCTCAGCTTTATCATCATAATTAGGAAAATGTATTCTGTTTTTGTTTGTAGAATCTTCCAGTTGGTATATGTCATTAATTTTCATATCTAAATCTTTGATAAAATTTTTGACATCTTTAATATTTGTATTAAATGTTCCATTGTATATATCAAGGCCGTCAATAACTGTTAAATTATCATCGGTTAGAGTTACAGATGATTTTTCATATATAATATCTTTTACTAAGTTATCTGCGAAATTAGGTTCTTTTATATGAGAAGATGATGTTTTTGATAATATTTCATTTAGTGAATTTAATTTTTCACTCAGAACTGCTTCAAATTTTTCTCTGTACTCATCTTCTTCAAAAATTTTATCAGTAAATGAATTTCTAAAATAACCAACGCCCGATTCATTAGAAACATCATTTAAATCAGGTTCGCCGTTATCATACAGAGACAGAAAACCTAATGTATCTAAAATTGCCAAACTAATAATATGGTAATGATTAATTTCTTTATTAGCGAATTTTTTTGCAGTTTCTCGGGCTTGTTCAATAACTTCCATTGCAGGTGCGGAAATCTCCTTATAAGTAGTTTTGGCAAACGGATTTGTTACTGCTTTTTTGCCCAAATTTATATTAAAAAATCCTTTAAAATTTAAGTTGTAATTTTGTGATATTCCCATTGAAGATTGGTTTGAAACTAATGCATCGGAATTCAGATTGTTTGTTATCGTTCTGTTTTTTGTAGATTTTGCGTATAAATAATTATAATTATTTACATAACCATTCCTCGTTTGGATTTTTGTAATCAAAATACTGCTCCTTATACGTGTACTATCATTACAATGTATGAACAAAAAATTTTTTGCTTAATAGTTTACAAATATTTACAAAAACAAAAATAGATTTAATGCTTTGTTTAAATCAGTATATTAAGTTATGTGGTTTTTATTATCTATACAAAAAGCTTGTAGAATAGTCTACAAGCCAATATTTGAAAAGTCTTTTTGGTTTCTTTTTCTGAAGAAAAAGAAACTGGAGAGCGTAGTCTTTAATACCACTTACTCTAAACCATTTTCTCGGGTACGCTCTATAATATCCTGAAACTTTAGTACCATCCGAGCGGGTGTATTCTTCTACATAAATTAACTCACCTATTCTTGTTCGTTTATCAACTTCTTTTTTAGTTGGCATAGGATTTTTGTCAATCATATTATCTACATATAAATCAAATAAAGGTGTTCCTTCTTCCAAATCTTCAGGATTAATTTCTCCACGATATAAAACTCTGTTTTTTGTATCAAAAACCTCATCCGGATTGTAATCATTATATTCAATTCCCATTTTAAATAATGGAGCTTTCTCATCTTCAAAAATTTCTTTTTTATATTCGACGCCTTGTGATAAATCACCATAATTTTCTAGGAAATGAGGGGCGATTCCATGCAAAGCATATCCTTTTTTAAAGACTTCATCATCACTCTTGTGTGTATTTAAAATAATAGTTTTCCCTAATTGATTATCAATATTTTTCACATATACTCCATCTTGTGCATTGCCATAATTTATTATATTATCGGTGTACCTAACATCAACATTATATAAATTTCCGACACCATATGCAGAAAATGTTATTGTTTCAGATCCAGTTTCTGTGCCTAATGCTTGAGCAATGCTTCCGCCTAATGAATGACCTGTTAAAATTATATTTGCATCAGGATACATTCTATGATAATCATTGTACACGCTTCTTGCATTTTTAAGTTGTCCAGGAAGTCTATGTAATAAATCCATATAAATATCATCATCTAAATCTTTTATAACATGTCTATTAAAATCAGTTCCTTTAAAAACAATCATTATATCGTTTCCTTTTTTATAAATTTCCGAATAAAATCCGTTTGTACCTTGTGAAGAACGATGATATTTCCAACCATCCATAACTTTTGGTTTATTGTCTTTGTAAACATATCCGGATAGAATTTTGCAGTCATTATGTAATTTATAATTTGTCATAATTGAATTCTCCTTTCTTTGTTTTAATATTATTTTATGAACATTTTGAAAAAATTTGATAAATTAAATCCTTTGTATAGTTACAATATATTTGCATTTAATGGTTTTATAATAATATTGACGAGACTTTATTTGTTCTATTACTATAATTCTTGTATGCAGAAATACGGTCAAGGAAGTTGGTTGGCGGCAATAGGTTGGCTAATGTTCATTTTCGGATGTATTATCTTTGCAATTTATACTGTAGCTATTATTGTTTGGCTTTTTGAGCTTGCTTTTAAATTCCAAATTAAAAACAATTATTTTGTAAATAATAAAATTATTAAAGTAGCAAGGTATGTTTGTGCCTCCGTTTCATTAATATATCTAATTTACAATATTACTGCATTATTATATATGTTTTTAATTCAACCATTACTTCCAAGTGATTTAATTTATTATAATATTCATTCTAAATAAGAATTTTAAGCATATTTACCTCCAATCCGTATGTTAACTAATACTTTTAACAAATTTGTTAAAAGTAACTTCTAATATTTTGGCTTATCCTACGCAGCTATATAATGAGATATGTGATAGTTATAAATCTCGCAGCTTTGCTTCAAAGCGAGTATATTTTTATTGTACATATTTTTAAAATTCACCCTAGGATTGTTAAGAAAAATTTACATCTTACTCGTTCGCGTTAAACGTGTCTTCGGATTTTGCCTTCAGTGCTAATCACACTTTGGCAAAACTCCTCCGCACTCTGCTCACTCGCGCATCTAAACCTAAAGCTCAATAGATATAATACGTAGAACCGGTTTTAAACGA